>JAKQCW010000283.1 GCA_029558955.1 Chloroflexota bacterium
CAGCGCGGTGCCGTATGCCAGGGCTTGACGCACCAACACGCGCAGGGTGTCTTGCAATGAAATTGTCAACCCATCCAACATGTCGCGAATGAAGTCCGCAACCATGACCGCAATGTCGTAATCTGGATCATCGGGAGTAAGGGCCGCATCAACCACGGGCGGGGTGGCGACGGCGGCGTAGACGATCACATCAAGCGACGCGGCAACCTCGCTATCGGTCAACATCTGGTCATAGATGTCGATGCCGAACTGCTTGGACAGATCGTCAAACGCCTGCGGCAACGCGCTGAGCATTGCCATATAGGCGTTGATGTTGGCAGCCAGGTAGGGCCTTGCCAGATCAGCCGGCGCGCCAACGGCAACATCGGGGGGCGCGGGAATATCGCCAGGCGCAGCCTGGATTGTGACTTGGCTCTCCTGCACCACAGGCAGGCCGCGCTTGCGCTTTTTGCTCACGCTCGGCTCCGATAGCCGGTCAGGCGCGTTAGCTCGGTGTCGCTTGCCCGCCGCGCGCGGTTGCCCAGCGCGGCAATGTCGCCATCGCGCACGTCCACCGCAATCAAGCCGGGCTTGGCATGGTAGCGGTGGCCGTTGACGACGACATACTGCGCGGTCGGCGTCACGAAGATCACCGGTGCGCCATCGGCCGGAAGGCTGACTTTGGACAGCGGCTTGCCGGAGCACCCGCAGCCCTCACGCCAGCCCTCGGCCTGGGTGTACTTCAACATGGTCTACTAGCCCCAAAAGAACTGGAACGCGCGGCCGGGGGTGTCGGCGCTCGCGCTGCGGGTGGGCGTGTCGGGCCAAACGTACATCTGCAAGAGCTTAGCCGCGGCCGTGAGCACCAGCACAACGCCGGGAACCCACGGCTCGCCAAGCTGTTGCAGATGTATGTGTGGACGGACGCGACCGTCACCCGCAGCGTGAGCGATGACGCGCCCGGCCGCGCGTTTCAGTTTTTCTGGCGTAGATCATGCTCAAGTACGACGAAACCAACGGCTGGCGCGAGGGCTGCGG
>JAKQCW010000303.1 GCA_029558955.1 Chloroflexota bacterium
CAGTTCGAGCACGGCGGGCACATCCTCTGCCCCGATGGGCCGGGCATAGCGGGCGCGCAGTTCCCCGCCCACCCGCGGGTTCTCCAGCGCATAGACCACCGGCAGCGATTTCTTGCGGGTCAGGATATCGCTGGCGGCCGACTTGCCGGTGATGACCTCGTCGCCCCAGATGCCCAAAATGTCGTCCTGCATCTGAAAGGCCAGCCCCAGGCTGCGGCCAAAGTCGGCCAGGTGGCCGCGGCCGGCCTCGTCTGCGCCGCCGAGCAGCGCGCCCAGCTCGAGGCTGGCGCCGAGCAGGGCCGCGGTCTTGCCGCCGATCATGGTCAGATACTCGTCCACCGTCACATCCAGCCGGCTCTCGAAGGACATGTCCAGATATTGCCCCTCCGTCAGCCGCAGGCAGGCGTGGTCGAAGATCCTGCTGGCCTCCAAGGCCGTGGCCGGCGCTACCGAACAGGCGCTGAGCCTATGCAGCGCCAGTCGGGCCAGGGTGAACATGGCGTCGCCGGCGTTGATGGCCTGCGGCGCCCCCCACAGCGCCCAGACCGTGGGGCGGTGGCGCCGCGTCGGGCTGTCATCCTCCACGTCGTCGTGAATCAGCGAGAAATTGTGCAGCAGCTCGACCGCGGCCGCGGCCGGCAGGGCATGATCGCCCGCGCCGCCGACCGCCTCACAGGCCAGCAGGCAGAGCACAGGCCGGATGCGCTTGCCGCCGTTGACGGCGGCCGGCTGCATCTGGGCGTCTACCCAGCCCATGTGGTAGCGCAACATGCCGTAGTGGCCGGCATAGACGCCGGGGGCATCGCCGATCACGCGGCGCATTTCGGCTTCGATCAAGGGAAGGTAGCGGGCGAAGTGGTCTTGGATCATGGGGTATGTGGGAGTAATGCGTGATGCGTGATGCGTAACCCGGAATCGCGGGCGAGGTCTTTTTTTAACGGGGGTGTGTGACGTGTCAGGTGGGACGTGTCAGATGTTTTGGGTCAGATGTTTTCTGTCACGGGTTGCGGACTGCGGGTCACGGGTCACGAATTCCGGGTCACGGGTTGCGGACTGCGGGTCACGGGTCACGAATTCCGGGTCACGGGTTACGGACTGCGGGTCACAGGTCACGAATTCCGGTTACGGGTTACGGGTTACGGGCTACGGGCTACCGGGCACGGATTTCGAGTTACGAGTTACTGGTTACGGGTCACAGGTCACGGGTTACGAATTCCGGGTCACGGGTTACGGACTGCGGGTCACAGGTCACGGGTTCCGGGTTCCGGGTTACGGGTTACGAGTTGCGGGCTACCGGGCGCGGATTCCGAGTTACGAGTTACGAGTTACGGGTTACGAGTTACGTCTCACGGGTTTGCCAGCACCAGCCGACCCGGCTCGCGCAGGGCGGCTATGTCGCCGGCGCCGGCGCAGAACATGGCGATGCGCAGCTCGTCGGCCAGCGCGTCGATGGTATCCACCACCGCTTCGACCGATTGCACCGCGGCCTTGAGGAAGGGGGAGGCCAGGCCGGCCGCACTGGCGCCCAAGGCCAGGCACTTGGCCACGTCGATGCCGTCGCGAATGCCGCCGCTGGCGATGCGCGGCAGGTGGGGAAGGGCCGCTCCCACCGTGGTCAAACTCTCGGCCGTGGGAATGCCCCAGTCGGCAAAGGTGCGGGCCAGCCGGCGCAGCCGTTCGGTCGGCGCCCGGTGATATTCCACCTCGCTCCAACTGGTGCCGCCCGCGCCGGCCACGTCGATGGCGGCCACGCCGGCCGCGGCCAGATCGCGGGCCAGGCTGGCGCTGATGCCCCAGCCCACCTCCTTGACCACCACCGGTGCGCCCAGCCCGCGGCAGACTTCCTCGATCTTGGCCAGCAAGCCCGCCCAGTGCCAGTCGCCGTCGGCCTGCAACACCTCTTGCAGCGGGTTCAGGTGCAGAATCAACGCATCAGCCTCGATCATCTCCACGGCGCGGCGGCAGTGGTCGACGCCGTAGCCTTTGTTGAGCTGCACCGCGCCCAGGTTGGCCAGCAACAGGATGTCAGGGGCCTCGCGGCGCACCCGAAACGACTCCGCGGTGGCGGCCAGCTCCAGCCCGGTGCGCTGCGAGCCCAGGCCCATGGCGATGCCGCGGGCCTGAGCGCCGGCCGCCAGGCGGCGGTTGATCAGTTCAGCCTGTTCGGTGCCGCCGGTCATGGAGGAGATCAGCAGCGGAACGCCCAGCACCTTGCCCAGCAGCGGACTGCGCAGATCGACAGCCGCCAGATCCAACTCCGGCAGCCCTTGATGGACGAAGCGATAGCGTTCCAGGCCGGTGGTCAGCCGGGGAAAAGTGACCGCTTCTTCCAGGTTGATGCGAATGTGGTCGGCCTTGCGCGCCTGATGATCCAACAGCGATACTCCCGTAACTTGGTTGCGCCGGGGGTGTTACTACGACTGCCGCAGCACCGGCGTCGGGAATCTTACCCGCGGGCGCGCGGCTTGTCAAAACCTGGCGGTGCTGTGCGCCGGGGAAATTGACAGCTTCTGGCAGGACTGCTAGAATAGCAGCACCCAACCAACACACAAAGGATTATAAGGAAGGCTAACCCCATGGCAAACCAAGAGGCAATTTTCGAGGCAGTGCGCGCCATCATCGTCGATCAACTGGGCGTCGATGAGGACTCCGTGACGATGGAAGCCAGCTTCCGCGACGATCTCGACGCCGACTCTCTGGACCTGGTCGAGTTGATCATGGCCTTTGAGGAGCAGTTCGGCGGCGAAATCTCCGACGAAGAGGCGCAGAAGATCACCACCGTCGGCGAGGCGGTGGCGTTCCTGGCGGCGCACGGCGCGACGGCCTAAGGCCGGCGTCGGCATTCGGCAGGTTCACGAGCGGGCGCCGTCATGACGGCGCCCGCTTTCGCTGTTTGAGTGCGTGGTGTACAGCGTGGAAACCATCAGTGTGATCGTGCTGGCCGGCGGCGCCAGCCGGCGCATGGGCGCCAACAAGGCGCTGCTGCCGGTCTCTGACCAAGAGACGCTGGTGAGCCGGGTGGTGGCCAACCTGGCGGTGCTCTCCGACGACATCGTGCTGGTGAGCAACACGCCGGAGCTGTACGCGGACCTGCCGGTGCGTCACACCGCCGATCAGTTTGTCGGCGCCGGGCCGCTGGCCGGGCTGCACGCCGGCCTGCAGGCGGTGCAAAGGCGCTGGGCCTTCATCGCCGCCTGCGACATGCCGCTGATCGATCACCGGCTGGTGCGCTACATGGTGCTGTTGACCGAGGGCTACGACGCGGTGGCGCCGCGCATCGACCAGGCTATCGAGCCGCTGCACGCGCTGTACAGCCAGGACTGCCTGCCGGCCATCGAGGCGCGGCTGAAGGATGGCCAGCGCCGCATGATCTCCTTCTACCCCGACGTGCGCGTGCGCTACATGGAAAGCCGCGAGGTCGCTATCTTCGACCGCGAGGGGCGCAGCTTCGCCAACGCCAACACGCCGGAGGATTGGGAGCGGCTGAAAACGCTGATTGGTGCGTAACGAGTAACGAGTAACCCGTAACCCGGAGGGCGCGTGCGCAATTCCGGTCACGTAACTCGTAACGAGTAACCCGTAACCCGGAGGGGGCGTGCGCAATTCCGGTCACTTGTTACGCATTACGCATTACGGATCCCCCATGCCCTCCTTCTTCGACCAGGTCTACGCCGTGGTGCGCCAGATTCCGCCGGGCAAAGTGGCCAGCTATGGCCAGGTGGCCGCGCTGTTGGGCCATCCGCGGGCCGCGCGCACGGTGGGCTGGGCGCTGGCCGCGCTGCGCGGGGAGAACGACTCGGACGTGCCCTGGCAGCGGGTGATCAACTCCCAGGGCCGTGTCAGCATCCGCAACATGGAACACGCCCCGGAAGAACAGCAGATGCTGCTGGAAGCTGAGGGGGTGGAATTCAACCTCAACGGCTATACCGACTGGCAACGCTTCGGCTGGGCGGGATTGAGCGCCGTCGAACTGGAGGCACTGCTGGCCGCGCTGTAACCCCACGCACCGCTTGGGCCGGTCTCCGACCGTGCCCGCACCCATGCGCCGCTCGGGCCGGTCTCCGACCGTGCCCGCACTTGATTGGAGTCCCCAATGACACGAGAAATCACCGTCGCCCTGGTGCAGATGACCCCGACCCTGGGCGATATCGAAGCCAACCTGCGCAAGATGACCGAATTCGTCGAGCGCATCTGCCAGGAACAGCCCGTCGACCTGATCGTCTTCCCCGAGCTGGCCACCACCGGCTATGAGTGCGGCCCGCGCTTCACCGAGTTGGCCGAATACGTGCCTGGCCACAGCGTCAACATGCTGGCCAAGCGCGCCAACGACTACGATGTCCACATCGCCTTCGGCATGGTGCTGAAGGAGCGGGTGGAGAGCATCCTCTACAACGCGGCCGTGCTCCTCGGACCGGAAGGGGAACTGGTGGGCAGCTACCGCAAGGTGCATCTCAAGGGCGAGGAGAAGCTGGCCTTCCGCAATGGCTACCGCTTCATCGTTTGGGATGTGGAGTTCCGCAACGGACCCGGCCGCGTCGGTCTGCTGATCGGCTGGGACCTGGCCTTCCCCGAGGCGGTGCGCAGCCTGACGCTGGACGGCGCGGAGATCGTGGCGGTCTGCGCCAACTGGGAGATCGACGAGGACGCGCACTGGCGGGCCTACAACGTGGCGCGCGCCTGCGAAAATGGCGTGTTCATCGCGGCCACCAACCGGGCCGGCGAGGAACCCAGCTACAGCTTCGCCGGCGACTCCATGATCGTCGGCCCCAACGCCGAGCTCTACACCAACCTGGAGGAGCCAGTGGAGGGCTACGCCATCGCCACCATCGACCTGGACGACGTGCGCCGCACCCGCGAGGCCTCGCAGATCCTTCAGTGCCGCCAGCCGATCACGTATCGCAACGTGGTGAAGAAGTACTGAGGCTGAATCTTCGCACGCAAAGACGCAAAGTACGCTAAGGTCAGAGCTTCTTCTTCTTTGCGGGCTTTGCGCCTTTGCGTGCGAACAGCTTTCCGCGCCCCCACAGAAAGTCGACGCCATGCCTCACCTGCCAGCCTGGCTCCAATCCGTCCACCACGACGGGTCTGATGGTTTCGTGTCCAACCCCTATCCCCGCCTGGGCGAGAGGGTGCGCATCCGCCTGCGCGCCGGCATGGACGCGCCGATCCGCCGCGTCTTCGTGCGCACGGCGCCGGACGGCGAACAGGCTTTCACCCTCATGACGCCGGAGGAGGCGACGCCGCCATCCCGCTGGTGGCAGGCTGAGCTCCCCATCAATCAGCCGTTGGTCCACTACCGCTTCACGCTGGAGGCAGAGGATGGCGTCTGGTGGCTGAACGCGGCCGGTCCCAGCTATTTCGATCCCCTGGACTCGGCCGATTTCAAGCTGTTGGCCGACTACGATGCGCCAGCCTGGCTGCATGAGACGGTCTTCTATCAGATCTTCCCCGACCGCTTTGCCAACGGCGACCCCGACAACGATCCGCAGCCGCACGAGTATGAGTACCGCGGCCATGGCCCACAGACCTTCCCCTGGGGCACGCTGCCGCCGGACGACACCCCCTTTCCGCTGGTCTTTTTTGGCGGCGACCTGCAAGGAATCGTTCAACATCTCGATTATGTCGAGCAGCTCGGCGTCAACGCGCTCTATCTCAACCCGATCTTCAGCGCGCCCTCCAACCACAAATACGATGTCATCGACTATGAGCATGTGGACCGGCATTTCGGCGGCGATGCGGCGCTGGCCAGCCTGCGGGCAGCGCTGGACCAGCGGCAGATGCGCTATCTGCTGGACATTGTGCCCAACCACTGCGGCTACTGGCATCCCTGGTTCCAGCAGGCCCGCGCCGACGCGGCCGCGCCTGAGGCGGCTTTTTTCACCTTCAGCCAGCACCCAGAGCAGTATGCCGCCTGGTTGGGGGTATGGGTGTTGCCCAAGCTGAATTACGGCAGCGCCGAGCTGCGGCGACGCATCTACGGGGGCGAGGACGCGGTCTTCCGCCGCTGGCTGCAGCCCCCCTTCTCGGCCGACGGCTGGCGGGTGGATGTGGCCAATATGCTGGGCCGGCAGGGCGCCAGCCAACTGGGCGTCGATGTGGCCAGGGGCATCCGCCAGGCGGTGAAGGAGACCCGACCCGACGCCTATCTGCTGGGCGAGAACTTTTTCGACGCCACCAGCCAGCTCCAGGGGGATCAATTCGACGGCGTGATGAACTACAGCGGCTTCAGCAAGCCGTTGCGTCATTGGCTGCAAGGCTATCGTCAGGGCGCCTGGGGGATGGACGACAGCATCTCCTCGCCGCAGCCCTTCCCCACGGCCGCGCTGGCCGCGGGCTGGCAAAGCCGCCTGGCGGCCATCCCCTGGGCCGTGGCCCTGCAACAGTTCAATCTGCTGGCCAGCCACGACACGCCGCGCATCCAGACGCAGGTGGGCGACAACGAGGCGCTGCACCGGCTGGCCGCCGCCCTGCTGCTCACCTTCCCCGGCGTCCCCAGCCTGTATTACGGCGACGAGATCGGCCTGAGCGACCTGCCGCAGCTGGGCTCGCGCGGCTGCATGGTCTGGGAGGAGCGGCGCTGGAACCGCGGTCTGCTGGACTTCTACCGCACGCTGATCCATCTGCGGCGCAGCTCAGAGGCTTTGCAGCGGGGCGGCTTCCAACTGCTGGCCGTGGAGCGGGACAGCATCGCCTATCAGCGGGCCACAGCCAGCCAGCGCGTGCTGGTCATTGCCCACCGCGGCCAGCAGCCGCGGCCAGCCAGCCCGCTGCCGGTGGCCCACGGCGGCATCCCCGACGGCGCGCGCTTCACCGAGCTGTGGAGCGGCGCAGAAGCTGCGGTGGTGGGAGGCGCGCTGCCCCTGGCCGAACATCCCCAGGGCGCGACGGTGTGGGTAATGCGTAATGCGTAACTCGTAACCGGAATGGTGAGAGTTGTGTCTGGGTTGCGGGTTGGAGTAATGCGTAATGCGTAATGCGTAACTCGTAACCGGAATGGTGAGAGTTGTGTCTGGGTTGCGGGTTGGACGTTATGCGTAATGCGTAACTCGTAACCCGGAGGCCGCGGGAGGGGTCTTTGAGTGGCGGTGATGGTGGTCTGTGAGTTAGCCGCCGCGCCGGGCGGCGTTCTGGCCCAAGCACACAGAAACACGCCAGCAAGCCACCTCGCACCCATCCGGGTTACGAGTTACGAGTTACGTGTTACGTGTTACTGCCGGCAGGCGCGGTCAAAGACCGGCCCAAGCACACAGAAACACGCCAGCAAGCCACCTCGCACCCATCCGGGTTACGCATTACGCATTACGCATTACGAGTCACGAAGCCAAGAGCAACAACAACGCCTGCGCCAGCAAAATCTTGCCGATGGTGGCGATGGGGAACATCAGCGCGTAGCCCACGTGGGGCAGCTCGTCATGTGACTGATCGACCGCGAAGCCCAGCACCCCGGGCTGGGTATGGATGCCGGAGAGCATGCCCATCAGCAGGCCAAAGGGGATCTTGAACAGCTTGTAGCCTACCAACAGAGTCAGGAAGGCCGTGGCGCAGGAGATCACCGCGCCGGCGACGAAGAGCTGCACGCCTCCTCCCTGGCTGAGCGTCTCAACGAAGGTGTAGCCGGAGCGCAGACCGATGCTGGCCAGCAACATGATCAGACCCAGCTGGCGCACGGTCAGGTTGGCGCTGTAAGGCATGGTCCAGACCAGCGGGCCGGTGCGACGGATCGCGCCCAGGATCAGGCCGACGATCAGCGGGCCGCCGGCGTTGCCCAGCGCAAAGCTGCTGCCGCCTGGCAGGGTAAACTCGATCTTGCCCAGCAGCAGGCCCAGCACCAGCCCCACACCCAGCGACAGCAGGTCAATCTCGCTCAGCGCCTTGTACGAATCGCCGAACAGCTTGGAGATATCGTTCATCTGCTCGCGCGGGGCCACCACCCGCACCCGGTCGCCCAAGTCCAGCACCATGTCTCCATCGGCCAGCAGGTCCACATCCCCCCGCCGCACGCGGGTGATGATGGCCCCGTAGCGCGCGGGCAGTTGCAGATCCTTGATCCGCTGGCCAGCAAGGGCCGGCTTGGAGAGGAAAATCCGGCGGAAGTCGTAGTGGCTGCGATCCAGAGCCAGGTGCTCATCAATCTGCTCGCCCAGGACAGCCGCCACGGCTGCCACCTCATGAGGGTCGCCGATGACGCTGACCCTGTCGCCCAACTCGAAGCGCGTTTCCCCAGTTACCAGGTGCTCATGGTCCTCGTGCATGATGCGGCTGAAGACCACGTGCCAATGATGCCGATTCAACAGTTGCTGAACGGTCTCCTGCGTGGCCTGGAGGCGGGTGACATGCAGCGTGACGTTGTTGATCTCCTGCTCTACCAGATAGCTGGTGCCGCGCAGCCGCCTGGCTTCGGCGCGGTAGTCGATCTTCCACAGCCCTTGCAGCGCATAGGCCACCAAGATAACGCCCAGCACGCCCATCGGGTAAGCAACCGAGTAGCCCACGGTCGGATCAGCCACCGCAGCGCCGGACGCTGCGGCTGGCATCGAACTGCTGGCGGTCTCGATCACCGCGGCCAGCGCCGGTGTGTTGGTCAACGCGCCCGCGTAGAGCCCGGCCGTGACCGGCGCCTGCAGGCTGAGCGCCATATGGGCCCCGGCCGCGATCAGCGCGGCAATGGCCAGCACCGCCAGGGCAGCCAGGTTGTTGCGCAGCCCTTCACGCGTCAATGAGGCGACGAAGCCCGGCCCGCTGGCCAGACCCACCGTATAGACAAACAGCACCAGACCCAGCTCGAAGACGACGGTGGGCAGTTGCAGATGCGGATCCAGCGCGCCCACGGCCAGGCCCACAAAGAGCACGGCTGCCACGCCCAGGCTGGCCCCTTTGATCTTGATCCGGCCGATGGCATAGCCGACGGCGGACACGGCGAAGAGCAACAGAATCGAGTTTTCGACGAGGAATTCAACGACCATGATCAGGTCCTTCCAGAATTGGGGCGTCGCTGTCCGATACAGCGCGCCAGGTGCAAGCCCAGGCTGTAGCCAGGTAAATGAAGCCGAAGCGCTGAACGATGGGCGCGCTCATGGGGCTGGCGTCGATGGTCAGATAGGCCGCGCCGCGGCGCAACGCCTCCTGCACCCGCGCGGCCAGCAGCGCCGTGTAGATGCCTCGCCCGCGGTGCTCCTCCAGCGTGGAGCCGCCCCACAGACCGGCGAAGGGGCTGGCGGGGTCGTGGTAGAGCCAACTCGACGCCACCGGACGGCCCTGGTCGTAGACGGCATAGACCGAGAGCAGCTCAGGGTGCTGGATCATGGTGTCGCGCAGATAGCCGGCCAGCCCGCTGTGCTCCTGCTGCCAGACCTCCCGCTGCACAGCTAGCACATCGTCCAGGACGTCCGGGTCGTCCAGCAGGCGCACGTCATGGGAGGGAGGCGCCAACAGCGCGGGCGGCGCCTGGGCCAACGGCAGCGCCATGATCGCCTCCGGCTCGTCGCTCTCGAAGCCGCGGGCCAGCAGCCGCTGGCGCAGGTCCGCGGGCGTGTCATGGTCGAAGACCTTCCACTCGAAGTTCACGCCCAGCGCGGCGAAAGCCTGCATCTGCTGGTCGATGGCTGGCTCTACCGTGGCCTCATCCAGCCGGCTGTAGATGACGACGCCATCGCGGAAGCCGCGCTTGGGGGCCAGCGGCGCATGGCGCACCACCCGATCGCTGGCCTCGCGGCGCATGTCGGGGAAGGTCACGGCCATGCGCTCCTCCCGATCGTAGAGCGCCAACAGTTCTTGTCTGTCCATAGTCTCAACCAGTCCTCGAAGTCACCAGGCTGACCAAGGCTGCCAGGCCGAAGCCCAGAATGATCAGCCCCGAAATGCGGTTGACCCAGCGCAGCCCGGCCGGGGTGATGCGGCCATGCAGCAGGCCAACTGCGCTGCTCAGCGCCAGCCACCAGAGCGCCGATCCGCTGAACACCCCCAGCACCAGCAGCCCAGCCCCGGCATAATCGCCGTTGCCAGCGCCCACCCCCAGCCCGGCGAAGACCGCCGCGAAGGCCAGAATGGTCATGGGATTGGTCAAGGTCACCACGAGGGTCGATGTGTAGTTGCTCAGCAGCCCGCGCGGGGCTGGCAGCGCGGTCGGGCCCGCCGCGGGCTGCTCAGCCGCCGGCGCGGTCAGGGTTTTGGCGCCGAGGTAGAGCAGGAAGAGACCACCCACCAGCCGGATCGCGTCCTGCCAGTCGATCAGCAGGCTGGAGATAAAGGTCAGACCGAAGGCCGCCACCAGGCCGTAGCAGGCGTCAGCCGTGGCCGCGCCCAGGCCTGAGACCAGCCCGGCCAGCCGGCCCTCGGCCAGGGTGCGGCGGATGCAGAGCACGCCGACGGGCCCCACCGGCGCGGCGATGGCCAGACCCAGCATCAGCCCGCGTAGAAAGATGTCAATCATGGCTGTGAGCCCGCGACTGGCCAGGCGACCAGCCGCCGGAAGAGGTCCTCCAGGGCAACCTGGGGGTCGTCGCACAGGCCGCAATGCACCGGGGAGACCTGCGCGCCGTCGGGCGCCGGTTCCAGCAGCGGACTAAAGGCGAAGGTCATGGGCAGGAAGGCCATGCCCAGGTTGAGGCCGGCGCTGGCCTGCAAGAGGGCCAGGATCTCCGGGTCCCCCTCGGTGCGACCGAAGGCTGGGTCCAGCTCCAGCAGCGCCAGCGGCGTGTAGTAGCGCAGGGTGGTCAGGGTGGGAATCATTCGGAGACTGCATCCTCCTCGAGATGGCGCGGATGGCGGTCGGACATGGCAGGCAGTCTCCCCCGGTCGAGCGCATCGTCGGGTGAGCCTGCGGGCAGCGCGTCGAAATCAGCCGGCGCCAACGACGGCTTGGCGGACGGGCGAATCTCAACCAGCGGCTTCAAGGCAACGGCCATCATGCAACTCCCTGTGGTTCGTGCGAGCCAGGCCGGCAGGTCTTGGCGCCGGCCCTGACCAGTGAATTATACCTGTCGGAGAGCATCGCGTCAATGCAAACAAGCAGCGATCAGCGGTTGCAAATTTGATGGCTGCCACGCCGGAGTCGAGCCTTCAGGCGGGTCCGTGCGCGCCTCGCATCGGCCAGACCCGGCTAAAGCCTCGACTCCGCGCCAATTGTGATGGCTGCCACGCCGGAGTCGAGCCTTCAGGCGGGTCCGTGCGCGCCTCGCATCGGCCAGACCCGGCTAAAGCCTCGACTCCGCGCCAATTGTGATGGCTGCCATGCCGGAGTCGAGCCTTCAGGCGGATCCGTGCGCGCCTCGCATCGGCCAGACCCGGCTAAAGCCTCGACTCCGCGCTGACCCCGCTAAAGCCTCGACTCCGTGCAGATCCGGCTAAAGCCTCGACTCCGTGTTGTTTTTGGGAATCGCAGGGCGGCGCTGAACCATCTTCCCGGATCGATTGTTGTGGGCTGCGCCATCTGTTTTGCCCCGTGTCGAGACCGCGCGAACTATGAGAAACAGCCCAACTGCGCTATAATACGGCTGCTTTGGCAACTGCTCAGCCGCCGGGCCAGCCGTTGGTTTCGCCACGCCTCAGAAGGCTACTCAACCAACGGCTGGCCCGGCGGCGGGTGCGAGCACGTTGGTTGAGTAGCCCGCCGGGTGCAAGCACGTTGGTTGAGTAGGCCGCCGTATCGAAACCAACGTGCTGGCACCCGCCGGCTGAGCAATGTCTTGCTTTGATTGCTTGTTCACTTCCACCTTGTCTACCTCTGAAGTGAGACCTTGGCATTTTTCCTGCGGAGTGATGATCCCACAATGACCGACCCCCAAATGTTGGAGATGGCGGACGAGACAATCGAGACGCCCGGCGACGACAACGCCGGCGTAGTGCGCACCATCAACATCGATCAAGAGATGCGCGAGGCGTATTTGGACTACGCCATGAGCGTCATCGTCTCCCGCGCCCTGCCCGATGCACGCGATGGCCTCAAGCCGGTGCAGCGCCGTATCCTCTACGCCATGCACGACATGGGGCTGCGGCCGGGCACCCCCTACCGCAAGTCAGCCCGTATCGTCGGCGAGGTGCTGGGCAAATACCATCCCCACGGCGACAGCGCAGTCTACGACGCCATGGCGCGCATGGCCCAGGACTTCAGCCTGCGCTATCCCCTGGTGGATGGCCAGGGCAATTTCGGCTCGGTGGACGGCGACAGCCCGGCCGCCATGCGCTATACCGAGGCCAAGCTGGCCCGCATCGCCGACACCCTCTTGCAGGACATCGACAAGGACACGGTCGATTGGTCCGACAATTTCGACGGCAGCTTGCAGGAGCCGGTGGTGCTGCCGGCCATCCTGCCGAATCTGCTGGTCAACGGCGCGGCCGGCATCGCCGTGGGCATGGCCACCAACGTGCCCCCCCACAACCTGGGCGAGGTGGCCGACGCGGTCATCTACACCATCGACAACTGGGAGCGGTTGGAGGAGCTCAGCGTCGACGAGCTGATCCAGTTGGTGCCGGGGCCCGATTTCCCCACCGGCGGCGTGATCATGGGGCTGGACGGCATCCGCTCGGCCTATGCCACCGGCCGGGGCCACATCCAGATGCGCGCCGTGGCCAGCATCGAGGAGGCGCGCGGCCGCTTCCAGATCATCGTCAGCGAGATTCCCTATCAGCTCAACAAGAGCAACCTGATCGAGCGCATCGCCGAGCTGGCGCGCGAGGGCAAGCTGGATGAGATCAGCGACCTGCGCGACGAATCGGACCGCCGCGGCATGCGCATCGTCATCGAGCTCAAGCGGGGCGCCGTGCCCAAGAAGACCCTCAACCGGCTCTTCAAGTACACGCCGCTGCAATCGACCTTCGCGATCAACCTGCTGGCCCTGGTCAACGGCGAGCCGCGGCTGCTGTCGCTCAAGCGGGCGCTCCTGATCTACATCGAACACCGCCAGGAGGTCATCACCCGACGCAGCGAGTTCGAGCTGGCCAAGGCGCGCGAGCGGGCCCACATCCTGGAGGGGCTGCGCATTGCCTTGCAGTTCCTGGACGAGGTGATCGCCACGATCCGCAGCTCCGACAGCGCCGAGGCCGCGCGCGATGCCTTGATGAGCCGCTTCGGGCTGAGCGAACGCCAGGCCCAGGCCATCCTCGACCTGCAACTGCGCCGGCTGGCCGCGCTGGAACAGGCCAAGATCGAAGAGGAGTACAGCCAGGTGATGGCCCAGATCGCCTACCTGGAGGATCTGTTGGCCAACCCTGAAAAGATCCTGGGGCTGATCCGGGAGGACATGCTGGCGCTGCGCGAGAAGTTCGCCGACCCGCGGCGCACCCACATCTCGCGCGAAGGGATCACCGAGCTGCGCGAGGAGGACCTGACCCCCAACACGCCGGTGCTGATCACCATCACCCAGAACAGTTATGTCAAGCGTACTGACGCCAAGCATTTCCGCGCCCAGGGCCGCGGCGGCCGCGGCGTGTTGGGCATGACCACCCGCGACGAGGACGAGATCGCCCACCTGCACTTCGCCCACGCCCACGACTACGCCCTCTTCTTCACCAACCAGGGCCGGGTCTACTCCGACCGGGTCTGGAATCTGCCCGAGGCCGCGCGCACCGGCAAGGGGATGCCGCTGGTCAACGTGCTGAACCTGGGGCCGCGCGAGCTTGTCACGGCCATGGTGCTGGTAGAGAACTTCGCCGCGGCCCGCTATATCAGCCTGCTGACCATCCAGGGGCGCATCAAGCGGCTGGAGCTGAGCGAATTCGCCAGCGTGCGCTCATCGGGCATCATCGCCATGAACCTGGACCCCGGCGACGAGCTGAGCTGGGCGCGCGTGACCAACGGCGACGATGAGCTGGTGATCGTGACGGCCGAGGGGCTGGCGCTGCGCTTCCACGAGAACGAGGTGCGCCCCATGGGCCGCACGGCGGCCGGCGTCTGGGCCATCAAGCTGCGCACCGGCGACCGGGTGACCGGCTTCGACGTGGTGCATCCCGAACACGACCTGCTGGTGGTGACGGCCAAGGGCTGGGGCAAACGCACCCCGCTGGCGCAATATGCGGCCAAGAGCCGCTACACCCAGGGCATGCAGACCGTCGACACCCACCGGCTGGACGAAACCGGCCCGCTGATCACCGGCCGCGTCGTTCACCCGGAGGATCAGATCTCGCTGATCACGTCGGGCGGCATCATCATCCGCATGCGCGTCTCTGACATCAGCCAGTTCAGCCGGGCGACCCGCGGCGTCAAGCTGGTCAACCTGGGCGACGGCGACAGCGTGTCGGCCTGCGCCCGGCTTCGTTTCACCGAGGCCAGCAAGGCTGAGCTGGAAGGCAACGGATAGCCCCTGCCACGGGCCAGCCATCAACGACTACCGAACACCATGCCGATCAAATCAACGCTCAAACAGGGCGCCAGCTCGCAAACCGAATACATGCCCGCGCCCGACTCCGGCCGGCTGGCTGAGACGTTGGTCGCCTTTGCCAATGCCGACGGCGGGACGATCCTGCTGGGCGTGGACGAAAGCGGCGCGCCGGTTGAGGGGCTGTTCGGCGAGGAGATGGAGGAGGCGCTGCGGGCCGCGCTGCTGGAATGCCGCCCTCCCATTCGCACCGAATGGGAGCAGATCGAAACGCCAGGCGGCGCGGCGGCCGCCATCCACGTGCCCCGTTCCACCGAGCTGCACGCGCTGGCCGATGGGCGGGTGCTGATCCGCAGCGGCAGCCAGAACCGGCCGCTGGGAGGCGAACAGGTGCGCCAACTGGCCTCCGGCAAATCGTCGGGGGACTTCGAGATGCAGGAGGTGGCCGGCGCCGAGCTGGGCGACCTGGACCCGGACATCATTCGCGACTACATCGCCCACCGCGAGGAGAAGCAGGGGCGGCAGATCAAGCTGCCCCAGGAGCGTCTGCTGCGCCAAATCGGCGCGCTGACCGCCGATCAGACGCCCACGGTGGCCGGCCTGCTGCTCTTTGGCTTTGAACCGCAGTTCTTCTTGCCGCAGTCGGGGCTGACCTTCGTGCGCTTCAGCGGATCGGAGCTGCGCGGGCCGGGCGGGCTGCCAGGCTACACCCGCCGCGATGAGATCACCGGTCCGCTGGCCCAGGTCATCGAACGCACCTGGGCGATTCTGCTGCACGAGATGCGGGTGGAGGCGGTGGTCAAGGGGCTGCGCCGCGAGGAGCGCACCGAATATCCCCCCATCGCGGTGCGCGAGGCGCTGGTCAACGCGGTCTGTCACCGCGACTATCGGCTGGGCGGCCGGCGCATCGAGATCCGCATGTTCGACGACCGGCTGGAGGTACACAGCCCCGGCGGACTGCCCGGCTACATCACCATCGACAACATCGTCGATGAGCATTTCAGCCGCAACCCGCGGCTGGTCAACGGTCTCTACCACTGGAACTACATCGAAGAGCTGGGCCTGGGCATCGACAAGATGTTCGATGAGATGATCAAATTCGGCCATCCGCAGCCCACCCTCGATGCGACGCCGCACAGCTTCACCGTGATCCTGCAAAACGTGCGCCAGCATGACCCGCTGCCCGGCATTGCCAACTGGGAGACCAGTATGAACGAGCGACAACTGCGCGCCCTGCAATACATCAAGGAACACGGCCGTATCACCAGCCGTGAGTATCAGGACCTCTGTCCCAACGTCACGGCGGAGACCCTGCGGCTGGACATGGTCGATCTCAGCGATCGCAGCGTGGTCATGAAGGTCGGCGCAAAACGCGGCACCTACTATATCCTGAAGCAGTAACGACCGTCGTACCATGGAACCTGGCAAACCACCCACAGCAAGACGTGGGTCGCGCGCCCTGCTTGCTCTTCTTGCAGCTATTGTCGTGGCAACAGCCTGGCCTGGCGCGTCGCTGGCAGCAGAGCCAGCCCCCCCGCTGGGCTGGGGCGACTGGAAGGTGGAATGGGATCAGCCCTGGCCGGCCGCCCACGAAGCGTGGCAACCCGATAGGGCCGAGGACGCTCCTCCCGGGGCCTCCGCGCAGGAGGAATGGGTCTTCGTCTACGACCTGTGGCAACTGGGGATCAGCTCGCTGAGCGGACTGGGGCCGATCTCGCCGATCCAGGGCCGCCGGGCAGTCTTGCAACATGCCGACGAGATCAGACTCTGGGCGCCTGATGATCTGGAGCTGTTGGTGGCCGCATCCATCGCCCACCAGGCCAGCGATTTCAAGGACCGCCCCTTCGGCACCGACGCCATCGAGGAGTTCTGGCGCGAGCTGATCGATGACAACATCAGCGTGGGCATCGCCCAACTGCGCCGCGCCGAGGTGGCCACCTGGGCGCCCTACCTGGATGGCGCCGACCTGCTATCTCCCAGCCTGGCGATTCGCGTCATGGTCGCCAAGCTGAAGCAGGCCAACAGCTACATCCTCTACCGCGACCCCAAGATCACTGATACCGACCGCTACATGCTGCTGGCCCTGGCGCAGAACACGGCATCGACCGGGGCCATGCGCAGCACCATCGATTTCTTCGTCGACGGCGCGCAGGGGGATTGGTTGGTCATGATGACCAGCGAGCGCGCCCGGATGCTGGACTGGCAGGAGCAACTGCGTCTGGTGCTGCTGCATCTGGACTGGCTGGTGGAGCGGGGTTGGCCGGTGCCTGACGGATTGGATCGCTACTACTGGTCGCGTGTCGCCTTTGCCAACCCCCAATAGCTGGCCATGGAACCGGGGGGGGATGCCCCGGCGGAGGCTGCGATTTCTGGCTGTTTGGCCATCGGCGCGTCGCAGGCGCGTTTTTTGCCCATTGTGGCATTTCGTGCTATAGTCGCCCCCATGCACAAGAGAAAACTCGATTTCATTCGACTAGTTCCCTTCGTGCTGCTCACCCTGCTTCTTCTTCCCACCATTGCCCATGCCGCCGGAGCCACCGGCGAATTCGGCAAAGAGCAGCCGCCAGCCTTCGACAGGCTGGATACCCCCAAGAATTCCAGTGACACCCGCGGCTTCGGCTACCTGTACACAGTGGTAGCCGGCGATGATCTGTGGCTGATTGCCACGGCCCACGGGTTGAGCATGGAGACGCTGGCCGAGGCCAACGACCTGACGGCGCCCTACTGGATCTATCCCGACGACAAGCTCTGGATCCCGGCGGCGCCGCAAGAGGTCAAACGAGCGCCGGCCCCTACACCGACCCCCGCGCCAACGCCCGCCCCAACCCCTGCGCCAACCCCTGCGCCGCCCCCCGCCCCGGTCGTTCCGGCGCCAGCCGCGCCGGCTGAAGCTCAGCCGCCGGCCGAGCAACCGGCTGAAGCCCAGGCCGCGCCGCCCCCTGCCGAAGCCCCCGCTGAGCCGATCACGGACACGCGCGCGGCCGAGGTGGCGGCTGCACCGGCGGTCAGCGACGGCGCCCGGCTGATCTTCGACCTGATGAACCAAAAGCGGACGGCCAATGGCCGGCCCGCGCTGGCCTGGTCCGATCAACTGACGGCGGCGGCCCAGGCCCACGCCAATGACTGCGCCCAGCGCGGCTGGGGCAGCCATGTGGGGAGCGACGGCGCCAGACTGCGCACCCGCCTGGCGCGTGCGGGCTACTACCCCTCGTGGACCAGCGAGAACTGGGCCAACTCAGTCAACGCCGAAAGCGCGTTCTACATGTGGTACTGGGAAGGCCCCGGCGGCGCCCACTACGACAACATCATGAGTTGGAACCACACCCAGGCCGGCGTCGGCGTGGCGCGCAGCAGTTGGGGCTACTACTACATCGTCGACTTCGGTCAACCGTAGCCTGATCCCAATCGCTTTGGCTGGTCTTGGCGCAGCGCCCCGAAGTGGGCCGACCGAGCCAGGCGCTTACAACTTCACAGAAAGGAACAACGGGTGACAGCCCTCAAGCTGTCACCCGTTTTGTGTTGTCAACATATTCCCGGATGAAGCCTCGACTCCAAATTGTTGCGGGGTCTGCGCCGTCATGCACGCGCGACCGGGGCACGGTCGGAGACCGGCCCGAGCGAAGGTATTCGGGGCACGGTCGGAGACCGGCCCGAGCGAAGGAGCGCGGGTCGAGTAGGCCGCCGTATCGAGACCCCTGGATCGAGCCCGTAAACATCGAGCGGCCCACGCGCAGGACCCGGTCTCGATACGCTGGAATCGGCGTCCCTCATGCGAAGTGCGTGCCCTCAACCCGCTACTCGACCTGCGATTCGGGCGGCGGGTGTCGGAGGCTGGAGTTCCGGGGCTTCACCGGTCGCCGCCATCCGGCCAAAAAGCCGGCGCGACCTGATGCAGCCGGCCCAGCAGCGGCCGCAGGTCGCCGTCGGCCAGGACGATCTGGGCGGCGCGGGCCACGTCGGGGTGATCAGGCTGGACCGCCACTGCCACGGCCGCCCGGCTGAAAAGCCCCAGGTCGCTGCGGGTGTCGCCGGCCGCCAGCGTTTCGGCCGGCGTGACCCCCAGCTCAGCCTGCAGGCGCGCCAGCGCCGGGGCCTTGCCGCCGATGGGCACGTGCGCGGTCACATGGCCATTGACGCGCGCGCCCTCGCCTGCGCCGTCGAAGCCCACCTCGTTGGCCAGCACCGGGCCGATGCCCAGCTCTGCCGCCACCATCTGGGCGTGCAGCAACAGGCCGCTGCTGATGATGGCCACCGTGACGCCACGCGCCCGCAGCGCGGCCACCGTCTCCCGCGCGCCGGGCAGATAGGGATTGTCGCGCAGATGCTGCACCAGCAGTCGGCGCGGCTGCCCGGTCCACAGCCCGGTGTCCAGCCGCAGCCACTCCTCGTAGGGAATCTCGCCGCTCAGCCCCTTGGCGGTGAAGGCCTCGGCAGCCTCCAGCGTGCCCAGCCGGCGGTGCAGATAGATGTAGGGGTCACGCTCGGTCTTGAGCGTGCCGTCCAGGTCGAAAACGGCTAGTTTGAGCATGGTCGTGTGGCGCGAGAGGCGTGACTGGAGTGTCTGAGAATGGGGTCGGCTGTGCGCTGCACACAGGTATCAAGCGCTTCAGGTCGATTCGGGCGGCGGGCTGGGCTGGGGCGCGTCGCTTGATGCCATAGCCCGCCTGCGGGCCCGTCTTCTGCCCACCAGCCATACGATCAACAGGGCCAGCAAGAAGATCAGCAGCGCCAGCAGGCCGGTGGGGATGGTGACCAGCATGAACCAGCCCATGACGCCCAGGGTGTAGAGCGTATCGCCCATCTCGCGGCCGTTGACGATGCAGGAGTTGATCTGCGCCTCGTTGAGCTGGCAGCCGTTGGCGGTAGCGATGGCGCCGGCGGTGGCGGTCAACGCGATCGGCCAGACGATCCAGAGCAGGATAAGGAAAAAGAGCAGTATGGCCAGCAGCTTTTTCATGGCCCGGCCCCCTATGCCGCCAACAGGATGCGGCCCCACAGGGGAGACAGCTCGACGGTCAGCGCGCCCTCCTGAGCCAGCAGTTCCTGGCCGCCGTTGAGCAGGTCCAGGTAGCGGCTGGCGTCGCCGGCGGGCAGGCGGATCTCCTGCGTCTCCTCGCTGCGGTTGAGCGCCACCAGCACGGTCTGCCCCTGGTGCTGGCGCCGGAAGGCATAGACGTCGCTGGCGTCATCCACCAGCACCGCGGTGAAATCGCCGCGGCGCAGGGCCGGCGTGTTGTTGCGCAGATGGATCAACCCGCGGTGGAGGTCGAACAGCGCCTGGTCGAAGGCCACCGGGTCGGGCGCGTCGGCCGGCGCGCCGTCGGGTCGGGTGGCCTCCGGTGCATAGCTCAGGTCGGGCCACACCATCGGCTTGCGGCAGCAGGGGTCGTTGGCGCCCCACATGCCCGCTTCATCGCCGTAATAAACCATGGGCGCGCCCAGATAGGTCATCTGAAAGAGCATCAGCAGCTTGTGCAGGCGTCGTTCGTCAGCCGTCGGCTTGCGGGTTTCGTAGGCCGGGTTCTTCTCGCCCGATGACCACTGATGGTAGCTTTCCCAGAGGCGCATGTTGGCATCGGCGCGGTTGACGATGTGCGAACCGATGCGGTTGCTGTCGTGGCTGCCCAGCAGATTCTGCTGCACCTCGGCCACGCAGGCCGGATAGGCCGCGCGCAGCTCGGCCAGCTTGCGGTCGAAGGCGCTGGCATCGATGCGGTGCCGCTGGTAGATGAAGTACTCGAAACAGGCGTAGGCGAAGGGGTAGTTCATGGCCGCGTCGAAGGTGTCCCCTTGCAGATAGCTGGCCAGCACCTCATCCTCGCCGAACAGCTCGCCCACGAGGTAGGCCTCCGGGTTGATGGCGCGCACATGCTGCCGCCAGGCGCGCCAGAAGGCATGGCTGACGCAGAAGGCCACGTCCAGCCGCCAGCCGTCGATGCCGTCGCTGGGGTCGCCGTCGCCGTCCGGGTCCATCCAGCGGCGGGTGGCGGCGAAGATATAGTCGCGCGGGCCGGCCACGATGCCGCCCTCATCCTCGCGCAGCTCCGGCAGCTCCGGCACGCCGGCCCACCCTTCATAGGCGAAGCGCGCGTCGCTGGCCGCATCGTCCCAGGCGTGGATGACGAACCAATCGCTGTAGGGCGAGTCCTGCTGGCGCCGCTGCACGTCCACGAAGGGCCAACTGGTGATGCCCATGTGGTTGAAGACGCCGTCCAGGATGATCCTCATGCCGCGACGATGCACCTCGGCGATCAGGCTGACCAACAGCCTGTCGGCCGCGGTCCAGACCCAGGTGGCGGGGTCGGCGGGGTTCTCCTGCGCCATCAAGGCGCGGTCGCCGGCGGGATCGGGGCCGAAGGTGGGATCGACGTGGTGATAAGCCGCGCCGTCGTATTTGTGCGATGACGGCGCAACGAACACCGGATTGAGGTAGAGCGCGCCCACCCCCAGCTCTTGCAGGTAATCCAGCCGGTCGATGATGCCTTGCAGATCGCCGCCGTAGCGCCGCCGCTGCAAGTTGTGCCAGATGCTCTTGCCGTTGGCCCGCTCGTAGGGTTGCAGCTCGTACCAGTCGGAGGTCCAGGGGTGGATCTGCCAGGGCGGCTCCTGATCATGAGGCCAGGCGCCGGCCTGATCCTCCAGGCGCGGGTCGTTGCCAGGGTCGCCGTTCCAGAACCGTTCGGGGAAGATCTGATACCAGACGATGCCTTTGGCCCAGTCGGGGACGAAATCGGTTGGGGTCATGGGTACTCCTTGGATGGGGATCGATCGGCAGGTCGCAATGAGCCCTGGCCTGTGCAGCTTCAGACGCCGACGTGGCCCGAAGCAGTCGCCGGCCACCTGGCCAGCCTAGCCGGCGCCATAGGCCTTCTGGAAACGTTGAGCTGCCTCCTGGGTGCCGATCAGGACCAGCTCGGCGGCCTCTGGCAGGGGCAGATGCGGGTCAGGGTTGATCTGCATCTCGCCGTTGTTGCACACGCCGATCACCGTGCAGCCGGTCTGGCGACGCACCGCGGCCTCGGCCACGCTCTTGCCGACCAGCGCGGCCGGCACTGCCTGGCTGAAAATATCCAGCCCTTCAGCCACCATCAGGATGTCAGACCGGTGCAGCAGGTTCACAATCGCGGTCGCGCCCAGCGAGGCATAGGACATGACGAAGTTGGCGCCGGCCCGGTGCAGCGTGGCCACGTTGCGCTCGCGCACCGCCCGGCTGATGATCTGCACCTCCGGCCGCAGCCGCCGGCAGTAGATGGTCAGATAGATGTTGGTGTCGTCGTCATGGGTGGTGACGATGATCCCCGCTGCGGTCTCGATGCCGGCTTTTTTGAGCACATCGATGTCGGCGTCGTCGCCGAGGATGTCGCTGGTCGGATCGAGCAGTTGTTTTGGCGAGCGTTCGATGACGCGATAGGGAACGCCGCGCTCGCCCAGGGCGCGCGCGGCGGCCCGACCCACGCGGCCGCCGCCGATGATCAACACCGAGCCGCCCACATCCTGCGGGCGGTGGAAGCGCGCGTTGTAGCGCTGCACCTGCGCCTTGGAGCCAGCCACCATCAGCACCGTATCTTCTTGAATCACCGTTTCCGGCTCGGAGATAATGAACTGCCCCCGTTCCCAGACCCCCAGAACGTTGAGTCCGACCTGCTCCCTCAGTTTGGTCTGGGCCAGGGTCTTGCCCACCAGCGGCGTGCCGGCCACCAGCGCCTCGGCCACCTGGATCTCGTCGATCTGGCCGATGATCTGAGCCATGGACTTGCCCGCCAGCGTGCGGCGGGCCAGCGCCTGCCCCATCATCTCAGCCACCTGCAAGACCTGGTTGCAGCCGGCCAGCTTGAGAATGTCCACGGCGGTGGCGGAGTCGGCTGTGGCAATGATGGGCACCGTCTCGCTGACCTCGCGCACGGTGAAGGCCACGTTGGTGTTCACCCGGTCATCGGCTGTGGTGGCGACCAACAGCGCGTTCTCGGCCCGCAGCCGTCGGTAGGTCTCCGGGCTGTCCAGGTCGCCGATGACGACGCGGTAGCCCTGGCCATACAGCTCGATGGCTTGGGTCATATCCGAGACCAGCAGGGCATAGGGCTGCTCGAACTGCTGCAAGCGCCTGACCAGGGCCCGCACCACGGCGTCGAAGTGGGTCAAGATGATGTGGCCGCGGGTCTCCTTGGGCAGCTCGGTGGGGGTACGCGCCTCGGCCTGCGCCCGTAGCCACGGCGCATAGAAAAACTCGATGAAGGTGAAGGGAAAGAGGATCAGTAGAAAGAGCACGCCGCTGATGATCACCAGGATGGAAAAGGCCTGCCCCAGGTCGCTGTGGAAGGTGATGTCGCCAAAGCCCAGGGTGGACATGGTGGTCAGGGTCCAGTAGAAGCCGGAAACCCACGAATAGCTGCGCCCCTCCTGCTCCATGATGACGTGAAAGAGCACGCTGTAGACCGTGATCAGCAGCGCCAACACCGCCATGAAGCGCAGCAGGTTGACGATGTTCATCCGGCTGGGCCGCTGGCGCAGGAAGTAGATGATCTGCGTGCTGAGAGTTTTCATGGACAGGATCACTTGATCAACGTTCGGCGGCATGGCGCCTGACTCGAACCAGAAGTTCAACTTCTTCGGAGAAGTTGAACTTCTTCCGGTGGATTGTACACAGATGTAGCCGGCCTGCCAAGACCTATCATCCGCTGGCCTCAAGGAAAAAGCATAAGGGCGCACGTGACCGTGCGCCCTTGCAGTGGCTGGCTATGGACTGGCCCAGCGCGGGCTACAGCGGCCAGTTCTCCAGGATGCGGGCGGTTTCCTCGGAATGGCCGCTCTCGTCGCGCACCATGTCCTCAAGCTGCACCATCAGGCCTTTGTCGCCGTACTCGTCGGCTTCCTGGGCCCGTCGGGTGTAGTCGGCCGTGGCCTGTTTTTCGGCGGCCAGAACGGCCTGCAGCATCTCGCGGTTGGTCTTGGCGGCCGGCACCGGACGCGGCGTGGTGGTCGGCTCGCCGCCCAACGCCACGATCTTGTTGGCCAGGAACTGGGCGTGAAGCTGCTCGTCGGCCACTTCTTCCAGGAAGAAGGCCGAAAGCTGCGGCCGGAAGGGCCCATTGGCCTTGGCGGCATAGGTCAGATACTGGATGATCGCGCCCAACTCCCCGGCGAGATCTTCATTGAGATGGTTGATCAAAGTCTGCTTGTCCATGGTACTGATGTCCTTTCATTTGGTTGACAGCCGTCTCTTGTTGGCTGCACAATTGTCATTCGACCGTAGGCGGGCTCGGTCGGAGACCGGCCCGAGCGGTGATCGCACGCGCGGATGTCCCTACATCGTTCGCTGGCGGATCAGGTTCAACGCCGAACCGGCCTGGAACCAGCTCACCTGTTGCTCGTTGAAGGTATGCGCCAGCAGGGCCTCGTCGGTGCTGCCGTCGACGTGCTTGATCACCATGCGCACGGTGGAGCCGGGGGCCAGCTCGGCCAGCCCCAGCAGGCTGATGCGGTCATCCTCGCGGATCAGCTCATAGTCGGCCGGATCGATGAAGGTCAGCGGCAGCAGGCCCTGCTTCTTCAGGTTGGTCTCGTGGATGCGGGCGAAGCTGCGCGCGATGACGGCCACGCCGCCCAGGTGGCGCGGCTCCATGGCCGCGTGCTCGCGGCTGCTGCCCTCGCCGTAGTTCTCGTCGCCGATGGCCACCCAGGACAACCCGCGCGCCTTGTAGTCGCGCGCAATGTCCGAATAGGCCACATCGTTGGCGCCGGTGATCACGTTGCGCCCCTTGCCGGCCGGGTGCTCGAACGCGCTGATGGCGCCGATGAACATGTTGTTGCTGATGTTGTCCAAATGGCCGCGGTACTTCAGCCACGGCCCGGCCGGCGAGATGTGGTCGGTGGTACACTTGCCCCTGGCCTTGAGCAGCACGGGCAGATCCACGTAGTCCTGGCCATCCCAGGCCGCGAACGGCTCCAGCAGAGCCAGCCGGTCGCTGCCCGCGGCCACGGCCACATCCAGCCCGGCGCGGTCCTCCCGGCGCGGCACGAAGCCCTCCTCGTCCCGGATGAACCCATCGGTCGGCAGCTCATCGCCCAGCGGCGGAGCCAGCTTGACCCGCTCGCCGGCCGCGTTGACCAGGGTGTCGGTCAGCGGGTTGAAGTCCAGCCGGCCGGCCAGGGCAAAGGCGGTCACGATCTCCGGCGAGGCGATGAAGCTGTGGGTGCCAGGGTTGGCGTCGTTGCGGCCGGCGAAGTTGCGGTTGAAGCTGTTGATGATGCTGTTCTTCTCCCCCTTCTCGACGTCGGTGCGCCGCCACTGGCCGATGCAGGCGCCGCAGGCATTGGCCATGATGCTGGCCCCCATGGCCTGCAAGACGCCCAACTGGCCATCCCGCTCCACCGTCTTGCGGATCTGCTCGGAGCCGGGGTTGATCAAAAACTGCACCTGCGAGCTCAGCCCTTGGGCCACGGCCTGGCGCGCCACGTTGGCCGCCCGGCTCAGGTCCTCGTAGGAGGAGTTGGTGCAGGAGCCCACCAGCGCGGCCGTCAGCTCCACCGGATAGTCCTTCTCGATCAGCTCAGCCTTCAGGGCCGAGATGGGCCGATCCAGGTCGGGCGAATAGGGGCCGACCACGTGCGGCTCCAGCGAGCTCAGGTCGATCTCGATCACCCGGTCGTAGAAGCGCTCCGGCTCCGCCTCGACCTCAGGGTCAGGCTCCAGGTGCTGGGCGATCTGCTCGGCCAGCGCGGCCACGTCGGCCCGCTCGGTGGCGCGCAGGTAGGCCGCCATGCGTGCATCGAAGGGGAAGAGGGAGGTGGTGGCGCCGATCTCCGCGCCCATGTTGCAGATGGTGCCCTTGCCGGTGGCGCTGATAGTGCGCGCGCCCGGCCCGAAATACTCCACGATCGCGCCGGTACCGCCTTTGACGGTCAGGATGCCGGCCACCTTGAGGATCACATCCTTGGCCGAGGTCCAGCCGTTGAACGCGCCGGTCAGCTTGACGCCGATGATACCTGGCCAACGCAGCTCCCAGGGCATGCCAACCATGACATCCACCGCGTCCGCGCCGCCCACGCCCACGGCCACCATGCCCAGCCCGCCGGCGTTGGGGGTGTGGCTGTCGGTGCCGATCATCATGCCGCCGGGGAAGGCGTAGTTCTCCAGCACCACCTGGTGGATAATGCCCGCGCCCGGCTTCCAAAAGCCCATGCCGTAGCGCTGGCCCGCGCTGAGCAGGAAGTTGTAGACCTCGGAGTTCTCGTTGATCGCGATGGGCAGGTCGCGCAGGACGCCGAATTGGGAGCGGATCAGATGGTCGGCGTGGATGGTGGTGGGCACGGCCGTGTCGTCGCGGCCAGCCAGCATGAACTGCAAGATGGCCATCTGCGCCGTGGCGTCCTGCATGGCCACCCGGTCGGGGTTGAAGTCCACGTAAGTCTGCTTGCGCACCGGCGGCGCGCTCAACTCGCCGCTCAGATGCGCCAGGAGAATCTTCTCGGTCAACGTCAACGGGCGGCCCATCAAACGACGGCCCGCCTCGATCAAGCCAGGCAACTCGGCGTATTTGCGCCGGATCATCTCGAAATCCATGGTCATGGTCAGTGCTCCTGAAGACGACGAAAGAATGCCCTCCGGCGACGCGCGGGAGGCGCGGGGAGGGCGCAAGCTGTGTGCGGCCGGTGCACATCCAGGTATGATGCCGCCCTTGGGCGCAGCCAACGCCAACGCGCTGCGTCCCATCGACAACGGGGGCAAAACCCGGCCTGATTATACCGCGCCCGTGAGCTGGTGTCAAAAGACCGACCCCATTTGCCCCTCGCTTTAGGGTATGCCGGGCCCCATGATATGCCAGCACATCTTCACAATACCAGTCACGGCGCGCCATGGGCAAGGCCTCCTTGTGGCTCGAGAACGAGTCTACGGAACGTTTATGTCAAACATAAACACCCTGCACATCTGGCTGTCCACCACGGCTACACGGGTCACGCCCTCGGCGCCCGGCGCGGCGGCGATGCCCACCGGCTTGACCAAGCCCGCGTCCAGGCCGAACTGGCCCAGCGGCTGGCCATCGGCCGTGAAGAGCAGCACGCGGCGCCCTTCGGGATCAGTGACGGCCAGCCCGCCGGCCGGCAGCACGGCCAGGTGCGGCCCGTCGATGGTGCTGGCCAGCGCCGGCCCACCCCAACGGGTCAGGCCGCCATCGGCCGCCAGCCGGGTGACCGCGCCGCTCTCCGCCTCGACGAAATAAAGGTCGCCGCCCGGCGTCAGCGCGGCGTCGGTGGGCTGCTGGCGGGCCACATCGCTCTCCGGGCCGCCGATCTGGCTCTGCAGCTCGCCGGCCGGGCTCAGTTCCACGATGCGCACCCCGCCGGTGTCGGCCACCACGATCTGCCCGGCCGCGTCGATGCCCAGCCCGCGCGGCCGGTAGAAGGTCTGCTCAGCGCCGAAGCTGGCGATCCACTGACCATCGGGGGTGAAACGCAGCAACTGCTGGCCGGCCGCGTCCAACAGCAGCAGATTGCCCCCCGGCTCCACCGCCAGATCGACCACCTCCTGGCTCGCCGGATCGACCCCCGCGGCCGCGGCGTCCCAGGAGCCCACGAACTGGCCGTCGGCGGCCAACTGCACGATGCGGCCGTTGCTGGTGTCGGCCACGAAAACAGCGCCGCTGGCCGGGTCGATGACCA
The DNA here is from genome assembly GCA_029558955.1 of Chloroflexota bacterium. GTDB lineage: Bacteria > Chloroflexota > Anaerolineae > JAAEKA01 > JAAEKA01 > JAAEKA01. Next base: position 26,970 of record JAKQCW010000303.1, read on the forward strand.
CGCCGCGCGGGCTGGCCAGTTGATCCAGCCCGCGGCCGCAGACGCCGCCGAAGCTCCAGGCCATGGTCGCGGGCAGTGGGGTGAAGTCGCCGCTGGAGGGGAGCTGCGCCACCTCTCCGGCGACCGCGGGCGGCGGCGGCTCCGTCGTTGGCAGTTGAAATGGCAGCGCGATCTCCGGCGGCGGCGGCAGGGTCAGGCCGGCCGGGATCTCATCCCCCTCCAGCGGGAAGAGGAAACGGCTGTCGATCACCGCGCGGCCCTGGTTGGGGGGCTGCCACCAGAGCTGCATCTCGCGGCTGCCGCCCAGCTCGTTGTAGCGCACCTCGATGTCGTGGAAGCCCTGCTCCAGCATGATCTGGCCGCTGCGATCCTCCGCGCCGTGGCTGCCGCCATTGTCCACCACCAACTGGCCGTCGATGAAGACGAAGGAGCCGTCGTCGGAGCGGGCGCCGATGGTGTAGAGGCCGCTGGTCGGGATGGCCAGCTTGCCGCGCCAGAGGATGCTGAACGGCTCGCGCAGCGGGTTGTTGGGGGTGATCAGCAGATCGTTGCGCACCAGCGCCGGCGCGCCCTCCCAGTTGGCGTTGGGGTAGTAGTAGCCCACCAGCCCCTGATCCCCCAGCCGGAAGGTGTAGAGCGCGTCGCCGCCGACCACTGTGGGGGCGAAGCCGGGGCCGCTCCAGCTCAGCCGCAGCCGGCCGGGCGCTTCGCCCGACTGCACCTCGATGCGGATGGGGTGGAAGCCGGCCGCCAGCGTCGCCTCCAACTGACCCTGGCCCCCCTGGTTCAGCTCCAGGCGCTGCTGGCTGCCGATCTGCACGCTGGCGGGGCCAGACTCGGCCGTGAAGTCGAAGCGATACTGGCCATAGTCCGGGGCCAGCAGCGTGCCCTCCCAGAGCGCAAAGAAGGGCGCAGAGAGCGGCGCGGCGGCCAGGTCCAGGTCCAACGCGGCCGTGGGCCACACCGCCTCGGCCGCGGTGGTGGGGGGGAAGGTGCTGAAGAGCTGGCCGTTCAGGCCCTGGGAGGCGACCAGGTCGTCGGCGGCAACGCGGTAGGAGAGGAAGAGGTTCTGCCCGTAGCGGTCCAGATGCTCCTCCGCCTGGCCGCTCGGGTAAATCTGCTGCAACAGCCCCAGCAGCGGCCGATCCACCGGCTCCAGGATGTAGATCAGGTCCTCCCCCGCCGCGCCGCGGAAGGGCACATCCTCGACCGGGTTCAGGGCGCGGTAGGGATGATCACGGCCGATCAGCCTGACGGCCGAGTGGTGCTCGTACTGCGGCGAAATCAGCACCGTAGCCTCAGGCGGCAGGGTGGCCAGATAGCGCCCCACGGCCGACTCGTTGGGGCTGAAGGCGCTCCACACCGCCGGGTCTGGCGCCTGCACCTGGAAATAGACGCGCGCGTTGGCCAGCATGACCAAGGCTACCAGCGCGCCCACGGCCAGGTTGAGCCCGCGCTCGCCCGCGCCGCGCCAGGCCGCACGCCAGGCCAGGAAGAGCTGATCGGCCACCAGCGCGACGAAGAGATAGATCAACGGGATCATGCCGATGGTGCGGCGGGCTGTGGGCGCCTCGTGCCCCACGGACAACACCCCCAGGCTGAGGATGCCGAGGAACCAGAGCAGGTAGAGCACCGGCAGCGTCCGCGCCCGCAGGGTGTACCACAGGACATAGGCCAGCCCCAGCGCCAGCAGGATCGCGGTCAACGTGTCCAGCATGGCCGCCCCGGGCAGATTGTTCAACGCGGCCAGGTCGCCCTGCCAGTTGAACATGTAGAGCGTCTTCTTGAAGTTCTCGACGATGGGCTGCATGTTGCCCAGCCGCTCCACGTCGTTGAGGATGCTGATGTGGCGCATGCGGCCGGTGAACACCGCCCAGTTCTGTACGATGTAGACGCCCAGCGGCAGCCCCGCAGTGAAGGCTGCGCCGGCCATGAGGGCGATCCCTTGCAGGTCATGGGAAAGGGAAGATCCCACAGCCGCCGGTCGAGCAGGCGGTCCGCCGCCGTATCGAGACCGCCCGAGCACCCACGCCCGCGCCACCCAAAAGAGCAGGAACGCGGCGACGATGAAGGGCACGACGCGAAAAGCCGTGTAGCTGTTCATGCCCAAGGCCAGCAGCAGGCCGGCCAGCGCCCACTGCCAGCGTTTGCCGGTGCGCAGGGCGCGCAGCAGGAAGAGGGCCAGCAAAATCATCACCCCCGGCTGCATGATCAGCTCGTAGACGATGCGGCTGAAGGTGACGTGCCATCGGGCTGTGGCCAGCAGCGCAGTCGCGGCCAGGGCCGCGCGCCGGTCGTAATGGTCGCGCGCCAGGAAGTAGAAGACGGCCACGGTCAGCGTCCCGATCAGCGCCGACACGGCCCGCATCTGGGTGACGCCGACGCCAAAAAGCCGGAAGCTGAGCGCGATCAGATAGGTGAAGAGGGTGGCCTGGCCCTCGTTGGTCTCGGCGTAGGGCATGTAGCGCGCCCCGGCCAGCCAGCGCAGCGCGTCCAGGCCATTGTTGCACTCGTCCGACTGGCAGCCGTTGGGGAAGAGGTCCAGTTGATTGAAGCGCACGAAGGCGGAGACGGCCAGCAGCAGCGCCAGGAGGAGGAGGTCCCAGTGGGTAAAAAGCCAGGCGCGGAACGGGCTGCGCGCTGGGGGCTGCGCGGCGCTATCGGCTGAGGACACGGCATCCGCGCCGCGGGCCTCCAGCGCCGTCCCTGTCATGAACAGCACCGCCGCGGCCGGCCAGAGCAGCAGGCCGGGCAGGCTGCCCAGGTCGATCCACAGCAGGGCCAGCGACGCCAGCCCCACGACCAGCCCGGCCAGGGTGAGCAGCCGGCCGCGGCGCGGCCAGGGCCGGGCCAGCCACTGCCCCGCCTGGCGCAGCGGCCGCGGCGGGAACGCGTTCCAGACGAAGATCACGCCGGCCAGGATGAAGAGCAGCAGCGCGTCGCGCGCGATCCCCGGCCGCGGGCCGGTCAGGATGCGCTGCGCCCAGAAGGCGATGGCGAGGGAAAGGAACAGGCCGAGAAGACGGTTCATGCGTCAAACGGGACGGGCACGGTCGGAGACCGGCCCGAGCTGGGTGCTGTGGCAGGTGCGACGGGCTCGGTCGGAGACCGGCCCGAGCTGGGTGCTGTGGCCGGCGCGACGGGCTCGGTCGGAGACCGGCCCGAGCTGGGTGCTGTGGCCGGCCCGAGCTTGGGTGGGATCATTCGAACTCGGTGCGCAGGATGGCCATCAGGTGCTCGTCGTGATAGACGCCATCCTGGAAGAGCGCCTGGCGTCGCGTGCCCTCCAGGCGGAAGCCCGCCTTTTCGTAGACGTGCCGGGCGCGCTGGTTGAAATCGAACACCTCCAACTCGACGCGGTGCAGGTTCAACGTGTGGAAGGCAAAGCGCAGCGCAGCCCGCGTCGCCTTGCTGCCATAGCCGCGCTCCCAGAAGGTGCGCTCGCCGATCACGATGCCAAAGGTGCAGTGCCGGTGAACCCAGTCGATCTGGTGCAGACCCACGTTGCCGATCAACTGCCAATCATCATTCACCGGGACCTCGATGCCGAACAGATAGTCGTTGTCCCTGGTCTGCCGGCTCTCGAACCAACGCTCCTCGCTGACCTTGGACATGGGCGCGAACATCAACAGGGTGCGCCGCACCTCCGGGTCATTGAACCAGCGCACGAAGGTCGGGATGTCCTCCCGCTCCACCGCCCGCAGGCGGATGCCATCTGCATAGATCATGGTTCACACCTCCACAAGGGCCGGCCGGCCGCCGGTCATACGCCGATGCAGCGCTCATCCATCGTTGCCGTTCCAGCCCCACACCGCAGCAAAACGCTGGATGTCCACCACATCCACCGCGCCGTTGCCATCCACGTCGAGCACCGGGCTGTAGTTCCACTGGCCATCCTGCACCTGCCAGGCCGAGGCCACCGCGGTGATGTCCAGCGCATCGACCAGGCCGCTGCAGTCCAGGTCAGCCCAAAAGCAGGTGGTGCGCAGGCCGGCCAGATGGGCGAAGGTGGCCAGCGTGGCCTGGGCCATGGCGCGGTAATAGCCGGTGTTGTAGTGCTGGACGCGGTCGTTGACGGTGTGGTAGTAGGCGTGGAAGTCCTGCGGTATGCCAGGATCAGACCAATAGTTCTCGATGACCAGGATAGCCGGGATGGAGTAAGTCCAGAATGAGGCGTGGTCGCTGGCGCCTGTGCCGCTGTCGTAGCGCACTGGCGTCAGCGGGAGCTGATAGGCCGCGACCGCGTCGATGAAAAGATTGGCCAGCGCGGTGTTGCCCGGCACGCTGGCGCGGGAGTGGATGTCCATGTCCGGCCCGCCCTGGCTATCCCAGGCGATCATGTCCATGTTGACCACGCCGCGGATATCCTGGTTCTGCACCATGGCCGCGTAGGCCGCGCTGCCGTAGAGCCCCTGCTCCTCGCCGGTGAAGAGAATGAAGCGCACGGTGGCGTCGAAATTGTAGTGTGACAGGATCTCGGCCGCCACCAGCAGCGCCGTCGAGCCGCTGCCGTTGTCGTCCGCGCCAGGGGCCAGGGTCATGGGGCTGCCGGAGGTGGAGTCCAGATGGGCGCTGATGATGACGATGCCGGCGTTGGGATCCAGGCCAGGCTTTTCGGCGATGACGTTCGGCGGGCGGCTGGCGTTCCAGGTGTGGGTCGTGACGTTCAGACCCAGCCGCTCCAGGCGCTCCACCATGTAGCTGACTGCCTTCTGGATGGGCACGCCGCTGGTGGTGTAGCGCGTGGCGATGGTGTAGGGCTGGCCCAGCACGGTGGCCGGCGTCTCACCGGTCAGCTCATTGGCGTAGGGCAGCAGCCGCCCCACCGTCACCTGGTCGATGATCTCCTGCACCATGGGCAAGGGGGTGATGCTCTCCGGCTGGCGCAGCGGCTGGCGCTCGATCCAGCGCAGCGGCTGGTCCAGCAGCCAAACGCCCTTGTCCAGCGTCACCTGCTGCCCCGGCTCCAGCCGGCGCAGGCTGCGCACGCCGTCATTGGCCAGCTCTGCGCCAGGCCGCGCCCGATCTGCCAGCGCGCCGGCCAGATCGACCATCAGATAGCGGGCGCCGGCCGCGTCGCCGTCCAACAGCGCCGGCGTGTAGCCGTTGACCCTGAGCCAGTCCAGCCCGCGCTGGCCGGACCGCACGATGGCATAGGCGGCGGGCTGCGTCTCCACCGCCAGCACCTCCAGCGGCGCCTGGGCCAGGGCGCGCACAGCCTCCGGGCCGGCCGGCAGCGCGACGCGCGCCAGCGCCTGGAACTCGGCCGGTTGGGCCGCGACCGCGCCGGCCGGTGCAGCCAGCAACAGCAGTGCGAGAAGCAGGTTGATGAGGGTCAGCGTCAGACGTGGCATGGGGAGTCTCCTGAATGGGGGCGGATGGGTGACTGCGGCTATTCTACTCCGATCCGCCTGAATGCGCTAACTCGCCGCCTCTGCGCGTCGCACCTGGATCGATTGCGCCGGCGGCGCTCCTGGCGTACAATGTCCCCATGAACGACCGACCTCGCGCCGTGCTGCATCTGGACCTGGACGCCTTCTTCGCCGCCGTGGAGATCCTGGAAAACCCCGCGTTGGCCGGCAAGCCGGTGCTGATCGGCGGCCGGCCGCAGCAGCGCGGCGTGGTGGCAACCGCTTCCTATGCGGCGCGCGCCTTCGGCTGCCGTTCCGCCATGCCCATGGCCCAGGCGCTCAAGCTCTGCCCCGAGGCCATCGTGCTGCCGGTGCGCCACGCCCTCTATCGTCAGTACTCCCGCCGCGTCATGGCGCTGCTGCACGCCCTGACCCACCTGGTGGAACAGGTCAGCATCGACGAGGCCTTTCTGGAGCTGACGGAGCAGATCGCCGCCTGGCAGGAGGCGGTGGAGATCGCCCGCCGGCTGCAACAGCAGGTGCAGGAGGAGATCGGCCTGTCGGCCTCGCTGGGGGTGGCCAGCAACAAGCAGGTGGCCAAAGTGGCGTCGGATTTCGACAAGCCGGGTGGGCTGACCGTGGTGCGGCCGGGCGAGGAGGCCATCTTCCTGGCCGAGTTGCCGGCCCGGGCGCTGTGGGGCGTCGGCCCGGTGACGGCTCAGCGGCTGGCCGGCATGGGGGTACACACCGTGGGCGAGCTGGCCAACCTGCCCGAAGCGACGCTGCGCGCCGCCTTTGGTCGGCACGGCCCGGACCTGGGCCGCCGGGCGCGCGGCATCGACGAGAGCCCCATCGTCGTCGAGCACCAGCGCAAGTCCATCAGCCAGGAGCGCACCTTCGACCGCGACATCGCCGAGCTGCGGCCGCTGAAGCAGCAGCTCTGGCGCATGAGCCAGGCCGTGGCCGGCGACCTGCAGCGCCGCCAGGTGGCAGGGGGTGTGGTGGCCATCAAGCTGCGCTACAGCGACTTCACCACCCTGACCCGCCAGATGACTCTGCCTGTGCCCAGCGACGACGCCATCGAGATCTACCGCGCCGGCCTCACCCTGCTGGAGCGCGCCTGGGAAACGGGACGTCCCGTGCGCCTGCTGGGCGTCGGCGCGCACCAGTTGATGGAACCAACGAGGCAGTTGTCGTTGTTCGACCACGCGGCAGGTGATTGACTCACCCTGCAAGTTGACCTATAATTCGCCCATGGCCCTTCAGGATTCGATGATCCAGATCAAAGACCGTGTGCTGCCCGACCAGCTACAGGGCATCAGCAAAGACCGCATCCGGGCAACGCTGCGCGCCATCGACCGCGAATCCGACGACATGGTCGACGCGGTATTTGCCCTGCTGGACGACATCACGCCCAGCCTTTTCCCCAAGGCGCAGCTAGATGCCAGGTTCTGCGATGGCGCATCGACCCAGCACATCGCTGCCCATGTGGGCATGTGGCAGCGCGGCGGGGCCAGACTCGACCGCGAGGGCCGTGACTACTGGATCAAACCATTGCGCGATATCGGCGCCATTGAGCCTGTCTACCTGAAGCCGGACGTCGGGGTGTTCATCCTTGGCCATCCTGTGCCAAAGTCACCCAATTCCGCCTATCGGCTTGCGGCCAGCTTCCGTGAGGTTCTGACGGCGCCAGAGAGCGAATGGGAGCCCCGTCTGCAAGCATGGATCCAAGAGGACACCGTGCGGGCACGCCTTCAGCGCCAGGCGGAATTGTCGCAACTCGCCCGTTCAGCCGTCGACACCAAACATAGCGACCTGGTGCAGGCTTGCCAAATGTTCTATGCTCCAGCCTTTCTGCCAGGCTTTCAGGTTGTCTATGTGGACGACGCCGATGGCGACCGCGTCTCAGAAGCCCAGCGCGCCGCGCTCACGCAAGCCGGAATCTCGCTGACGCTGGCCGATGCCATGCCAGACATTCTCCTGTGGAACGCGGAGACCAATTGGCTCTGGGTCATTGAGGCCGTCGCCAGCGATGGAGAAGTTGATTTGCACAAAGTGCAGCAGCTCTCGGAGCTGGCACGACGGTCAGGAAAACCAGGGATCGGATTCACCACAGCCTATCAAACCTGGAAGGCGGCGGCGGCCCGCCAGTCGAGGTATAAGAACCTGCCGCCCGGCACCCACCTTTGGATCATGGAAGATCCCACCAAACAGTTCCATGCGCTGGAGGCAATCTCCCTGCCAGGGACGAAGGTGTAAGCAACTGTGTTAGAGCAGCCACCTGCCATCGCTCAGATGGCGCCCGCAGAGTCGATACTGTCCGCCCATGCAGACCGGCGAAGGCTACAGACTTCGCCTGCGCTGCAGTTGGCGCAAAAGGCTCAGTTGGGGCAGTACATGACCTCCGCGCCGATCGCGGAGTTCATGGCCTCCCTGTTCTCCCCGCTTGGGCCGCGCGAGATTCGACTGCTCGATCCGGGCGCAGGGGTAGGATCGCTGACCGCAGCTTTCGTACAGCGGGCATGTCGTGAACCGGTTCGACCGCAACGCATCGTCGTCACGGCTTTCGAGGTCGATCCGCTGCTGCAGACGCCTCTGCGGGCAACCCTGAATGACTGCGCGGACGCGGCCAGAGCGGCTGGCGTCCCCTTCTCAGCCACGGTTATTCCCCTCGATTTCATCGAGCACGCCAGTCAAGCCCTGGAGGGTGGCCTGTTCAGCCAGCCCATTTCCTTTACCCACGTCATCACCAACCCGCCCTACAAGAAGATCAGCAGCCAGTCGATCCATCGCCGGCTGTTGAGCAATCTTGGGGTCGAGGTCACCAATCTCTATGCGGCCTTCGTGGCGCTGTCGATCATGCTGCTGGAACCAAACGGCGAGTTGGCGGCGATCACACCGCGCAGCTTCTGCAATGGCCCCTATTTCCTGCCATTTCGCCGGCTGCTGCTGTCTGAGATGGGACTGCGTCGAATTCACACGTTCGATGCCCGAGACATCGCCTTCAAAGACGACGGCGTCCTGCAAGAAAACATCATCTATTGGGCGACAAAATCTCAACAGCCGGCAACGGTTGAGCTGTCATCGAGCCACGGCATCGACCTGCAACCCGACGCCATCCGCAGCATTTCCTTTGCGGAGATCGTCGATGCACAGGATGCCAATCTGGTCATCCAGATTCCAACAACACAAGAGGACACTGCGATTGCCAGGCAGATGAGATCGCTGGGCAGTTCGTTGGCAGATCTTGGCATCTCCGTCTCCACGGGCCCGGTGGTCGAATTTCGTCTCAAGCCCTACATCCATCGCACTGCCGTGCTTGGCACTGTTCCCTTGATCTATCCTGCCCATTTTCAGCGCGGCTATGTTTCATGGCCGCGCCCCAATGGCAAGAAACCCAATGCCCTGGAGGACAAGCCGGCAACGCGCAAATGGTTGATGCCGCAGGGTTGCTACACCCTGACACGCCGCTTCTCATCCAAAGAAGAACGACGACGCATCTACGCAGCCGTCTACGATCCGGCGCGGGTCGACACTGAGCACGTTGGTTTTGAAAACCATCTCAACGTCTTTCACGAGAATGGCCGTGGTCTGCCACCGCTGCTGGCGCGGGGCCTTTGCCTCTACCTGAACTCGACTGTCATCGATCGCTACTTCCGCTTGTTCAACGGCCACACCCAGGTCAACGCGTCCGATTTGCGGGCGTTGCCTTACCCGAGTCGCGCCACGCTCATCGCCTTGGGCGAGCAAGCTTCTGAAGACGCCCTGCCGCCGCAGGAAACCATCGATCAATGGGTAGACGCGGTGGTTTTCAGCGAACTGACCGGCGCCAATATGTCGCCAGCATAGCTTTCCCGCTCAGACCGCTGGCGCCGGGCACACCCGGCCCAAGCATGAAGTTGACACCATGACCAAACACCTCCTCTTCATCCATGGCAAGGACGGCAGCAGCCAGGGCTTCAAGGTGCAGTTTTTGCGCCGGCTCTATCCTGACCTGCTGGCGCCTGACTTCCCCGGCGACTTCTGGCAGCGCATGGCGCGGCTGGAGCAGGTCAGCGGCGATTCGCCCGGTTGGACCATGATCGGCTCCAGCATGGGCGGGCTGATGGCCGCGGTCTTCGCCTGCCAACACCCCGGCCAGGTGGACCGGCTGGTGCTGCTGGCGCCGGCGCTGGCCTTCATCGACCTGGCGCAGACGCCGCTGCCCCCCAGCGACACGCCGGCGGTGATCTACCACGGCCAGCAGGATGAGATGGTGCCGCTGGAAAGGACGCGACAGGTGGCCGAACAGCTTTTCCCCAACCTCCAGTTCCACGTGGTCAACGCCACCCACGACCTGAACCCGCTGATGGATGCCATCGACTGGCCGGCCCTGCTCGGAGCGCCGCGCCCCGGATTGCCGGGAGACCAGCCGTGATCGCCTATCCGCGCGCGGTGTTGCGCTTCCTCTACGGCGTCCCCACCCTGATCCTGGTCACCGTGGGCATCGTGCTGCTCTCCTGGATTCCCATCCGGCGACGCGGCGTGCGCCTGGCCTCCTGGTTCTTCGCCTGGGGGGTGCGCATCGTCATGCCCGCGCTGGGGCTGCGCTTCATCTGCCACGACCCCCAGATCATCACCCAGCACCGCGGCCTGATCCTCTCCAACCACGTCTCCTTCTTCGACACCCTGGTGATGAGCTATCTCCTGCCCATGCGCTACGTCTCCAAGGCCGAGGTCAGGAAATGGCCCTTCATCGGCCAGATCGCCGCGGCCACTGGCACCATGTTCGTGGACCGCAACGACAAGAGCAAGCGCGCCGACGTGCGCCAGCAGGTGATCGCCAGCCTGCGCCAGAGCCAATATCCCCCGATTGTCATCTTCCCGGAGGGCAAGCGCAACCCGGAAGACACCCTGCTCCCCTTCCGCTATGGCGTCTTCGAGATCGCCCAGGAGACCGGCATGCCCTACCTGCTCTGCGCCATCCACTACGAGGACACCGCGTCCATGACCTGGCAGAGCCACAAGGAGAGCGTGACCACCTCCATCAAGCGCGTCGCGCTGCGCGACACCAGCCGGGTCTGGCTGGTTCCGCTCAAAGTCGTGCAGCCGCAGCCGGGCGATGACCCCCAGCAATTGGCCGCCGAGGCGCGTGAGATCGTGGGCGAGGCGTTGCGCCAGATGCGCAGCGCCGGACAGGTCGCCGCGCCCAGGTGATCGCGACGCGCTGCCCCCGTCCCCTTCGCGCAGAACTCACTCCGGCGCACCGGCTGGTCTGAAGCGGGCCATGGCGTACACGTCCACGTACCGGCCGTCGCGGAAGGAATACTGGCGCAGCGTGCCTTCGATGACAAAGCCGGCCCGCTGGTAGAGCCGCACGGCCGGCTCGTTGTCCGTGTAGACCTCCAGCTCCAACCGCTGCACGTTGAGCCAGTTGTCAGCCACATCCAGCGCGGCCTGCATCAAGGCTGTGCCGACGCCCTGGCCCTGGAAGTCATCGCGCACGGAGATGCCGATCCCGGCGGCGTGCTGGCGGCGCGGGCGGTTGGGATTGGTGTGGATGTTCAGATGGCCCACCACCTCGCCCTCGACGCAGGCCACGATCCCGTAGATCCCTTCGGGCGGTTCGGCCAGCCGCTTGCGCCACATCTCCAGCGAGGGAAAGGGCAACTGGGTGGTGCCCCAGATGACCTGCCGGCCTGAATAGAGCCGGTGCAGCGCCTCATGGTCCGTTGGTTCGACCCGTCTGATGGTGATGTTCATGGCAGGTTTGCTAACCCTTCACGTATGACAGCTTCTCGCTGATCAGCCCATCCGTCACGGAAAAAATGTCCACGCCGCGCACATGGCCCGGCGCGCCGGCCGCATCGACCCAGTCATAGCGCCAACGCATCACGCACTGACGGCCCAGGCCGAAGATTTCTTCGATCTGAATGTGGGCCTGGGGCGATGCGGCGAAGAACTCCTGCCAGAACTGCGTCACCGCCGCTTTGCCTTTGTAGGCTGTGCCGTCCGGCGCGGGGCTGGTGTTCTCGAAGAGACAGTCCTCGCTCATCAGCGCCATCATTGCCGGGACATCGTGCCGGTTGAAGGCGTCGTTGAACGCCAACGCCGCGCGCATCGCCGCTTCGATCTTGGTCATTTTCATGGTGAACGATTACCTCTGTACTGCAACTAAACGGCGCGGGCCTGCGAATCTCGCGTCGATTCGGCAACGGCCACTGGGAGTATCATCACAATGACCTGTCGTTGGGTCTGGTAAAATGATGCAGCGCGCAACAGAGACTCCGAAATCTGGCGCGACCCCCCTCAGGAGCAATCTGTGTTAAAACTGCGCGCCAAGAGCCGCCCTCGCCCGCCAGCCGGCGCCGGCGGCTATCACCACGGCAACACCCACCTGATCGACCTGCGTTCGGTCACCAAGAGCTACCAGACCGCAGCCGGCGAATTTCCCGCGCTCAGGCAGATCGACCTGCTGGTCGACCGCGGCGAATTCGTGGCGGTGGTCGGCAAATCGGGCAGCGGCAAGTCCACCCTGATCAACATGGTCACCGGCATCGACCGGCCCACCGCCGGCCAGGTGTTGATCGGCGACACGGCGGTCCACACCCTGAGCGAGGGGCAGATGGCGGTCTGGCGCGGCAAGCATGTGGGGGTGATCTTCCAGTTCTTCCAGTTGCTGCCGACGCTGACGGTGCTGGAAAACGTCATGCTGCCCATGGACTTCTGCAACACCTACCCCAGCCGGGCGCGGGTGCAGCGCGCCATGGCCCTGCTGGAGGAGGTGGCCATGGTCGAACACGCCGACAAACTGCCCTCGGCCACCTCCGGCGGCCAGCAGCAGCGGGTGGCCATCGCCCGCGCCCTGGCCAACGACCCTGACATCATCGTGGCCGACGAGCCCACCGGCAACCTGGACAGCAAGACCGCCGACGCGGTCTTTCAGCTCTTCCAACGCCTGGTGGATGAAGGCAAGACGATCCTGATGGTGACGCACGACGAGGAGCTGGCCCGCCGCGCCGGCCGGACGGTGACGATTGCCGATGGGTTGATCGTGAGTGATACGGCGCGCGGGGGCCGCAATGGGGAGTTGGGGCAATGAGGCATTGGGGAATGGGCCATGGAGCGATGGGATGACGACGACCCGTTCCGGCGCTGAACTGCCCAGTGCAAGAGCCAGCCGTGCGCCTGCCCTCAGCGGCGCAGATCCGGCCAGCGACCCTGCGCCCATTCCCAGTTCATCCGTCAACAAGCCTGCGCGCCGGCTTCTGAGCCCCCGCTGGGCCAAAGTTGGCCGCGATCTGACCAGCCACCGGATGCGCTCGCTGCTGGTGGTGCTCTCCATCGCGGTGGGCGTCTTCGCCGTCGGCGTGATCGTGGGCACGCGCCAGATTCTCAACCATCAGCTCCATGCCAGCTTCGCAGCGGTCAACCCCAGCGATGCCATTCTGGGCACCAGCGGCTTCGACGCCGACACCCTGACGGCCATCCGGCGCATGCCGGAGGTCGAATCGGCCTCGGCCCGCTTCAGCCTCTACACCCGCGCCCATCTGGGCGATGGCCGCTGGCTGGAGCTGACGCTCTTTGCCCTGCCCGACTGGCAGGACATCCCCCTCAACATCGTGCGGCAGGAAAGCGGCCCGTGGCCGCCGGCGCGCGACGCCATCGCCGTGGAACGCATGTCCCTGCCCATGCTGGACGCTGCCATCGGCGACAGCCTGACGCTGGAGCTGCCCGACGGCCGCCGGCGCACGGTAAACGTGACGGGAACCGCCCACGACATCAACCTGCCGCCGGCCCGTTTCACCAACCAGGCGTTCGGCTACGTGACCTTCGATACCCTGGAGCGGTGGGGAATTCCGAAACGCTTCACCAGCCTCAGCATCCGGGCGGCCGATCCCGCGTCCGGAGTCAAGGATCACGCCTACGTCCAGCAAGTCACCGATCTGGTCCAGGACAAGCTGGAAAAGGGCGGGCGGGCGGTCAATTTCACCTACGTGGCCGACCCGAAGAAGCATCCCGCCGACGAGGTGCTGAACCCCGTCTTTCTGCTGCTGGGCGTGCTGGGGCTGCTCTCGCTCCTCCTGAGCGCGTTTCTGGTGGTGAACACCATCGCCGCGGTCATGGCGCAGCAGGTGCGTCAGATCGGCGTGATGAAGACCATCGGCGCCGGCTTCGGCCAGATCGTCCGGCTCTACCTCGGCATGGTGCTGATCTTCGGCCTGCTGGCGCTGCTGGTGGCGCTGCCGGCCGGCGTGGCCGGCGCCTATGGCTTCACCATCTTCCTGTCGCAGTTCCTCAACTTCGACGTGGTCTATGAAGGGGTTCCCCTGAGCGCGCTCGCGGTGCAGGTGCTGGTGGGCCTGCTGGTGCCGCTGGCCGCCGCGCTGATCCCCATCTACAGCGGCGCGAGGGTCACCATTCGCGAGGCCATCAGCAATTACGGCCTGGGCCAGGGGCGTTTTGGCCACGGCCCAGCCGACCGCTTCCTGGTGGCCAGCCAACGTTACGCGCCCTGGCTCAGCCGCCCGCTGGTCATCTCGCTGCGCAACACCTTTCGCCGCAAAGGCCGGCTGGCGCTGACCATGACGACGCTGACTCTGGGCGGGGCGATCTTCATCGCGGTGCTGTCGGTGCGCACGTCGCTCTACCAGACGGTGGACGACGCCATCAGAAACAACAACTTCCACATCGTCATCGGCTTCGACCGCGACCTGCGGGTTGAGGTCTTGCAGAACGAGGCGCTGCAGGTTCCCGGCGTCATCGCGGCCGAAAGCTGGGGCCGCGCCAGCACCCGGCGCCAACGGCCTGACGCGCCCGACGACGCTGGCGTGCCCGGTTTCCCGCTGTCCGGCCAGTCGGAAGGGCTCGGGGCAACCCCTCCCGGCATGAGGGGGGGCGAGAGCGACGAGATACGCCTCCTGGCCCCGCCGGCCGACAGCCAGATGATCCAGCCGCAGTTGACGGCCGGCCGCTGGCTGCTGCCAGAGGATGAAAACGCGCTGGTGGTGAACACCAATTTCATGGATGCCGAGGAGGACGTCGCCATCGGCGACACCATCACGCTGCGCATCGACGGCAAGGACAGCGACTGGGTGGTGGTGGGCGTGGCAGAAGGGGTGTTGGACCAGGCGACCATCTACACCAACAGCGAGTATTTCGGCCGGCTGACCGGCCGGGCCGGCCGGGCCAACAGCCTGCGCGTCCTGACCGACAGCGAGGATCCCGCCGAACACCGGCGCATCGCCGCGGCGTTGGAACACCACTTCGAGGACGCCGGCTACCACGTGACGCAGCTCTCCACCCGCGCCGAGAACCTGGAAGGGACCGAATACCAGTTCAGCATTCTGGTCAACATGCTACTGGTGATGACCTTCCTGATGGCGTTGGTGGGGGGTCTGGGTCTGATGGGCACCATGAGCATCAGCGTCATCGAGCGCACCCGCGAGATCGGGGTCATGCGGGCCATCGGCGCCGCCACGCGCGCCATCCTCCAGATCATCATCGTGGAAGGGGTGCTGATCGGCCTGATCAGTTGGGCGCAGGCCACCCTTTTGGCTTTCCCGCTGAGCCGGCTGTTGAGCGATCAGGTGGGGATTGCCTTCACCGATTCCCCCCTCAGCTTTTCCTTTTCCTTGCCCGCCATCGCCCTCTGGCTGCTCATCGTGGCCCTGGTCGCGGCGCTGGCCAGCTACCTGCCCGCCCGCACCGCCTCACGCCTGACCGTGCGCGAGGTGTTGGCGTATGAGTGATGCGTGATGCGTGATGCGTAATGCGTGATGCGTGATGCGTAATGCGTAATGCGTGATGCGTGATGCGTAATGCGTAATGCGTAATGCGTTTACACTGAGTCGCGAATTGGTATAGGAATTTCGTAGGCGGGCATGGGCCAGTTGCTGACGGCGATGCCCTCGATGGCGGCCATAGCGGCCTGAAAATGGTCTGCGA
>JAKQCW010000311.1 GCA_029558955.1 Chloroflexota bacterium
CTGCCGACGCAGATGCCGCAGCTCACGCACAGGGCGGGGTCGATGACCGCCAGCAGCTTGTGAGCCTCGCCCGGCGGGCGTTCGACCATGGTGATGGCGCGGTAGGGGCAATCGGCCGCGCACAGGGTGCAGCCGGTGCAACGTTCGTCGTGTACCATGGCCGGCGCCAGGCGTTTGCGCGCCAGCAGCCAGGGGATGGCCGTCGCCAGCGCCGCGGCCAGTGCAACTGCCCCCCAGAAAAGCGCCGGCGGCCAGCGCAGCGCGGCCGGCAGATACCACAACAGGAAGATGTCCAGCGGCGTCTGCGCCGGGGCCTGCAACGGGTTGGCCGGGGCCAACATGCCGACCGGGATGAAAAGCGCGGCCAGCGCCAGGGGAATGCTCAGCAGCGCCATCCAGTAGCGCGGGGGCAGCACCTTGGCCCGCCGCAGCCGCTTGATGTGCAGCACGAAGAAGAGGGCGATCAGCGCCGATAGCAGCAGGTGGACGGTCAACACCCCCAGGGCAAAGAGCCAGCCGCCGTCCGCCGCCTCGGTCAGCATGAAACGGTTGAGAAAGGCCACGCCGCCGCCGGAGCCGGCCAGCAGATCCACCAGCGCCTGGTTGAAGAGCTGGGCGCGCTCGTCGAAGATCAGCCAATAGCCGGTCAGCCCTGCGCCCCAGACCAGAATCACCAGCGCGATGCCAGTGGCCCAGGCCAGCCAGCGCGGCCCGCGGAAGCGGTCCATGAAGAAGATGCGCCAGCCGTGCAGCAGGGCGGCGATGACGGCCAGCACTGAGGCGTAGCGGTGCAGGGCGCGCACGAAGCGGCCCAGCAGATTGGCCTCCATCTTGGCCACGGCCTGATAGGACGCGTCGAAGCCGAACTGGTAGAAGAGGGTCAGATAGATGCCGGTGACCAGGATGATCAGCAGGGCAAAGAGGGTGATGGTGCCGGTGTGGTAGAGCGGATTCCACTCCGCCGAGCGGACCCAGCGCGCGATGGGCCGCTCCACGGCCATGCTGAGGCGCTCCAGTCCGTTGAGGGTGCGCCGCACCCGATTGCCCTGGCGCAGCGGCCAGTCGATGGAGGAACGGCCAGGATCGCTGCCGTCATCGGGGGGTGGAGGCTGGCCGGCCACCTGCCCGATGGGCGAAGTGTCAGCCGGGTCGAGGGCTGAAGAGTTTGGCATGAGAGATAGCCGAGGGAGACAGACCGCCAATCAAGAGGGCGTCCCGCGGGTCGGGCGGGACGCCCTTGCAATCAGCGCCTAATGCATCACCAGAGTCTGAAGCCCGGCGACGTGTTCTGCATGTTGGTGATCTGATAGAGCAGGTTGGGGCCGTAGACCAGGATGATCAGCAGGATGGCGATGGTCAGCCAGGGAGCCCAGCGGTCCAGCCACTGGGGCGTGAGCTGCGGGTCCTGGATCGACTGGGCCTCGGGGATCTCCGGCACCGCGGCGGCCGGCGCGGGCTTGCGCAGCACCGTGACCACCAGGATGGTGATGAAGAGGTAGGCGCCGAGGAAGAGGATCGATCCGCCGATGGCCGTCTGCAAGAGGCGCGGCTCCCAGTTGGCCGGCACGTAGGGCGCGATGCCCAGCGGGGTGCGCCGCGGCGCGCCCAGCAGGCCCAGGGTGTGCATGCCGTTGGAGAAGATGACCATGCCGATGAACCAGATCCAGG
Organism: Chloroflexota bacterium; assembly: GCA_029558955.1. Classification (GTDB taxonomy): domain Bacteria; phylum Chloroflexota; class Anaerolineae; order JAAEKA01; family JAAEKA01; genus JAAEKA01. Next base: position 1,669 of record JAKQCW010000311.1, read on the forward strand.
CCTGCGCCAGCGCCAGCTTGGGGGCCCACAGGGTGCGATGGGTGAGATGGGGCACCAGCCAGTAGGCGATGCCCATGAAGGACAGGGTGGTGGCCGAGGCCACGGTCAGGTGGAAGTGGCCGGGCACCCAGGAGGTGTTGTGGACCACCAGGTTGATGTTGTAGGAGGCGTTGGTGATGCCGCCGATGCCGCCGAAGATGAAGAGCACCCCGGCCAGGATCTGCGGCGTCACCGAGACATCCCGCCAGGGCAGTTTGGGGATCCAGCCCAGCAGGCCCTTGCCCCCGCGCTGCCGGCCGGCATATTCCAGCGAGGCCACCACGGTGAAGGCGGTCAAGAGCGAGGGGAAGGCGACGGCATAGGTCAACACCGCGTGGATGGTTTTCCAGATGGTCGGCACGCCGGGATCGGTGAACTGATGGTGGAAGCCCAGCGGGGTGGAGAGCACCAGGAACATCCAGAAGGAGAAGCGGGCCAGCGAGTCGCTGAACAGCTTGCCGCCCGCCTGCTTGGGCAGCATGGCGTACCAGGAGACGTAGGCCGGCAGCAGCCAGAAGTAGACCAGCGGGTGGCCGGTGAACCAGAAATAGGTGCGGTCCAACTGCGGATCGACGCCGGGCAGCAGGTTCAGCGACCAGGGCAGAAGCTGCGTCAGAATCTCCACCGCGATCCCCAGGGTGGAGATCTGCCACATGACCATGGTGATCAAGCTGCCGAAGGCCATCAGCGGCGTGCGGACATCGGGGTTGTCCTTGCGCCAGCGGTAATAGGTGATGTAGAAGCCATAGCCCTGGATCCAACTGCCCACCACCACGAAGACCAGGCCGACGTAAAAGGCCCAACTGGCTTGCAGCGGCGGGTAGAAGGTGTAGAGCACCGAGGCCTCGTTCAGCAGGATGGGCACGGCCGCCGTGAGCAGGCCCACCGTCATCACGATGAAGCCCAGCCAGTTGAGCTTGGGCATGGCCAGCGGCCGGCGCAGGCCATAGGTGACGGTCAGGTTGAAGAAGCCGGTGATGAAGAAGGTGGTCCAGATCAGGGCATTCAGCACGCCGTGCAGGGTCAATCCCTGGTAATAGGATGCCAGCAGCGGCTGAAAGAGGGCGTAGATGTCGCGGCCGCCGATGGTCAGGCCAGAGAACTCCAGCGCCTGCAGCGGGCCGAAGAGCGAGCCGATGGAAAGCGCGGCGACGGCGACCAGCAGTTGCAGGCCGATGAAACGCTTCTCGCCCTTGGAAAGCACATACGTCGCCGGCCGGGCCGCAGGGGTGACCTCGACGACCGGTGTGGTGGTGGAAATGGCAGTCATAGCGCGTTACCTCGTGGGGAAATCAGGGCGTCACAGTCAGTGTGCCGTACATGGCAGCGTGGCCGGTGCCGCAATACTCGTGACAGACCCAGTGGTACTCACCCGGCTTGTCGAAGCGGCGCGTCAGGGTCGAAACCTGGCCGGGGATGATCATCATGTTGACGTTGGTGCCCTCCAGCTTGAAGCCATGCTGGACATCGGCGCTGGTGACGTAAAAGGTCACCTCGGAGCCGGCCGGCACGCTGATCTCGCGCGGATTGAAATACCAGCCCTGGCCGTGGGCCACGATGTAGGCCTCGTAGCGGCCGGGGGCCAGCTCGCGCAGGCCCGGATTGGCGAAGGGGCCGGAGGTGGTGATGGTGTTGGGATCGACACGCGCTTCGGGAGCCGGCAGTTGGATGCCCAGCGAATAGCTGGCGATGGCCACGGCAATGGCAAATACCACCAGCATCAGAATGGCGGCCACCATCCATCCCCGCTCGTAGGGATCGATGTGCACCGACGGCTCAGGGTTTTGAGGGGTGGGTGTGGTCATGGTGCGGTGGCTCCTTGACTAAGCATCATCAGATAGACGTAGCCCCACAGGGCTACGATCAAGATGAAGAATATCACCATGGCGAGCACGGTTCCTTTGGGATGGAATTGCTCGTCCTGCTTCTCTGGCTTCTGCTCTGACGCCATAGCGTTGCCTCCTTGCTGATCGACGATCGATGGATGAAGAACTCAGATGCTCACTTTCGCACCCAAAGTCGCCCAGAGTGCTGTCTTTGGCGATCCTTGTGCGAGAGGAAAATCATGATGCGCTGAAACTGCACTCCGTGTGAGACTGAAAGATCGGGGTTGCCAATTTCAGTAGTTCACGATTCTCACGCAAAGCCGCCAAGAATGCCAAGATTCTCTGTGCTTTGCGATCTTTGCGCCTTTGCGTGAGACCACAATCGTGAAGTGCTGAAACCCCATGCCGAGACGCCGCGCGATGGCCATCCTGAAGCAGTTTGGATGCAGGAGATCGGCCCGAGCAGGCATTTTTCCTCAGGAGGCGTTGGATGAGCACAGTTGCAGAGCTGTGGGCCTTGCAGACCACCGACTTGGCCGTGGAAGCGGCCCGGCAACGGCTGACCGAGCTGGAAAAGCAGTTGGGCGCGGACGCGGAACTGAAGGCCGCGCGCGCGGCGGCCGCCGAAGCCCAGGCCGAGCTGGACCGCTGCCGCACGACGCAGCGCCAACTGGATCAGCAGGTCAAGGATCTGTCCACCCAGGTGCGCGCCGCCGAGCGCGATCTGATGAGCGGGCGCGTGCGCAACCCGCGCGAGCTGGAAAGCATGGAGGCCAACGTGGCCGCGCTGCGCCGCCGGCGCGGCGTCCTGGAAGGGGAGGCGCTGGAGGCGATGCTGGAGGTCGATCAGTGGGAGGCTGAGCTGGCAGCAAGACAAGGCCGGCAGGCCGCCGCCGAGACAGCCCATCAGGCGCGCCAGGGGGCGATCCGACGCGAGGCCGGCCAGCGTCTGGCCGAGCTCAAGACGCTGTCGGCCCGCCTGAGCCAGCAGTGGGAGGCCACGCCGCCGCCTGACCGTGACCTGTACAAGAATCTGCGCAGCCGCAAAGGGGGCAGGGCCGTGGCGCGCGAGCAGGGCGGCGCCTGCCAGGCCTGCGGCGTGATGCTGCCCACCGGCGTCCTTCAGACCGTGCATGTCGGCAGCCAACGTGTCTTCTGTCCCGGCTGTGGCCGCCTGTTGCTGGCGGGTTAGCTGGCGCGCTTGTTTGACAAGCCCCTCTCCCTGGGCTATAATTCGCGTGCTTTTCACCCTGGTTCCCCCCTCAGGAACCGCTTTGTCCCTGTCCGATCAATCGGGCGAATCGAAGCCAACGATGCAACATCAGCTCACGCCTTCCCCCCGGCCGCGGCTGTTTGCGATTCAGTCCTATGCAGAAAGGAGGTTGCTTGCACTGACCGCAGCAGGTGTATCAAGCCACCGATCTTCCCTGACCGCCTACCGTTCTCTCAACCGTTTCACCAATCATCACTTTTGGAGAGGAAGAAAATGAGACGCAAACTCAGTGTGATTCTGGCCCTTTTGGTCATCGCATCGATGATCGCCCTGCCTGCCAGCGCCCAGACCGCGGCGCCCCAGGCGCAGCCTGGCCGTCAGGCGCCGGCCGGCCTGCAGCCGGTCACCGCGGCCGATGTGGATGGGCCATTGACCAGCAGCAGCTTTGTGCCCGGCAAGCAGCGCGTGGCTGCCCCGGCCCGCTATGTGGTCCAGTTGGCCGATGCTTCGCTGGCTCAGCAGTGGCTGGACGGCCAGCAGCGCGGCGCCAGCTTCGACGCAGCCGCGGCCCAGGCCTACACCGCTGCCCTGCTGGCGCAACAGGCCCAGGTCAGCGCGGCTGTCGACGCGTTGGGCGGCAAGACGCTGGCCAACTTCACCAAGCTGATCAACGGCGTGGCCGTGGAGATCAGCGGCGCCCAGGTGCGCGATCTGTACGCCATCCCCGGCGTGGTCAGCGTCAGCACCCTGCCTGACGTTGAGCTGGACCTGAACGAGACTGTGCCGTGGATCGGCGCGGCCGCGGTGCAGACCGCAGGCGTCGACGGCACCGGCATCACCGTGGCGGTGATCGACTCCGGCATCGACTACACCCATGCCCACCTGGGCGGCTCTGGCCTGCAGGCTGACACCGACCAGGCGCTGGCGGAAGCCTCCCAGCCGGCCGACCCCCGCCTCTTCCCCTCGGCCAAGGTCATCGGCGGCTACGACTTCGTGGGCAGCAGTTGGCCCAACACCGCTGAGATCCCTGATCCCAACCCGATGGACGACGAAGGGGGCGGCACCGATGGCCACGGCACCCATGTGGCCAGCATCATCGGCGGCGTCGCCGTGCCGGCGGACAACATGGGCCCCGGCGTGGCGCCTGGCGTCACCTTCTATGCGCTGAAGGTCTGCTCCAGCGTCTCCACCTCGTGCAGCGGCCTGGCCCTGATGGAGTCCTACGAATGGGCCGCCGACCCCAATGGCGACCTCAATTTCGACGATCGCGCTGATGTGGTCAACCTTTCCCTGGGTTCAGTCTACGGCCAGCCCAGCAGCGCCGACTCCATCGCTATCGGCATGCTGACCAGCCTGGGCTCCGCGGTTGCCATCTCAGCCGGCAACAGCGCCAACATGCCCTACATCTCCGGCGCGCCCTCCACCGCCCGCACGGCCATCAGCGTCGCGCAGACCACCGTGCCCTCGGCCATGCTCTATCGCATTCGCCGTGACACGCCGGCGGTCGCCATCATGGACGCCAACCTGCAGCCCTGGACGCCCGCGCCCACGGGCCCCATCTCCGGCCCCATCGTCTACGGCAACGGCGACGGCACCAACACGCTGGGCTGCGATCCCTTCACGGCCGATCTGTCGGGCAAGGTCTCGCTGATCGACCGCGGCTCGTGCGCGGTCAGCATCAAGTTCTCCAACGCGGCGGCCGCGGGCGCGGAACTGGTCATCATGGCCCTGGTCGCCCCTGGTCCCCCGGTGAACTTCTCCTACGGCGGCGGCGACCCCACCGTCCCTGGCTTCGTGGTGAGCCAGGCCAGCGGCGTGCTGCTGAAGGCCGATGGCGCCAGCGTCACCGTCGATCCGACCGACCCGGCGCTCACCATCCCCTTGCTGGATGTGATGGAGGGTACCAGCTCGCGCGGGCCGGCCTTCGATGTCAGCTATCTCAAGCCCAACATCGGCGCGCCCGGCGCTTCGCTCTCGGCCAGCTCCGGCGACCAGGGCTACAGCGTCTTCGGCGGCACCTCGGGTGCGGCGCCGATGGTGGCCGGCTCGGCCGCCCTGCTGCTGGAGAATGCCGGCGGCAGCGGTTCGTTGGCGCCCGCGATGGTCAAGGCGCTGCTGATGAACAATGCGGTCACCGAGACCTGGCAGGATGTGCCTGGCGGCATGCTCAACCCCATCAGCCGCCAGGGCGCTGGCCGCGTCGATGTCCTGGCCTCCAGCCTGGCTGAGACCATGGCCTGGGTCCCGGCCGACAACGATGTGGCCCTCTCCTTCGGCTTCGAGACCGTGGCCAATGACTACGCCGACAGCAAGACGGTCGAGGTGATCAACACGGCCGCGCAGGCCAAGACCTACGGCATCGAGATCGGCTTCCGCTACGCCGACGATGAGAACGCCGGCGTCGATGTCACGCTCAGCACCGATTCGTTGACGGTCGATGGCGGCGCCACCGGCTCGTTCGATGTGGCTCTGGCCGTCGATCCCACCATGCTCAAGGCCTGGCCCTTCACCAGCGGCGGCACGTTCGGCGCCGCCGGCGGCGATCTGCTGACCGCGATCGAGGCCGATGGCTTTGTCACCCTGACCGCCGACGACGGCGAGGTCATCAACGTGCCCTGGCACTTCCTGCCGCGGCAGGCTGCCGACGTGACGGTCGGCGACGCGGTTCAGACCGGCCCCTTCAGCTTCGACGTGCCGCTGGGCAACGACTCGCTGATCGACGGCTCCTTCGAGGTCTACCCCTTGGTGGACTCGAGCCCCGAGATCGTGCTGCCTCCGGGCACGGTGGATGTCGCGCCGGCTGACCTGAGGTATGTCGGCGTGGACGGCCTGCGCTGGGATGCCAGCAGCAACCTGCTGCTCTTCCCCATCAACACCTGGAACAGCCGGTCAACGCCCATCAACATCGAGTTCAATGTGTACATCGACGTGGATCAGGATGGCGTCGACGACTATGTGGCCTACAACACCCAGGTGAACGGCACCAGCGACCCGCGCGCGGTCAGCGCCCTGGTGGACCTCTCGACCGGCGTCTCTGTCTTGCAGTTCCTCCTGGACACCACCATCAACACCGACAACATGATGATCCCGGTGGTTGTGCCTGACGACGACATGGCCTTCAACTTCCAGGTCTATGCCTTCGACGCCTACTTCACCGGCGATCTGTGGGATGTGTCCCCAGCCAATGCGCTGGAGGGCGGCTATCACGTGTTCAACGCGGCCATGCCGGCCTTCGTCCCCGACAGCTACGGCCCCGTGGCCCCGGCCGGCGGCGCAGTCACCAGCATGGTGATGGGCCAGGTCAACGACTCGCCGGCGCAGATCGGTATGTACTACCGCGCGCTCAACGGCGTGATGGGCGGCGAGGTCTTCGGCGTCGAGCTGCCGGTGGAGATCTTCGGCGAGGTCACCCAGACCTCCAGCACCAACCCGGTGGTCAACGGCTCCTACATCGACGTGGATGTCAGCGCCAGCAACAGCGGCGATCCCCTGGCTGATGGCCTCTTCCTGGCCCCCGTCGATCCCGACACCATGTACGTGGATGGCAGCGCCTACGGCGGCGCCTACCCGCTGAATGCAGCCCAGGCGGCCCAGTTGGCGGTCGAGAAGAACCTGCCCAATCTGGCTGCTGCGGCTGAAGGTCGGGCGCCCGAGGATGTGGTGGCCGTGGCCTGGTCTGGCTCCTTCGGCGCCGGCGAGATCGTCAGCTTCGGCTTCCAGGTGCAGGTGATGACCAACAGCGGCGTCGTGCAGCACTCGGTCGCGCTCTTCGATGGCGCCACCTATGTGACTGCCTTCGGCAGCAGCGCGCTGGCCATCGTGGACAACAGCGCCTACCCGGTCAGCCGCTCGCGGCGCTTCAACGTGGACCGCGACACCTTCATCAACGGCGCTCAGCCGGGCGCACACTACGGCGATGCCCAGGTGATGTGGGCCGGCTTCTTCAACCAGATGCGGCCGCTGGTGCACACGCCGATCAACGGCATCCCCGGCGACGCCTACGTGGACGCCGCCTACCTCTACCTCTATGTGGTGGAGGGCCGCGGC
>JAKQCW010000316.1 GCA_029558955.1 Chloroflexota bacterium
CGTCCGGTTCGGCGCGAGCCGGATCTGGTCCATCGAGACATTGCCCATGCTCAGGTTGCCGGCCGCGGCGCCGGCCGTGGCGCCGGCCACCATCGACTGCAGGCCCGAGAGACCGCCCACCAGCGCGGTGCCGAAGGTCTCCATCCGCTTGAGCGCGGCCCAGGCGATGAACGGGATGCTGATCGCCAGGTAGCCGACCACGGCCTCGCCGGAGATCGCCCGGGAGTAGATCGTCGATGCCGTCTGCAGCGACAGAGCCTTGGCGCCGCTGCCGAGGTCAGCCGCCGCCGCGAGGTCGTAGGCGGCGTAGATCGATGCCATGTAGTTGAGCACGGCATACAGCGGCGGCCAGAGCTGGATCCAGATCAGCACCGCGGCGTAGCCCTTGAAGGCCAGCATGGTCTCGCGCCCGCTGGTCAGCAGCATCAGCAGGACGAGAAGGGGGAACAGCGCGTAGGTGATGGCCTCGATCACGTTGCGGAACACGGGCAGCGCCTGCTCGGCGACCTTGCCGGCGTTCAGCCAGGCCGCGTTCTGCTGCGCCACGGACTGCGCCCGCCCGACGGCCAGCACCATGGCCGCCGGGTCGTTCACCTTCTGACCGATGATGTTGCTTGTGTCGTTGATCGCATTCAGCACGGCGTTCTGGCGGATCAGGTCGGCCGCTGTCGCTGCCGCGGTCGCGATGCTGTTCTTCAGGTAGGCCTGCTGGATCTGCCCGGCGATGGCGGCATTGGCGGCCGCAGCCGGCAGCGTCGGATTCAGCTGGAAGGCGAGCTTGCCCTGGATGCGGGTCAGCTGCGCCGGCAGCCGTCCGTTGAGGTTCGTGTAGGCATTCGGGCAGGTGTCGACGGTGATCGAGCCGCCAGCGCTGGTCAGGGTCGTGAAGCGGGCCGGGTTGGGCGATGCCATCAGCGCCCACACGTCGTCCGAGCTCGAGAATGTGCCCGGATCGACCGTGCCGTCGATCAGGTCGTACATCGTGCAGTTGTGGATGAAGTTGACCAGATCCGTGCGGAAGTTCGGATCCTGGAACGCGACGCCGCCTGTCTCCCGGATGAGGCGGTTGCCGAACATCAGGCCGTTCTTCTCGTAGCTCAGTTCGCTCGGAAGGGCGCCGACACCCGGGATGACCTGGAAGGCCGTCTCGAACAGGCCCGTGAGCGTGTGCCCGACCGTGCTGGTGACGCTGCCGAGAAAGGCCACGCCGAACGGGACGTTGGCCACCACCTTCACGGCGGATCCGCCGGTCTTGTCGACGACGCCCACGGTCACCCGCGGCACGATGAGGACGGAGAACACCAGCAGCAC
>JAKQCW010000318.1 GCA_029558955.1 Chloroflexota bacterium
CATTGTCAACTCGGTTCGCGCTTGCCGCAGCAATTTCAAATATGGCGGCTGCCAACCGGGAGTCGAGCCTTCAGGCGGGTCAGCGTGCTCGACTCGCAGCGGCCAGACCCGGCTGAAGCCTCGACTCCGCGGCATGTTTGATGCCTGCTAAGCTGGAGTCGAGCCTTCAGGCAGGTCAGCACGCTCGACTCGCAGCGGCCAGACCCGGCTGAAGCCTCGACTCCGCGGCATGTTTGATGCCTGCTAAGCTGGAGTCGAGCCTTCAGGCAGGTCAGCGCGCTCGCTTCACAGCGGCCAGACCCGGCTAAAGCCTCGACTCCGTGCTACAAGCCTCGACTCCGCGTTGCAAGCCTCGACTCCGCGCTAAAGCCTCGACTCCGTGCTACAAGTCCCGACTCCGCGCTAAAGCCTCGACTCCGTGCAGGCGCATGTTAACCAGCGCACCGGATAGCCCTGCTCCGGTCCTCTGGAAACGTACCATCTGGGTCATGAATTCATCACCGACGTGTTGGAGCTGCGTTTCAGCGGTGCATTGGCCCAGCCGGATGATAGTCTGTGGCTCTCGACGCTGTACGCGCTGTTGGAAGGCGCCAGCGAAACGCTGGACATCCCGCATGACAACCTGGACGGAACGCGCTACCCCTACCAGACGACCCCACCCGAACCGGCCGCGCGTGCGGCATCCAGCATGTGACGATAGTCACCCAGATGCCGCACGTCGTGGGCGTCCAACAAGTATAAGAAACTACTCTGTCGGCACGATGCGCACGTCGTCCACGTGACGGGTGGCCGAGCTGTTGGGACCGGAACCCCAGACGGAGATCGCCACCTGCATCTGGTGGTTCGTCAGCAGCGCCGCGGCGTCGTTCGGCGTGTGGCTGCCGATCAGGGCGTTGTTCAGGTAAAATTTGACGTTGGCCGTATTCGGGTCAAGGCTGATCCGTACCGTGTGCCACGAGTCATAGGGGACGGAGACGCCTGGGGTCGAGTACTCGTCGGGATAGTTACTCCCCTGACGAGTGAAGATGTGGCAGTGGAATGAGGCCTGGTCGCGGCTTGCCATGCCTGCCAACGTGCAACTTGCAAACCAACCGTGGCCGTTGACCTCCTCCGTCCAGGTGGAAAGCTGGACGGGGGACCATTCGCCGCTGCGGTCGCTGCTAACCTTGAGGCGCGCCTGAAGCTGCTGCACCTGCTGCCAGCGGCGGAGGGGTGGGCGCCGCATTCTCAGGTTCTCCGGCGGCGCTGGATTGGCCGACGGCGTGTTGGTCACCACCAGGGCGCCGGACTGTTGGCGAAACTGCACCGCCGGGTCGGCACTCGATCGCGACCAGCGCAGCGGGTTGAAGCTGCCGTCATAGACCGGATTGTCGAAACTGTCGTAGACCGTTGTGCCGTGGCCCAGGGACAACAGCGGCAGGAAAGTCCGATACCGGGCATCGACGTAGGCCGGCCGGGTTAGCGTGTGGTTGTCCACGCCGTCACTGACGGTCAGGCTCACCGTGTACATACCGGCCTGGGTGTAGGTGTGCGTCGGGTTGTCCTCGGTGCTGGTCTGGCCGTCGCCGAAGTCCCATAGCATGCCGGTGACGTCGCCGCCGGACGCGTTGCTGAAGTTCACCGTCAGCGGTGGTGAACTGGTGAGCGGACTGCCACTAAAGTCGGCGGTGACCGTCTTCTTCCAGACCTGGCTGCCGTGAGCGCCGTTGTTTGTGCCGGCGACCAGGCGATTATCGAACACGGTCAGGTCGACCCAGTGGTTGTTGCTGTTGCCGAAGCCCGGCATGCTGGCTTCAGCCCAGTGGACACCATCCTGCGTGCGCCGTACTTCAGTGCCTGTGGTCAGGTTACGAAACGCGCCGTACAGCTGGTTGTCGAAAACCACCAGCGCCGCACTCTGCTGTGTATCAGGGTTGCCAAAGCCGTTGTCCACCACGCGCGTCCAGTCGCTGCCGGTGCACAGCTGGCAGCGCCAGACCTGCACACCGCCCCCGCTGAAGTGATCGGTGGCGGCGTACAGGTAGCCGCCGAAAGTGGCCAGTTTGCTGGTACGGTAGTTGCGAATGTCACCGAAACCAGCGACATTGACCTGCTGCCACGTGACCCCATCAGCGGAACGCCAAACCCCAGCGCCCTGGACTGGGTTGACGGTCCCCAAATACAGGTAGCCACCGTGCACCGCGCCGCGGTGCACGCCCTGATTGTTAATGTTCCCATCGAAGCCGGCCGTGACCACGCGTGTCCAACTGCCCGCATTGCCCGTGCTGCTGCGCCACACCTGGGCGCCGTACGTGGTGTTGGTGGCCGCGTCGTAATTATAGGTGCCGATGTACAAGTGACCCCCAAAGGCGGCCAGCGGGATGGCGACGAAGTTCGTCGGATCACCGAAACCGGCCAACCCCACCTGGTTCCAGGTGCTGCCGTTGCTGCTACGCCAGACCTGACCGCCGGTGGAATGTCGGGTATTACAGTTTGGGTTATCGCAAACCCAGTTTTCGGTGCCGACGTAGAGTTGGCCACTGAACTCGATCAGGTCGCTGAACCACGTGTTCGAGGGATCGCCAAAAGCGTTGTGCATGACTGCCGACCAGACGCCGGCCGGGCTCATGCGCCAAAGCTGAAGGTCATTGCTGTTCCAATTGTAAACGCCGGCATACAGCGCGCCACCAAAAGCCCGCAGTGGCTGGGCCACAACATTGTTGCGATCGCCAAAGCCGTTGACGTTGGTCTGCACCCAGCCGGGCACACCCGTGGCGAACTTCTGGATGCGGTAATTGCTACTGTCGGCGATGAAGACGTCACCGGTCGGCGCGATTGCCACCCCCCGAGGGTTGCGCAACTGCCCGCTCCTGGCGCCCCAACTGCCGCCGATGGTTGCCAGGTAGGCGCCATTGGTGTCGAAAACCTGGATGCGGTTGTTCCAGCTATCAGCGATGTACAACCGGTCGGCGCCGTCCACGAACAGGCCGTCGGGCCCAGCCAGGTGGCCGAAATCGCCGCTAGCCTCATCCGTGACGCCGATCGTGCGCAGGTAGCCCCGGTTGACGTCGAAAACCTGGACGCGATGGTTGTTCTTGTCGGCGACGTAGATGAAGCCGCGGCTGTCGATCGCAACGTCCTCCGGCCCGTCGAAGTGGGCGTTGTCCGTGCCCGCCTGGTCGACCGTGCCCAGCGTGGCCAGGTGAAGCCAATACCGGTTGAAGATGTCGACCACGTGCGTGCAGGTATCGACCACGTAGATGTCGCCATTGGGGGCGACGCCTACCCCGCCGGGACAGTTGAAGCCCCGCTCACCGGACACAGGCTGCTCCATCGTTCCGTAGTACGAACCGTCGGCGTCGAAGATCTGCACCCGTCCGTTCCAGCGGTCGGCAACCAACACCCGACCGGCCGCGTCCAGGGCCACGTCGGCCGGGTTGTTCAGGCGGTCGTTGGTGTGGATCCAGTCACCCTTGACGCCGGCTGCGCCAACCGCCCACTCGAGCTGACCGGCGGCGTCGAGCTTGATCAGACGGTGACCGTCGTCCTCGGTGATGTACAGGCTGCCGTCGTCGGCCGCGGCCACGCCGCTAGGGTAGTTGTAGTGGTAGCCGTCGGTCAGGTAGGGCACACCGGTGGCGCCGTAGGTGCGCACGTAGGTACGGTTGCCGTCGAACTGCTGCACGCGGGTGTTGACAAAGTCGGCAACGTAGAGATGGCCAGCGGCATCCACGGCCACGTCGGAGGGTTCGTAGAACTGGTTGTTGCCGGCGCCCATCGAGCCGCCGATCGTGGCCACGTAGGCGCGCGTCGCCTGGTTGAAGATCTGCACTCGATCATTCCAGGTGTCAGCCACATAGATGAAACTCGAGTTCACCGCCACACCGGAGGGCGAGCCCAGATGTCCGTTGTCGCTGCCCGCCTGGTCGGTGACGCCGATGGTCGCGACGTAAACGGGCGCCATCGGGTTGGACACATCGAAGAGCTGTACGCGGTGGTTGCCGCTGTCGGCGACATAGAGCGTGCTGCCGTAGATGGTGATGTGCCGCGGGCCGTGGAAGCGGTTGTTGGCCGTGCCCACCACACCCGTCGCGCCGATGGTGCTCAGGTAAGTTCCGCTGCTGCTGAAGATCTGGATGCGGTGGTTGCCGGTGTTGCTATTGCCCCACCAGGAGGTGCCGTCGCTGACGTAGATGTTGCCGGCGACATCGAAGGCGACGCTGACCGCATATTGAAACTGCTGGTTGCCCGAACCGCGACCCAGCCGGCTGACGACGGCGCCGCTGCTGTCGAACTTGAGTACGATGTCCGAGCCGGCAAGCCACGTGTTGCCGCTGCTGTCCCCGACGACGTCATGTATCTCGCTGATGCTGTGACCCCCGAAGTCACGAGTACCGACCTGGCCGATCGAGGAGACGAACGAGCCGTTGCTGGTGAACTTGAGGATACGGCCTCCCCAGTGCTCACCGATCCATACGGCGTTGCCGGCAGCGCCAATGCCCCAGGGGTAGTTGAGGTGATCGGTGTCGGCGAAATAGGGCACGCCGGTCTCACCAAATGTCTGTGCGTAACGAAAGCTCAGTCCCGGCTGGCCGATGGGGACGGCAGGTCCGGCCGTTGCGGTGTTGGCGGAAGATCGCCGGGGAAGAGCCCCATGTTCATCCCCGTCCTGATCAAGGAAGGGCCAGGGACCAGGGGCGATCGGTGTAGCGCCGGTCGGCGGCTGCGGCGTCTGGGCGGTGGCCGGCCCGGCGATGAGCGAGGCGACGATGAACAGAGTCAAGACGAAGAAACGGGGTCGCATAGAAGTTCCTTTCGTTTGGGAAGAAGTTATGGGCTTCTTGCACGCTGCCCTGAGCCTCGCGGCCAGTTGGCTGCTATGTCTCAGGTATCGACACCCCCTCACTGTAGCAAACAAGTGCTACGGGTTTGTTACCTGACGGCGAGAATTGGGAAAATGACAGAAATGACCGCCTTGGTGCGGTTGACGGGCAGCGGGGGCAGTGGTCGCGGGCAGGCGCTTAGGGCAGATCCATCTCGGACTCGGCCATACGGCGGCGTTGCAGCACCATACGCAGGCCGTTGCGGTTTCCCTGGCTGCGATAGTGTTCGGTCAGCCAGTGGCAGGCTGCTTCATTCAGCGGTTCGGCCTGGTGAATGGCTTCCCACAGGCCGGCCGCGCGGGCGTGGTCCTGCTCAGCCTGCGCCAGGCGGTGCAGCCCACTGAGCCAACGCTGACGCAGATTCTCGCGGGCCGGCTCGAGCAGCGGCGCCGGCAGGTAAACCTCATCGGGCAGCAGCCCCTCGGCCTGGTAAAGGGCAACGGCCTGACGCCAGCTGGCCAGCCCGTCAGCCTGGCGTCCCTGGGCCAGCCGCGCCTCAGCCTCATCGGCCAACGCCTCGAACTCCCAGACATCGACCCACACGTCACTGCGCAGGAAGTAACGCTCTGCCTCGTGCGCAATCCAACGGTCGTTGCCCCGGGGGCCGATGGGGTCCAACACGCGTCGCAGTGTCGAGAGGTAGCTACGAAAGGCCGAGGAACTATTACGCTCCGCCTCAACATCCAGCTCCGACCCGGGCGGCCAAAGTGCGTCGATGATCTCGACCTGTGTTACACCGGCTTTGTGGCGCAGTGCCAGCAGCGCCAGGAGGGAGCGCGTCTTGGCCGAGCGCCAGACCTCGGCGGTGTTGGGGAGGACTTCGCCATCCCTGACCATACGCAGCGGGCCGAACAGGTAGATGCACAGTGGCTTTGGGGGCGGCGGAGCCGCCACGGAAGGAGCGGGATCGACCGGTGGCTGCGACGGTGTCGCCGATGAAGGGCCAGCCCTGGTCTCCTGGGTCGACGCCGCGTGGTGTATCAGCGAGTTGATCAGGAGCGCGCCGCTGCCGGCAATACCGACGGCCAGGGCCATGGGTGTCCACACCGGCACACCCAACCAGTTCCAACTCAGGTCCACGACGACCGCGGTCAGCAGCATGACGAACCACACCAGGATACGCCAGCCGAGCGTGGGGAAACGCACCCCGGTCGCTTCTTCTTCCAGCGCCAGAAGCAGGCGGATTCCGATCAGGATCGCAAACCACGTGGTGGGCTGAGTGGGGATCAAGCCGAAATCAACCTGACCGGCCAATGTCAGGAGTTGTAGGCCCAGGCCGCCGACCGCGAGCAGGAGCACGATCCAGAGGATGTAGCGGCGTAGGATGTGCCGTCTGGGTTCGGCGGCATTGAGGGCCGTGCTGATGAAGAGCACAGCCACGCACGCCCCCGAAACGGCGCCAGTGGCGATGGCCAAACGGTCCTCGGGCGGGCAGGTGAGCCGGGGTAGCCCGTGGACGGTCAGACAGGTATGGTCATAGCCGGCCGACAGGTGTCCCGCCAGCCAGGGGATATCCACAGCCATACGCACGGCGATGAAACCGACAACCGCCCACTCCCAGGTCTGCAGTCGTCGGTCACGGAAGAGGAAGTTCGCGGCGAGCGCAGAGACGATGACCAGGTAGGCCCCCTGGTTCTGAATGAACTGCCAGACCAGGCCAGACTGCACCGTGATACCGGGCTGGTACAGAATGACATCCACCAGGTAGAAGACAACCAGCCCGGCCATTACACCAACGTAGGTCCACGTCAGTGGCTGGCGTGGCCGCCGGAGCACGACGAACATGCCCATGCCGGCCAGCAGGGGCAGGGCGAGCAGCGAAAACAGGAAGGGCGGATTAGCGGCCATGCAGGGTGTGGAGGGTGCTTTAGCCTTGAACGTAGAACGCCACTACTGGCTACACACTTCCTGCCACCGACCCGCCACCAGCATCACATCCACGACGCTGATTTCGCCGTCGCCGTCGCGGTCGTAGCGCGGGTCGCTCGACGCTGTGCCCCACATCCCGGCGATGGCGTTGATGTCGCCGGCGTCCACCACGCCGCTGGCGTTGAAGTCGGGACAGCTCCACCAGCCCAGCAACTGCACCAGCGCCGCCGGGGTGTTCTGCGGCGAGCCGTTGCCGGCCTGATCGAACTCGTTCAGCCCGTGGCAGGAGGTGCAGACGCGCATCTCCCCCGGCTGAAAGGTCACCCAGTAACGCTCGCGCACCACCCCCTCGCCGGCGCCGTCGGTCAACTGCCAGCTCAACGCGCGGCCAGCCGGCACGAAGGCCGCCACCGACCCATCGGCCGCGATGGTCACGCTGCCCGCTGGCCCGCCCGTGGCCGGGTTCTGCGCGGCCGGATCGTGCAGCGGCTGCGCCAGCACGCGCCGGCCCGGCCGCGGGTCGTCGGTCCCGCCCAGCCCGCGGATCAGGTCGCCCTGAAAGAGCTGCATGAACGCCACGTCGTAGACCTCGCCGGACGCGCCGACGGTCTGCACGCCGCCGGGCACGCGCAGGTTGAACGGCTGCTGGCGGTCGAAGTCGTCGCGCGTCGTCACGTTGCGGCTGACGATCAGCGCCAGGTCGTTGGCCTCCAGGTAGCTGCGCAGCGCGGCCGGCGCGATGCCCGCCTGATCGAAGGCCGCCTGCTCCGGCGCGGGCAGGGCGGCCGTGCCCGCCGTCGGCCGCGTGCGCGCCCGCACCTCCACCGGCTGCAGCTCCCAAAATTCGCCCGAGTAGGTCACCAACACGTCGGGATCCCAGTAGCTGACCGTCTCGACGATGCCGCTGGTCAGCGGCTGATCCGCCTCCAGGTAGCCGTTGGCGGCCTGGCTCAGCGTCTTGAGGCGGAAGCGGTAGCGCGGGATGGGGTTGGCGCGCGTGCCGTCGTTGCCCGCGGCGTCCGTCTCGGCGGTGTGAGCGGCGATCAGCGCGCCGTCGGACAGCATCAGCGGGTCGCGGTAGTGGCCGGAGTGGTCGGGACTGGGGTCGCCGGTATAGCTGGCCGTGTCGCGGTGGGTGATATACGTCACCGCCATGTGGTCAGCGTCCAGCCCCGGCGGCGCGTCGATGCGGAACAGCTGGCCCGAGGCGTGGGTGTAGAACTCCGGCGCGTCGATGCCGATGTAGCGGCCCGGCGTCGTCGGATCCTCCACGATCTGCAGCATGTTCAGGATCGGGTTGGGGTTGAAGCGCGGGAACTGCCCGTAGTACTCCACCAGGTTCGGGTCGTCGGTCAGGCTGGGCGGGAAATAGTCGTGCAGCTCGTGGCGGCCGATGTGGGCCAGCGTCTCCAGTTCCGTGCCATCCTGGTTCATGGTCCAGGGGAAGAAATGGTTGAAGGTGTGGCCCCAGAGGTTGGTGCCGATCAGGTCGTGTTCGGCGCGCGGCTCCGGGTAGACCTCGGTGCGCGTCTCCAGCGGCGTGGCGTTGGCGGCCTCGCCCGACCAGTTGAAGGTGCAGTAGTCGCAGGGCAGGCCGTGCAGGGCGTTGTAGTTGTCGGCGTCGGCCTGCTGATCGCGCTGCAGGTGGTCCCACTGGGTGAACACAACGCGCCCGAAGCTGTCCACGAAGGGGGTGAAGTCGCCCGACGGCGCGTGGTTCAGCAGACGCAGCGCGCCGCTGGCCGGGTCGAGCTGCCAGAGGCCGCTGACCGTAGCCGCCTCCTCGTACTCGTCCAACTGCGGGTAGAGGTGCGGCTGGCCGTCCCGCGGCCGGTCGGAGGTGAAGATGATGCGGTCGGCGCTGTCGTAGATCGGCGTGATGTTGTTGTAGTCTGCCGGTTGGCCGGGTAAACGGGTGATCACCGCGGTCTGGCCCTGCCCCAGCCCGGTCACCTCGTAGATCTGCCAGTGGTAGGTTTCCCAGACGTACTGCTGCGTCGGCGCGCCGATCACCATGCTGAAGAGCGCCTTCTGGCCGTCCCAGTGAACCTCCGGGTCGCGCACGGCGATGGCGTTCGCGCCCTGGAAGCCGGTCATGCCGAAGCCGGCCTCGGCGGTCAGGTTGCGCAGCGCGCCGTTGGGGTAGCGGATCCACAGATCGCCGCCGCGCCCCACCGCCTGAAGCTGCGGGTCGTGGTTGCCGAAGACCGCGCCGATGGTGGTGAAGTCCTCGGGAATCGGTACCTGGCTGACGAAGAGGATGGGATAGGGCGTGTTGGCAGGGCTGGCGGGCAAGGGCGCCGCCGGCGCGGCGGCCCTGACCGGGGCCACACCCGTGGCGAGCAACGTCAAGACGAGAACCATGCGGGCGAGAGACGGGTAAGGCATAGACACCTCCTGGGAACGGGATAGGTGCGGCAATGCGACAGTTCCGCCAGTGTAGCAAGAATCTGCGCCTTGTCAAGCCCGCGCTCAAGGACTCAGCGATTCCAAGTATGGTGGCTGACGACCGGGAGTCGAGCCTTCAGGCGGGTCAGCGCGCCCGACTCACGTCGGCCAGATCCGGCTAAAGCCTCGACTCCTCGTCGTATCTGCGGCTGCCGAACCGGAGTCGAGCCTTCAGACTCCTCGTCGTATCTGCGGCTGCCGAACCGGAGTCGAGCCTTCAGGCGGGTCAGCGCGCCCGACTCACGGCGGCCAGATCCGGCTAAAGCCTCGACTCCTCGCCACATTTGGAATTGCTGCCTTTCCGCGCCGCCGGTTGCCGAAGCGACCAGGTAGAGTATACTGCGGGATGACAGCACTGCGTGCGGTCTGCACGCGGTGGTCCGGAGGCAAGAATGGACAGCACGACGACCTCAGCATCGTTCGCGTAACGCAAACTGCGACTGAATTCCGTTCAACCGAACAAAGCCAGCGCGGCGGCCGCCGAGAGGCCGCGCAGCGTTGCATTGCAGCGACCCGCAGGAGCGTCCCATGGAACCCACGACCCTGATCGTCACGGCGCTGGCGGCCGGAGCGGCTGCCAGAAGCAGTCCCGGCGCGCCGCCGCCGGCGATTGACGCTTATGACAAGCTGTCAGCCCGTCTGGCAGCCGACTACCCCCAGGTCAACGCCGGCCTGCTGGCGGTGGATCCCGGCTCGTCCGACCTGCAAGCCCACGTGCGCAAACAACTGGACGCGGCCGGGGGCGGACAGGACGCCGAACTGCTGCGCGACGCGCTGGCCTTCATGCAGGCGGTCCAGCCGCAGTCCGGCCCCGCCGCGGGCGCGCTGGGGGTCAATCTTGCCAACGTCTTCGCCGCCGGCGGGGTGAACATTCACGACATCCACACCACCTACGTCACCTACCAGGTGGGCGCGGGCGCGCCCGCCGCGCCGCCCCCTCCCTTCCAGGCCCCCGCGCCCGGCCCGGATCACGTCGCGCGCCCCGACAAGATGCAACAGGTTCTGGCAGGCCTGCTGGACGGGTCTGGCCGGCTGCTGCCCCAGACCGTCGGGCTGCACGGCTTCGGCGGCTCGGGCAAGACGATTCTGGCGCGCCTGGTCTGCGCCGACGCGGGACTGCGCGCCGCCTGTCCCGATGGCATCCTCTGGGTCGAGGTCGGCAAGACCCCGCCCGACCCGCGCGCCACCCTGACCGACCTGGTGACCGCGTTGACGGGCCAGTGCAGCGGCTGCGCCACGCTGAACGGCGCGCGCGACCAACTGCGCGCCGCACTGGCCGGACGCCGCCTGCTGCTGGCCGTGGACGACGTCTGGAACGCGGCCCACGTCGCCGACCTGCTCAAGGCCAGCGACGGCTGCGCGCGCCTGATCACGACCCGCAATCCGCGCCTGTTACCGGCCGGCGCGCTGGCCGTGGAGCTGGGGCCGATGCAGCCCGAGGTCGCGCGTGACCTGTTGGGCGTCGGCCTGCCTCCGGGCCACGCGGCGCGGCTGGATGCACTGGCCCGGCGGCTGGGCTACTGGCCGGTATTGCTGGGGCTGGCCAACGGCACGCTGCGCTACCGCATCGACCAGCAGCAAACGCCCCCGGCCCAGGCGCTGGACGACGCCGAGAGCGACCTCCGGCGCCGGGGCGTGGTCGCCTTCGACCCTGACGACCCCGAAAGCCCGCGCGAGCTGGCAGTCGCGGCCACGGTGGAGGCCAGCCTGGAACTGCTCACACCCGATCAGCGCAGCCGCTGCACCGAGCTGGCCATCTTCCCGCCCGAGACGCCTATCCCGCTGACGCGCGCGGCCCAGCTCTGGCAGCTCACCGCCGGGCTGGACTACGACGCGGCCAGGGATCTGCTGACGCGCAGCCTGGCGCCGCTGTCGCTGCTGGTCTACGACGGCGGGTCGGCGACCGTGCGCCTGCACGACGTGCTGCGCAGCTATTTTTACCGGTCGCTGCCCGATCCGGCCAGCTTGCACCTCAGCCTGGCGGCGCGCTGGACCGACCGACCGCCGGCCGCCGACAGCTACGCCTGGCGCTGGCTGGCCTGGCACCGCGCCGCGGCAGCCCGCGCCAGCCAACAGCCGGACCGCCACACACTGAGCGAAGCCCTGCTGACGCTGGTGGCCGACCCTACCTGGCAGCAGGCGCACGAGCAGGCTGTCGCCGATCTGCCGGCGCTGGACGATGCGCTGGAAGCGGCGCTGGATGCCGCCGTGGCCGACGATGACCCGCTGGGAATCGCGCTGATCGTGCGCGCCGCCGACGCGCTGCTGGCCTTTCGCCGCGAACATCAGCGGGCCGAGCCGGCGCTGCAACTGGCGCGCGCCGGCGACCTGGCGGGCGCCCGCCGGCGCAGCGAGCTGTTCGACGTCGACGAGCACTGGCGTCAGGCGCTGTTGCTGGCCGCGGCTTGGCTGGCCCCGGCCGGCGCAGTCGGCGAGGCGCGCAAGCTGTGCGACGATGTGACGGCGGCCCTGGGGACCGGCGGCGACGCGGCCCTGGACGGCCTGGCGGTCTGGGTGCGTTTCAAGCTGTGGCCCGAACGCTGGCCCGCGCCCGCCTTCACGCCGCCATTCGTGGCGCGCGCCGCGGACGCCGACCTGATCGGGCAGATCGTCAGACGCATCGGCGGGCTGCCCTACCAGCGCGAGATGATGATCTCCTACGGCCTGGACCCGGACGTGCAAAACCCCGACATGCCGCCCAGGGAGCCGATCACGAGCAGCTTCCAGGGAACCGGCCCCGGGCTGGGCATCGTGGGCGGCGACGACGGCGACACCCGCAGCACGACGCGCTATCTGGCCGAACTGGACGGGCCGTATCTGATGGACTACGCGGCCCGGCATCCCGACGAAGGCATGGCGGCGCTGACGCAGTACCTCAGCGTCTACGGCAGCTACAGCTACCCCGAATACCGCTACAGCTCGCTCTGGCTGCTGCTGCGTCACGTGGTGCAATACCCGCGTCTGGACGGCAGCCGGTGGGTGCAGGAGGCGGTGGAGCAGATCCTCGCCGCGGCCCTGGGAGGTCCCAGCGTCGAGTTCGAGCAAGGTCTGCCCACCGCCGCGGCGGCGCTGCGCGCGGCAGGCGGCGACCAGACGGCGCGCCAGGCGCTGTTGTTCCAGGCGCAGAGGCTGATCGCCGAAGCAATGCTGCTCAAGCCGGGACGCGAGCGCAGCGACACCTGGGCGCGCCACAAGCGGCTGATGCTGGCCAACGCCCAGGCGGTGGGCTGGCTGCTGGGGGAGCAGGCGCTGGCCGGCCAGGTGCTGCACGATGCGCTGGCGCTGGCCGATTCGGGCTTCGCCGGCTTTCAGGCCCCGGCCTGTCTGGCCCTGGCCGAGGCGATCCGCGTCTGCCAGCCGGCCAATGCGACGGAGATCGAGGAGGCGCTCCGGTGGGCGCAAAGTGCGGCGCACAACGTCCAGGACCCCAGCTTTTGCGCCCGCATGACAGCGCGCGTCAACGCGATGCGCCGCGACTGGTGGCCAGCCTTCCCGTTGCGCGACCGCTACCAGCGCCTGCCCGACGCGGCCTGGCTGCCCGAGTACGCCAGTCTGCACCGGGTCGGGCAGGGCTACGACGGCCGGCGCCCGGATGCGCTGCCGCTGCCGGACTGGGCCAGGAACGCGCACACTTTCGAGGCTCTGGCGCGGCTGCACCAGCGGTCGACGGAGGACCTGAGGCGGCTCAACGGCGGCGAGCATTCACTGCACGACGGCGAAGAGGTGGCCGTGCCCGATCCGGGCTTCCTGCCGCATCTGGCGGCGCGGCTGGCGGCCGAGATCCTGGCAGTGGCCGATGCGGGGATCGAGCCGATCCAGCCGCTGCCCTGGCTGCG
>JAKQCW010000328.1 GCA_029558955.1 Chloroflexota bacterium
ATGCTCCCCCACCACCCACGCCCAACCACACGCCGCCGGGGCGTGCTTCCCCCCCGTGGCCGGGCGCAGGGGTGGGATTGCCTTCTATTGTACCAGATGGGTGCACCCGCGTGATGGGGGAAAGCTCCTGCTCAGATGGGAGAGATCTCGAATGCACCGTCAGCCCAGGATGTGGTATCATGTCACTGTCCCGTCTCGTAGTAGCGCCCAAACTTCTCGCGCAGGAAGTGATAGGTCAGGCGCTGCTCCGATGGCAGATCCCAGGCGTTGCGACACTCGTCCAGGATCGCGGTCTTGTGCGTGTCTACCGTGCCCAGGGTGATGCTGAGCCGGTCCGCGACCTGGTGCGGGGTCAGCCCGCCAGCCAACGCGCGCAGCACCTCCTGCCGCCGCGCGGACAGCCGATTGATCACCGCCTGGCAATGCTCCCGTTCGGCCCGATCCAGCCAGCGGGTGCGGTCGGCGATCACCTCAGCCGGCGCCGCGCCCAGCAGCGGCCGCAGGCCGGGAAAATAGGCGCCCAGCGGGGTCAGCGGCACCTCGATCAGCCGCACGCCGTCGGCTGGCTCTGCGTGCAGCAGCGCGCCATCCCGCGCCCGCTCCCGCAGCGCATCGGGCGTGTACAGGTGCCACACCTTGTCGCCATGCTCCAGGTGCAGCATGGCCGCCGACACCGCCATCAGCGCCATCAGCCGCCGGCCGCCGGTCAGCAAGAGATGCACCCGCTGCTCGCCGACCTTCAGCGTGCCCACCAGCTCGTGGATGGTGCGCCAGAGCGCGTCGCCGTCGCCGGTCTCGCGAATATCGTCCAACACCCGGCCCTGGCGGCGCACGGCCACGCCACGAAAATGGCAGGGCCGTCCCTGATACTGGTCGCCCGGAAAGGCATCGGCCAGGCGCAGAAAGGCCTGGCGGTAGCGCGGGCCGCCCAGGTGCACCACGATCACCTCGTCGATCGCCAGGCCCTGCTGCCACAGGGCGTCCAGGGCAAAGGTGACCACCTGCGGTTGCCCGCCCAGCGTCGCCACCAGAGCCGTTCTCTGCGTCTCTCTCATCGCAGCACCACCTTCCAAAGCCATCATGTTCAGCAACCCATCACCGCCCGTTCCGTCGGCTGCCAATCTGCTGCCGGCCATTCTGCTGGCCGGCCCGCCGCACAGCGGCAAATCTGTGCTGGGGCATCTTCTGGCCCGGCGCCTGCGCGCCCTGGGCGTGCAACACATCCTCCTGCCGGCCGCGCCCGACGGCGAGGGGGCCTGGTTTCACGAGGTGGACGCCGAGCTGCGCTTCATGCTGCGCCGCAAAGGGCAGTTCACCGATCAACTGGCCGGCCAGATGGCCCAGGCCGTGCGGGCCCGGGCCCTGCCCATGCTGGTGGACATCGGCGGCCGGCCGCAGGGTCGCCAGTTCGAGATCATGGACGCCTGCACGCATGCCATCCAGCTCTATCGGGAGGAGTCCGACCGGCAGGCCTGGCGGGCGTGGATCGAAGCGCGCGCTCTGATTCCCATCGCCGAGCTGCAATCGCACCTGGCGGGGCCGGAGATGGTCGCGGCCAGCGATGGCGTTCTGCGCGGCGTGATCAGCGGGTTGGATCGGGCTCAGCCCTGCCCCGGGCCGCTCTTCAAACTGCTGGCGGAGCGGGTGCAGGGCATTTGCAGCTATGACTACGAAACCCTGGCGCTTCAGCATCAACTGGGCGCGCCGGAGGGCGCGGTTGTCGTCGATGAGAGGCATCTGGCGCGCCGACTTGGCGTGGCGTGGTCGGGGCAGACGCCCTGGTGGCGGCCGGAGGATCTGGCGCGGCTGGGGGAAGCGCTGCCCTCCGGCCAGCCCATCGCGCTCTATGGGCGCGGGCCTGTCTGGCTGACCGCGGCCATCGCCGCGCTCAACGCGCCGGCGCCGGTCTGGGTCTTCGACGCCCGGCACTACGGCTGGCTGCGGCCGGCCGCGGTGACCGTGGGCGCTGCGCGCGCCAACGCCCAGTTCAGCCTCGAGGTGCGGCGCGCCGCGGACCATCAGCGTCTGGTCTTTCAACTGCTGCCGGAGCATCACGTGTTGACGCCGCGGCCGGTGTTCGTTCCCCCCGTCGATGCGCGCCTGGGTGTGGTGTTGGATGGAAAAATGCCCAAATGGCTTTGGTCGGGGTTGGCGCGTGCCCTCTGCGGCCATCCGTGGCTGGCGGCCTATGAGCCGCGCACTGACCAGTTTCTGAGGTTTTGGGGCAGCGAAGCGGCCTGACACCATGAGAACCCATCCCGATCCTGCGCCGCCGGTCTGAGAGGTCTGCGCATCCCCGCCAAACCGGCATCGCCGCAGCGAGGTTGACCAAAAAGTAAGCGTCGTTGTCGCGCCGGAGGCATTATAGCGTCGTGGGGCGCAGGGTGCAATTTCGGCAACACCCGGCCAGGTCTCGCCGCGCGCTAGGGGGCAGGCGCCATCGCCAGCCGGTAGATCGTTGCCGGGGCGGCCGCGGGCGCATCCACCGTCAGCCAGAGTGACTGCACCCCGGGTGGAATCCTCGTCGTCCATGTTTCTGCGCCGCCCTCGCCCCGGTCAAGCTGCCAACTGGCCAGGGCCTGCCCATGGTCGTCCAAAAGGCTCAGCACGCCGCCGCCGGTGGCAGTTATCGTCAAGTCCAGCGGCTCGCCGGCCGGATTGACGATCTCCAGCCCGGCTTTCTCGCCGGCCGGCAGCGTGCGCCAGACCTGGCCAGCCTCGTCGCTCTGGCGCGGCTGCCAGTTGGCGCCCAGGATCAGGTAGGGGCCGCGCTGGGCCGGCTCAGGAACGGCGTAGACGGTGATGCGTTCGTCTTCGTAGAGGGGGGTCCGCCCGGCGAAGATGGCTTGCGCGGCGGCATCGGTGACTGCGCGCTCCGGCCCGCCCGGCATCTTGTAGCGGTCCAACACCACCCAGCGCACCCCCAGGTCATGCAGCACCTGAACGCCCTGGGCCGCCAGGTCGAAGTCCTGCGTCTGGATATCTGGCCCCAGGAACCAGAAATGGCTCAGCACCGGCGCCCGTTCGCGCAGCACGTTGGGATCGTCGCGCGTCACGTAGCCGGTGGCCAGCGGCTTGCCGTGGACGGTCTGATAGAACAGGTACCAGGGCCGTTCGTAGTTGGCCGGCAGGTTGAGCACTGCGCCCGGCGTCGGGTCTTGGGCCAGCGTCGCATACCAGGCCGGCGTGTCGGGCGGGCTGACCGGATAGGGCGCGGGCCAGAACTCCAACAGCGCCAGGCCGATGGCAGCGACCGGCGCAACTCTCCCCACCCACCTGCCAAATTTTCGCCCGCCCCATCTTCTATCTTGAAAATGGCCGCTCGGGCCGGTCTGTGCGCAGCCACCGAGCCCGCCATTTTCATTGACGGTTGTGCGCCCAGCGCATGGATGGCTCAGCAACCAATCCACCAGCGCCGTCAAGCCGAATGCCGCGCCCGTCCCCAGAAAGAGCATCACCATCACATCCATGCGGCTGACCGAGCGGCTGAGCTTGACGAAGGGTGCGAATTCGTAGAGCAGGCGGTAGGGCAGGGGAATCTCGCCGCCGCCCGGCAGCAGCGCGGTCTGGCCGTTGATCTTCAGCACTGGCCCCAGCGCCAGCAGGGCAAAGAAGGCTGCACTGAGCAGGTAGAGGCCGGGGGAGGTCGAGGGGAGGCCAGCAGTGCCAGCTTTTGCGGGGGAAGCGGTCGTTTTGCGCCCTGTTCGCATAGCCGCCAAGGCTACGCCGCACAGCGCCAGCACGGTAAAGCCGGCAAAGACCGTGTACTCGCTGGGCGTGGCGGTGAAGGACGCGCTGCGAGCCAGGGCCCAATGGCCCCACAGCGGATGCAGGACCTGCGGCGTGACGAAGGCCAGCAGATCGGCTGAGAGGACCCGCGTCTCCTCGAAGCCGCGCAGCAGCGAGACGCCGCTCCAACTGCGCGCCGCCTGGATCATCGGCCGGAGCAAGGGGCTCAGCGCCAGCCCGAAGAAGGCCACCGCGCCGGCCACCGCGCCCAGGCCGCGCCAACTCAGCCGCCGCTGGGCCAGATATAGCGCCAGGGCCAAGCCGGTGAACAGCAGGCAGTACATGACATAATACCAATCCACCAGGCCGACCAGGATGAGGAAGAGGCCGGCTTTGAGCGCGTCGCGGGCGACGTCAGCGCTTCCCTGTCGGGCCGGCGGCGCGGGAGCGGTGGCCTCTGGCGACGAGAAGGCGGAGCTCTTCCCGGCGCGATCCAGCGCGCGCAGCAGGTAGAGCACGTAGAAGGGGATCCACTGCAAGGCGATGAGCTGCAAATGGCCCAGCGTATGGGCAAAATGATAGGGGGAAAACGCGAAGATGACGCCGGCCAGGAAGGCCGACGCCTGCACGGTGAACCGCGACGGGCGACCGCTTGCCGCGTCGCCCTGTCGTTGCCAGCCCCGCAGCGCGTACAGCGCCAACAGGTACGCCCCATAGCCGCCCAGCACGAAACTGAGCAGCACGGCGGCGTTGTAGGCTGGCAACAGGCCGAAGGTGAGCTGGATGGGCAGGGTGACCAGGCCGTTGAAGGGGGCCATGGTCTGAAAGCGCAGATCGACGCCGGTGGGCGCGTGCAGCAGCGGCGTCCAGTAGGCCGACGTGTGCTGCGTCAGCCAGGCCTCGCGCATCCACCACAGGTTCCAGACGTTCTGCCAGCCGTCGAAGCTGTCGCCCGGGATCGCTGTTCCCAACTGCCGCGCCAGCGGCCAGGTCAGCGCCAACGCCAACAGTGCATACAGCGCCAGCGCCACGCCATGCCGCAGCCACGCGCCTCTCAGCACCATCCGTCCCTCAGCCACACCTCATTCCTCCATTCCCAATTCCCCATGCCCCATTGACCATTGCCCAATTGCCCATTGACCATTGAATCAAGCTCACCCATCTCCCATCTCCTCCAACACCACCGCCAGATGCTCCACCCGCACCCCTTCCCCCACCAGCCCGCGCATCTGCGTCAGACAGCCGGGGTCGCAGGTCACCAGCAGCGGCGCGCCGCTGGCCTCGGCCTGGCGCAGCTTTTCGGCCGTCATGGCGTTGGACACCTCCGGCATGCGGATCGAGAAAAGCCCGCCGAAGCCGCAGCAGCGGTCAGACTCCTCCATCTCCACCACCTGCGCGCCGGCCGCGGCCAGCAGGCGACGCGGCTCCTGGCCCAGGTGCAGCAGCCGCTTCATGTGACAGGAATCGTGGTAGGTGACGCGCAGCCCCGTCGCGCTGGCTTCTGGTTGCCAGCCGGCCACCTGCACCAGGAACTCGCTCAGCTCATAGGTTTTGGCGGCCAGCGCCTCGGCGCGGGCGCGCCACGCCGGCTCATCCTCGAACAGGTGGGGAAATTCCACCCGCACCATGGCCGTGCAGGAGCCGCCGGGCGCCACCACCGTCTCGTAGGGTTCGAAGAGCTCGATCATGCGCCGGGCCAGCGTGCGCGCCTCGGCGCGAAAGCCGCTGTTGAAGAAGGGCTGGCCGCAGCAGGTCTGGCCCTGGGGAAAGTCCACCTGGTAGCCGGCCCGGCGCAGCAGCCGCACGGTGGCCACGCCTACCTCAGGCAGCGCCTGATCGACGACGCAGGTGACGAAAAGCGCGACGCGGGGGGTAGTTGGGGTCATGGGAACAAGAGAGTTTCGCAGTTGACCGGGCGCCCCGACCGGCTAAAGCCTCGACTCCGTGCCCGGGTTGGACGCTCAGACCGCGCGACGCCGCCAGGCGTAGCCGGCCGCCAGCGCCGTCAGCGCCATAGCCACCACGCCCAGGAGCAGCGTGCTCTGGGCCGTCCCCGTCTGGCTGGCATTCAGCTCGGCCAGGCCCACGGCCGTGGGTACCCAGATCGTGGTGGACTCGGCGGCGTTGGCGCTCTCGCCGCTGCTGTCAGCGATGGTCGCCGTGGCCGTGGCCAGCGGGCCGCTGTTGGCAGTGACGGTGAACCACGCGCTCCCTTGCGCCCCGGGCCGCTGATTGCCCAGATTCCAGGTCAGCAGATTGCCCACCGGCGTGACGCCGTCCGAGGCCGCCACGAAGGTGGTGTTGCCCGGCACCGTGGCCGTCAACTGCACGTTGGGCGAGCCGCCGAAGCCAATGCTGTTCCAGTCGATGATGTAGGTGATGCTGTCGCCCACCTGCACCGGGTCCACGGTGTCGGAGACGGTCAGCGCCAGCGCGTGGTCACAGCCCCAGTTGACCGCGACGCCCGTGGCCGGCGTGAAGCGCACCGCGCGGCCGGCCACCAGGTTGGCCGAGTTCTGGTAGGAGTAGAGCTGGCCCACCGTGCCGGTTGCATTTTCCAGGCCCACGGTGGTGAAGTCTGGCCAGCTCAGCGTGTGATACTGGTAGGTCAGCGTGTCCGCGGCGGTGTCCAGGATGATCTGGAAGGTCTCCGGGAAGCCGCTGGCCCAGTGCTCCACCTGGTGCCACTGCACCACATAGGTGTCTCCGATGGCCTTGCCGTAGACCATGCCCTGTGCGCCCAAGGCCGGGTTGAGGTCGTCGCCCAGAGCCATGGCCTCGTTGTTGGGCCGTCCCTCGAAGGGCAACACCATATGCGCGATGGTGTAGTTGGTCGCTCCGAAGAAGAGATACCCATTGGAGTTGATGCGCATGGTGGTGTAGTCAACGCCGAAGTAGGTGAAGGTCCCCGGCAGCGTGATGCTGGTCGTGGTGGCATCGTCGTCCAGCGCAAAGGCCGCGCCGTCGGTCACGTCGACCCAGTTATAGGTCGGGCCGCCGGTCTGGGTGTTGTCCATACAGGCATAGTTGGCCCTCGGCGTCAGTGTGACGTTGACGACCATGTTGCCGCTGACGTTGATGCTCTGGGTGGCGGTGTTGTAGCCGGGGTGCGAGACCACCAGGTCCCACGCGCCGGCCGGCACGGACATGCTGTAGGCGCCCGGCGTCTCGGTGGCCGATGCCCACACCGGCGCCAGCGTCTCCTGGTTGGCGATCATCAGCATGGCCGGCACGCCCACGCCGGAGCCGGTCTCGCTGACCACGCCGCTGACCGTGTAATAGGTGATGGCGGGGATGGCGAAGTTCTGGATGGTGGTGGCGTTCTGCGTCACCGTCACGCCGGACGCGTTGACGCTCTGGCCGTTGATGGCCGCGCTCATGTCCCACGAGCCGGCGCCGGCCACGACCTTGTAGAAGCCATTGGCATCGGTGGTGGTGGTCAGCGTCTTGCCCAGGCGGGTGTAGCTGACGGTGACGCCGGCCATGGGGGCGCCGCCCACCGTGACCGCGCCCTGGATAAAGCCTGAATGCCAGACCATGTCGGCCGCCGCCTTGACGTCGATGCGGCCCCAGCCGAAGACGTTGTTGGGAATCTGGCTGCCCGGCACGCCGCCGCAGCTCTGGGCGCTGGTCAACGGCGTGGCCGTCTTGCGCAGCAGCTCCTCGAGCTGATCGACCTGGCCGGCCAGCTTGGGCTCCAGCGAGATCAGCAGCGCCACCGCGCCCGCCACGTGCGGCGCGGCCATGGAGGTGCCGCTGGCGCTTCCGTAGGTGTTGGTGGGCAAGCTGGAGCGAACATTGTTGCCCGGCGCCGACACCTCAGGCCCGGTTTTGCCGCTGAAGGGGTTCGGCCCGCGCGAGGAGAAGCTGGCGATCGCGTCGGTGGAGGTGGTGGCGCCCACGCTGAAGGCCGATGGATTGTCGCCCGGCGAGCCCAGTCGGCCGCAGCCGTCGGCCGTTCCGGCGCCGTAGTTGCCGGCCGAGAAGGCGGGGAAGATGCCGCTGGCCCGCAGCGAGGCAACCACATCTTCGAAGATCTGGCTGCCGCCAGGGCCGCCCCACGACTGGTTCAGCACGTGCGGTCGCAGGCTGGGATCAGGGTTGCTGCCCGCCAGATCGGTGGGCGCCAACATCCACTGCTGAGCTTCCAGCAGCGCGGCGTTGTCCGGGCAGCAGCCATAGGCCGCGATCCACTTGGCGCCCGGCGCGACGCCGATCTGGTTGGTTCCGCCGTCGAAGCCCACCTCGGTGCCCATGGTGTGGGTGCCGTGGCCATTGTCGTCGCAGGGCAGGTTGGGGTCAGGGCAGACGCCGCTGGGCGCCGCCGGGTTGTACCAGTTGTAGTTGTGATCGAAGTTGCCGCCGCCCAGGTTGCCGCGGTACTGGTTGACCAGCGCCGGGTGGTTGTACTGCACGCCGGTGTCCACGTTGGCCGCCACCGCGCCCGCGCCGGTGACGCTGTAGGTGGTCCAGACCTCAGGGGCGCGGATCTTGGCGACGCCCCACTCGACAACTTCAGGCGACTGGTCGGCCGGGCTTTGCTCCACCGGCTGCGGCTGCTCCAGCTTCATGGGCGGGATGATCTGCTTGATCTGGGGCAGGGCGGCCAGCGCCTCGATGGTCGCCCGGTCGCCGCGCAGCGAGACCAGGTTGACGATCCAGAAGGACTTGACCTCGCTGGCCTGGCCGCTGGCCTCGAAGCGGTGCAGCGCGGTCAGCACGGCCGGCTGGGTGCGCTCGGCCGTGGCCGTCAGCGCGTTGTAGACCGCCCAGCCGCGCGCGTCCCAATCCTCGATGGCGTTGGCCGCGCTCAGGTCGGCCTGCTCGTTCAGCAGGGCGAAGACTTCAACTTTGTCGTTAGGCGCCGCGGCCAGGGCGACCGCGACCTCTTTGTCGATCTTCTCGGCGTAGGCGATGGCGGGGCCGGAGGCGCCATTTGGGGCAGCGGCGATTCCGGTCAGTCCAAGGATCAGGGCCACGATGACAGCCAGGCTGATCACGCGCAGGCGGGGGTGGCTTGCGTTGTAAGCCGACACGATGGAGCTCCTTTGCTGGGGAACGGTGAGGGAGGAATGTCGCGTCCGGCGACGCGACGGGGGCTGGGAAACGTCGGCTATTCTACCCCACAACGGCCTGGTTTGTCCATTTGCGGGCACTGGGCCGATAGATGTACAATAGCCAACCATGACCAACTCCCCTGCGCCGCCCGCGGCCGCCCGCTGGGATCGTCCCCTGCCCGCCGCGGTTGCTCTGATCATCGCCTTTTTCTTTGTCATTCAGGGGGTGCAACTGCTCTACCCGCCCGACTATGACGGCGCGGGGTGGCTCTGGCTGCTGGCCGCGGCCGCCCTGGCCGGCTTTGCCTTTTTCAGCCAGCAGCGCCGCGAGGGGGAGCCGCTGTTGCCCGCCAAACCGGCCAGCTTCGTCTCGCTGCGCCGGCTGGGCCTGGGCTTCGCCCTGCTGCTGGCCGGCCTGGTGTTGGCGCTGATCACCGTGGTCAGCCTGGCCCGGCAGGACAACCATCAGCAGATGCGCTGGCTGTGGAGCGCCAGCCTGGCGCTGTTGGTCGCCGGCAGCGCGCTGATCGGCGCGCTGGGGCCGGTCGCGCCGATCCGGCAATCTGAACCAGTTCGCGAGGCCGCGCCGGCCGGCGCGGCGCGGGCCGCTGACCGGCGCAGGGTGGCGCTGGAGCTGCTGGGGGTGGCCGGGCTGCTGGCGCTGGCCTTCTTCCTGCGGGTCTATCGCCTGCAACAGATGCCGCCCGGCATCTTCGTGGATGAAACCAACGCCGCGCTGGACGCGCTGCGCATCATGGAGGGACGGCCCGACAGCCCCTTTGCCACCGGCTGGTTCGAGACCCCCACCATGTACGCCTTCTATCTGGTGGGGCTCTTCAAGCTGCTGGGAACCAGCTTCGTCGCGCTCAAGGCCGCCTCGCTGCTGCCCGCCATCCTGACCGTGGCCGCGCTCTATCCGCTGGCCCGGCTGATGTTCGGCATCCCCACCGCCTTTGCGGCCACCTTCCTGCTGGCCATCAGCCGCTGGCACATCACCATGAGCCGCTGGGGCTGGAATGAGGTCGCGCCGCTGCTCTTCATGATCCTGGCCGTCTACTTCGTGCAGCGGGCCACGCGCGACCGGCGCGCCAGCGACTTCGCCCTGGGCGGCCTCTTCCTGGGGCTGGGCCACTACACCTACCTGGCCTCGCGGCTGATGACGCTGACGGTGGTGCTCTACCTGCTCTACCGCTTGCTCTTCGAGCGCGGCTTTGCCCGGCGCGCCTGGCGCGGGCTGGCCATCTTCCTGGTGGTCTACCTGGCCACCTTTGGCCCGCTGCTGGTCACCTACGTCCGCAACCCCTTCTCCTTCAGCAACCGCAGCCAACAGGTCAGCATCCTGGTGGACATGCAGGAATACTACCTGCAACAGCGCACCCCCGCGCCCAAGATCGTCGGCCAGGCGCTGGCCGCAGTCGGCCTGCCCAAGGAGGTCAGCCTGCTGCCGCTGCAAGAGAGCGCGCTGCGCCACGTGGAGATGTTTCTCGCCTTCGGCGACCGCAACCCGCGCCACAACCTGCCCGGCGCGCCCATGGTCGATCCTATCACCGGCAGCTTGTTGATCCTGGCGCTGGGCTTTGCCCTTTTCCAGACCTTCCGGCCCAACGCCCGACGGCCGGAGGATGAGGAGCGCCAGGGGCCGGGGGCCGGCGGCGGGCAACGCTATGCCCTGCTGCTGTTCTGGCTGCTGATCTCGCTGCTGGGGGGCATTCTGACCCGGCTGGACGAGGCGCCCCAGGCCTATCGCACCCTGCCGGCCATCGGCGCGGCCGCGCTGCTGGCCGGCGACGCGGCCGTGCGCAGCGCGCGCGTCTTCGGCTCGGCCATGGTTCACCTGGGCGACGCCAAGGATGCCCGCTGGCTGCGGGCGCTGCCGGCCGGCCTGATGGCCCTGCTGCTGGTCTGGGCCGGGCTGCTCAACTACCGCCTCTTCTTCGACGTGCAGGCCCGGGATGGCCGCGTCTGGCAGGCTTTTTCCCCCGTCGAGACAGCCGTGGCGACTGAGGTCGCGGCCGCCATGCAGAGCAGCAGCCTCTATCTTTCGCCGCGGCTCTACCATTTCTCCCCCCTCAGATTCCTGACCTACCGCTCGCCCAAGAGCGGCGGGGGCGGCCTGGATCATCCTGCCTACCAATTGGCGGAGCCGGCCACCGACCTGCCGCTGAGCGATCCCTTCGGCCAGGACGCGCTGTTCATCCTGGACACCTACTATCAGGATGTGCCGGAGATCTTCACGCGCTATTACCCCGGCGCTCAGTTCGAGCTGGTGGAGGGGCCGGGCGGCCAGCCGCTCTATCTGAGCGTCACCGTGCCGGGCGCGCAGATCAGCGCGCTGCAAGGGCTGCGCGGCCGCTATGCCCTCACGCCCGACAGGGTGGAGGAGCAGCGCTACGCGGGCGCGCCCCGCTTCTCCTGGCCGCCTGACCTGGCGCAGCAGGCCGGCGGGCAGGCCCTGGCCCAATGGACCGGCTCGCTCAACATTCCGGCCAGCGGCGCCTATGACTTCGCGCTGGATGGCCCCGGCCAGTTGCTGGTGGACGGGAGCCCCTGGCAGGGCGCGCGCTTCCTGGGCAAGGGGCTGCACAGCCTGACGGTGCAGCAGAGCCAGCCGGGGACGGATGTGAACCTGGTGCTGAGCTGGCTGCCCCCCGGCCAGGCCGACTTCGAGCCCGCGCCCCCCAACGTCTTCGTCGTCGTCGATCCGCCCACGCAGGGGCTGCGCGGCGACTATTTCAGCGGCGAGCTGTGGGAGGGGACGCCGGTGTTCAGCCGGGTTGATCCGCTGCTGCTCTTTGGCTGGCCAGAGGCGGAGCCGTGGCCCGCGCCCTTCTCGGTGCGCTGGACAGGCGAGCTGACCGCGCCGGCGGCGGGCGAGTATCGTTTCCAGCTCAACGCCGACGATGGCGTGCGGCTCTGGCTGGACGGCGAATTGGTGGGTGAAAGCGTCAACCCCGACAACGTCAACCTGGTCGATGTGCAGACCCACCTGAGCGCAGGCCCGCACGACATCCGCATCGACTATTTCCAGCGCGGCGGCGGCAAGGCGCTGGAGTTTTGGTGGCAGCCGCCGGGCGAGTCGTTGCGCCCCGTGCCCCCTTCCGCCCTAAGCCCGGCGGAGTAGACCTGAAAGCCGGAGAGTCAGAGGTCGAAACCATCCATCTGAAAGCACAACGCGGCCTCAGCCGCTGGTCTTCAGGCCCTGAGGGGCCTTGGTGCTGTCAGCCGGTGGGTTTCCAACCACCGGTCCGGGGCTGGCAAGTCCACATTTCGGAGGGCGTCCTATGAAGCGAGTCGTGGGCATTGGCGGTCTGATCGTTGTCTTTCTGCTGGCGGCGGCGCTGGCCGCTTGGCTGCTGCGCGGCCAGCAAGGGCAGCCCGACGCGGCCGTCGAGGCGCTGCCCGTCTATCACGGCGAGCTGGAGGTGCTGGCCATGCCCGACGCGGGCCGGGCGCCGTTGCTGCAGGCCATCGACGGCGCCCGCACCAGCATCCGGCTCAAGATCTACCTGATCACCGACGATGCCATCGTGGAGGCGCTGCAAGGGGCAGCCCAGCGGGGGGTGGATGTGCGGGTGCTGATCGAGGAACAGCCCTTCGGCGGGGGCGAGACCAACGCGCTGGCAGCCCGGGAACTAGCCGCCGGCGGCGTTCAGGTGCAGCCCCGCCCCGGCGCCTTCGTCTACAGCCATGAGAAAAGCCTGGTGGTGGACGAGCGCCGCGCCTACATCATGACCCACAACCTGACCAACTCTTCTTTCAACCGCAACCGGGAGTACCTGGCCATCGTCGAGGACCCGGCCCTCGTTGCGGAGGTGGTTCAGGTCTTCGACGCCGACTGGGAGCGGGTAGAGCCGGATCTGGCCCAGGCGCGGCTGGTCTGGAGCCCGGTCAACAGCCGGCCGCGGCTGGAGACGCTGGTGCAGAGCGCCCAGGTCAGCCTCGACGTGCAGCACACCTCGCTGGTGGATGAACGGTTGATCGGCCTGCTGGCCGCGGCCGCCCAGCGCGGCGTGCGGGTGCGGGTGACCACGCCGGCCATCCTGGATCCCAGCGAGATGGAGTATGAGCCGATCAAGAAGCTGGCGGCCGCCGGCGTCGCCCTGCGCTTCCTGGACTCGCCCTATGTCCACGCCAAGGCGATGATCGTGGACGGCCAGACCGCCATGATCGGCTCCCAGAACCTGACCGCCAACTCGCTGGAGAACAACCGCGAGCTGGGCATCATCTTCGACGATCCGGCCGCGGTCAACCGGCTGGCGCGCGTCTTCTTGCAGGACTGGAACGACGCTGAGCCGTGGGCCGGCCCCCTGCCCACCGCCACCCTGCCGGCCGGCGGCATCCTGCGCTGGGATCAGGTGGCCGACTACGTGGGCCAGACGGTGACGGTGGAGGGGGAGATCATCGACACCTACGACACCGGCAAGGTGACGTTTCTCAACTTCGACGAGGAGCGCACCTTCACCGCGGTGATCTTCGCCAGCGCCTATCCCGCCTTTGCCCAGCCGCCGGAGGACGCCTATTGGCGCAAGCGGGTGCGGGTCACCGGCCAGCTCAAGCCCTACCAGGACGCGCTGGAGATCATCGTCGAGTCGCCGGAGCAGATCGAGGTGGTCGCCGATCTGTTGGCGCTGGACGGCCGGCCGCGGCCGACCGCGCCCCCCGATGGCGTCATCGACTGGCAGGACGCCGGCCAGTATCTGGGCCAGCGTCTCACCGTGGAAGGGGAGGTGCTGCGCGTCTACAACAGCGGCAAGGCGGCCTTTCTCAACTTCGCCCAGGACTATCGCGGCAAGTTCTCGGTGGTGATCTTTGCCTCCGACTTCGAGCAGTGGCCCATGCCCCCCGATCAGGTCTACCTCGGCCAGCGGGTGCGGGTGACGGGCAAGATCAAGGAGTACAACGGCGCGCCGGAGGTGATCGTCGAGTCGCCGGAGCAGATCGAGATCCTGGGCCCGGTCGCGGTCGCATCCCCCACCGCGCCGGTCGCAGCTCAACGCACGGGCGGCGGCGCGCTGGCCGATGAGCCAGCGGCCGCGGTGGCCGTCAGCGCGACCGTGACCCCCGCCGTCGCCCTGGCCGTCAGCGCGACCCTGACCCCCACCGCCGCCGCGCCGCTGCCCATTGTTCCCTGGCAGGATGCGGCCGCCTACGAAGGCACGCCGGTCGCCGTCGAGGGGACGGTGGTGGACAGCTACAAGTCCAACTCGGTGATCTTCCTCAACTTCAGCGACGACCGCAGCCAGTTCAAGGCGGTGATCTTCCAGCGCGACTGGAGCAAGTGGCCGCAGTCGCCGGAGCAGTGGCTGCTGGGCCAGACGGTGCGCGTCCGCGGCTCGGTGGTGCTCTACAACGGCGCGCCGGAGATCATCGTCGAGGCGCCGGAGCAGATCGAGATCGTCGGTCAAGCGGCGGCCCAGGCCGCGCCCGCGCCGCCGGCCCTGGTCCCCTGGCAGGAGGCCGGCGCCTATGCGGGACGCCGCGTCACGGTCGAGGGGGTGGTGGTGGACACCTACCGGTCGGACAAGGTGATCTTCCTCAACTTCAGCCCTAACCGCAACGACTTCAAGGCGGTGATCTTCGCCAGCGCCTGGTCCCGGTGGCCAGAACGGCCCGATGAGCTCTACTTCGGCCAGACCCTGCGCATCACCGGCCAGGTCAAGCTCTACGAAGGCGTCCCCGAGATCATCGTGGACGGCCCGGAGCAGGTCGAGGTGGTCGG
>JAKQCW010000339.1 GCA_029558955.1 Chloroflexota bacterium
GCCCGTGCGCTGAAATGCAGTTCCGCCCACTTGATGACTCTGACCGAAGCCAAGCTGGCAGAGTCGGCCCCATCCGCGGATTGAAGCCGGCCTGCGCAGCGGCCGCACGGCTACCCCTGATCGTCGTTGTCCTTGCCCCCAAGGGCTGAATCTTCGCGCTTTGCGGCCTCGTTGACGAGCCGCAGGTATGGGTTGTCTGGCGGCGTCTCCTGGAACAGCGCATCCGGGCTGGCGAGCAGGTAGCCGTGCAGCCGGCGCGACTTGCGCGGCCCCGTGACTTCGCAGGTCCAGATGTTCAGCCCGCTCGGCTGCTTGCGGTGCTGTCCCAGCTTCTCGAAGCGTTTCTGCGCCCACTGCCACCCCTCCAGCTTCTCCTGCTTGGCTAGCGCGGCGACTTGAAGGTACTCCTGCGCGTAGCGCTGGAACACGCCGGGGCTGACGAGATAGGTCGTACCGGCGACGGTATGCACCAGGGCCTTGGCGTCGTTGATGATGAGTCTGCGCGTCTGGATACTCCGACGCAGCCAAGCCATGAAGTGCGCTCCAGAGGGTTCGGTGCGATCCTCGGAATACGCGAGGCTCATCTGCGGCGCGGGTACGGTCGAAGGCGTCGGCTCGGCCTCGGAGACAGGACAAGCCGGGATCACCGGCTCTGTGTGCGGAGCGGTGTCATCCAGCAGGTCGAGCAGCGCAGCCACGCCGGGGTCTGTGCCTGCGGATGCAATTGGCGCCGTGGCCGACGGTGCAGCTGAGATTCCTTCCACACGCGGCCCATCAGCCACCGCCGGCGCCAGCAGGGTCGGCCCCGCCTGCTCCTCGTCGACCAGCACACGGCCTGCGAACGGCGCCGGCCGGTCGGCGGCATCCCAGATCATCGCCGGCGAGAGTTTCAGGAAGGTGAAGGCGTGCGACCAGCCGGCGTCGCTGGTGACGGTAGCCTTCCAGATCGCCTTGCCATCCGGCGTCGGTTGCACGATGCCGTGATCCTGCAGCACGTTGAACACCGCCGTATTGCTCGCCGG
Organism: Chloroflexota bacterium; assembly: GCA_029558955.1. Lineage (GTDB taxonomy): Bacteria > Chloroflexota > Anaerolineae > JAAEKA01 > JAAEKA01 > JAAEKA01. Next base: position 1,023 of record JAKQCW010000339.1, read on the forward strand.
AATGCCGTCGATGCCTTGCGATAGCAGATGTGCGCGCAGCTTGTCGGAGACGGTCTTGCTCACCAGCCACAAGGCGTCCTGGGTCAGCCAACCGTCCGCCGGGCCGGCCTGGTTCAGCTTGAACGCTTCCTTGAGCAGGTAGCGCAAGCCGTCGAGCAATTTGCGTTGCAGAGCATGCTTGGGCGCCACCAGCGCCTTGCTGGGATCGCCGCCGAGTTCCTGGGCGACCGATGCCTGGTCGGCCTGCACGACCAGCTCGCCGAGCGTGCCGGCGTGCTCGTACTGGCCGGCCAGCACGTACAGCAGCGCGGCCCAGAGGTCGGGATAG
>JAKQCW010000344.1 GCA_029558955.1 Chloroflexota bacterium
ATGATGAACAGGTACCAGGCGCCCAGGGCAATGGCGCCTGAGGTCACCGCCATGCCGCCGAAATAGACCAGCGCGGCCGTGCCGATGCCGCCCACCATGTTCAGCACCGGGAAGACGTTGGAGAGCACAAAGCCGCGGCGCAGGTTGACGCTGTAGGACTGTTGGTTGACATCCTGGAACTCGCCGTAGATCGCGGCCTCCTGGCGGAAGTTTTTGGCCACGCTGATGCCTGTCACCGCCTCCTGGATGGCTGAGTTGACCTCGGCAATGGCCTGGAAGCCGCGGCGGGTGACGCGGCGTGCGAGGGTGCGCATGCTGAAGGCCACCAGGATGATGAGCACCGAGAAGAGCAACACAGCCAGGGTCAACTGCCAGGAGATCCTGAAGAGAATCACCGCCAGGATCACCAATGAGAGCATCTGGCTGAAAATCTCGGCGATCAACACCACCACCTGCGAGAATTCCTGCGTGTCCGTGGTGATGCGGCTGATGATGCGGCCGGAGCGGAAGCGGTCAAAGAAAGACATGTCGTGGCCGATGACGGCCTCGAACGCGTCCACGCGCAGGTCGGACATGACCATGCCGGTGATGCGCGCCAGCAGCCGGCGGCGCAGCCAGTTGACCCCCCAGAAGGTGAGGCCCAGGACCAGCGAGAAGAGCACCAACGCGGCCAGCGCCTGGCTTGTTGGGTTTTGCCCCAGCAGGTTGATCCCCTCGGAGACGATCAGCGGCTGGATGGCGGAGATGCCGGCCAGCACGGCGATGGTAACCAGCGTCCACAGCAGCCGTCGCCGGTCGCGCATGAAATAGGTCGCCACGCGCTGCACCAACTGGCGGTCGCTATAAGTCCGGTCGTAGGCTTCGGTGTTCAGTCCGGAAAACATTAACTATTCACTCGTAGCTTGCGAAAATATTCCGATAGGCTTCTGACTGCTCCAGCAACTCCTCGTGGCTGCCGATGGCGGCGATGCGGCCGCCTTTGAGCACCACGATCAGGTCGGCCCAGCGGATCTGCGAGAGACGATGGGTGATCAGGATGGTGGTGCGGCCGCGCGCGGCCTCCTCGATGGCGCGCTGGATGCGATCCTCGGTCGCGCTGTCGATGGCGCTGGTCGAATCGTCCAGGATCAAGATGCTCGGCTCGGTCAGAAAGGCGCGGGCCAAGGCGATGCGCTGGCGCTGGCCGCCGGAGAGGGTCATGCCGCGCTCGCCCACCTCGGTATCGTAGCCATCGCGGAAGCCGAGGATGAAATCATGAGCCTGCGCCTTGCCGGCGGCCGCCTCGACCTCCTGCCGGGTGGCCTGCTGGCAGCCGAAGGCGATGTTATCGGCCACGCTGCGCGAGAAGAGAAAGATGTCCTGCTCGATGATGCTGATCTGGCGGCGCAGGCTGGCCAGATCCCAGTCGCGCACGTCCACGCCATCGATCAGCACGCGCCCCTGCTGCACGTCGTAGATGCGGTTGATCAGCTTGGCCACTGAGCTCTTGCCCGAGCCGGTCTGGCCGACGATGGCCACGGTCTGGCCCGGCTCGACGCGGAAGCTGATATCGTGCAGCACCGGCGCGTCGCCATAGCCAAAGGTGACCTGGTCGAAGACCAGCGCGCCGGCCATGGGCGCGGCATGGCCGCCGACGTTCTCATCCAGCTTGGTCTCCTGGTTGAGGATCTCCAGAATGCGGCGCGCACTGGCGACGCCAGACGACACCTGCGAATAGGCGAACTGGCCCACGTTGGTGGGAAACATGAAGAGCAGCATCAGGCTGTTGTAGGCCACCACATCGCCGATGTTGATGGCGCCGGCCTGGTAGAGGATCAGGCTACCGGCCAACGCGGCCGTCTGCACCAGCCCCAGCAGCAAGAGCTGGTAAAAGCGCGCCTCCACGTCGCTCTGCCAGATATAGGCCCGGCGCCAGCCGCCTACGGCGCGGCGGAAACGATTGGTCTCGCGTTCCTCCTGGGCCGCACCCTTGACCGTCTCCACGCCGTCGATGGCCTCGGCCAGCACCGTGTTCATCTCGCCGAACTGCTCCCGCACCGCGCGCGTGGTGGGGTCCAGTTGGCGCAGGTAGATCCAGGTGCTCACCACATAGAGCAGCAGATAGATCAGCGGGGCGATCAGCAGGGCAGGGTGAATGCGCGGCGCGGCCACCAGGGGAACGATGAGGAAGCTGGCCGAGCCGATCACCAGGTTCAGCCCTGGGTTGAACATCAGATTGATCTCGCGCACGTCGTTGGTGGCGCGCGCCATCAGATCGCCCGTGGCGTGCGAGTCGTGAAAAGACATGCTCTTGCCCATCAGGTTGCCGTAGACCTCGTCACGGCTGTCCCGCTCCAGGCGCTGGCCCAGCACCTCGCTGGAGAAGTTGCGGCCGATCTGCGTCAACCCGCGGATGATCTGGCTGACCGCGATCATAACGGCAATGCCCAACAGAGGTTGGAGATTGCCGGGCTCAGCTTGCAGCGTGTTGAAGGCCTGGCCAGCCAGCATCGGCACCACACCGGCCAGCCCAGCGTTGGCCAGCGCGCCGGCAAAGACGCCGAGCACCCAGATCCAATTGCGCCGGATATGCGACCAGAGCCAACGCATGGGGCTGCGGCGGTCGGTGCTCCAGGTGCGGTGTGCGGAGAATTCACTGAGGGTCATGCGGTGATTTTACACCATCTCGGCAAAAACCAGAACTCACAAGCCACGATGCACCGCCGAAGTTGGCGATGAACGTTCGTTGTGCTACAGTAGCGGCACACGCCCCCAACCCTCCTCGTCATCGCCGCTGGCTTCCCATGGCACAACCGCCGCCGTTCCTCTTCTCGCTGCTGAACCTGCCTCTGCTGACCGGCATGATCATTTTCATCATGGCGAGACGGCCGCGTGAGCCGCTTACCTGGGCCTTTGCCGGCATCATGGGCGGACTGATTGTCTTCTATCTGGCCGATGTTGTCCTCTTTCGACCGGGCCTCTCCCTCGATGCGGGACTTGACTGGCAGTATATCCAAATTCAGGGCGCCAATCTGACCATTCTGTCGGCGCTGTTCTTGAACTTCTGGCTGCGCGATAAGCGGCTTCAGCGTTGGGAGTGGTGCACTTCCGGTTTCATCGTGCTGCGCATGGCGATCGTCATGATGTGGCAATTCAGCTTGTTGCGGCCCGCCATCTCGCCCCAGTGTCTGAGTCTCTACGGGTTGCCGCGCATCAGCTGTTCCCCGATCGATCGCTGGGTGTCCATCACCGACGCCATCGCCGGCATCTGCGTGGCTGTGCTGTTTTTCAGCACGGCGCTGCAGGCAGCCGAGCCGAAGCGCCGGATTTTGCGCCGCTATATCGTCTGGGCAACCGCACTGATCGTCGGTGGCAGCACCAGCCTGCAGATTCTTACCCTGACTGGCAAGTCCGGACTGGGTGTGATCACTGGCCAACCGGCAACGTTGCTGGCGATCTTGATTGGCCTGCGCCTCTTCCTGGCCCTGGAAGAAGTGGAGACCGAGATTCGTTTCCCTATCTTGGGCTGGCGTGTCATAGTCTGGTTAGTGCTGGTACTTGTAGCAATGATGGTGGATCTGACATGGGGCTGGCTCAATGCGCCGGTGTGTACGCTGCTCGTTCTGGCCGTGGGCGTGGCTGGCACCAGCGCTACGCTGGTCAACTCACTGGTGCGCCATGCTGCAACGTCCCAGCCCAGCGGCGCTTCCTCGCCCGCCCTGGCGTCAGCCCCCGCCGACACCGGGACTTCTGTTGCGCCGCTCTCCCATGGCCAGGAGCCGCTGCGCCTTTGTCTGCTCGGTCCCATGCAGGTGGTGCGGAACGGCGACACTCTGTCCAACACGGCCGATGTGTGGCGCTCGGCCAAGACGCGCTCGCTGTTGGCGTTGTTGGCGCTGTACAGTGAGCGCGGGGCTACCCAGGTCGAGATCGTGGATGCCCTGTGGCCGCTGAGCGAGAGCCTGAGCCGCGAGGAGCTGGGCAAGGCCGAGCAGCAAAGCCTGACGAACTTGCGCAGCTATCTGTCGACCCTGCGCCATGTGCTGGAGCCAGACGGGCCACGCGGCAGCGATCGCTACGTGGAGCTGATCGATGGTCGCTATCGCCTGCGCCGGGACAGCGGCATCTGGGTGGACGTGTGGCAGTTCGAGGCGTTGGCGACGCAGGCGGAGAAACACCGCGCCGCCGGCCGGACGGCCGAGAGCATCGCCGGCTGGGAGGAGGCGATCGCGCTCTACCCGGCCGAGGGGCTCCTGCCGACCGAGCGCTATCTGTCCATGGAGTTGATCGAGGCGCAGCGGGAGCGGCTGCGGCAGCGTTGCCTCTTGGCCCTGCGACGCTTGATCCAGCACTACGCTGAGCATGGCCCGGCCGAGCGCGCTGCGGAGTTGCAGCAACGGTTGCGCGAGATCGAGAGCATGGGCGCGGAGGACTGACGCGTCGATCGTGGCGGTTCAGCCATATTCAGTCGTGTTTTTCACATACGAGCCGTCAGGTAACATTCCCGTAACAACTTCATGCTACCGTAGGGGCATGCTGATACCTGAAGGCTGACCGGGCCGCCCGGGCCGCTCCATCCGAGGGGGACAAAGCGGGAGATGCCTCGCCCAGCCCAGCGCTGGTCGAGTTACCTCTATGCCGGGAGACCTGGGGGGCCTCCAGGTATCAGCAGGGCGTCAGCGGCTTCGGCCGCTGGCGCCTCTGGACACCACTATCTCAATTCGGAGGGTATTCCATGCACCGCAAACATCTCTATCGCCTCTCCAGTCTCTTGATGGCCCTGATTCTGCTGGCCAGCTCTGTGCTGGGCGCAGCTGCTCAGGCGCCCCAGCCGCCAGTGAGCAGCCGGCCCACTGCTCCATCGCCCCAGTCCACGCTGCCCCTGGGGTCAGAAGATCTGCGGCCGTGGATGCAGCGCCGCAGCGCCGGTGCGCCGGACGCGGCGACCACGCCAGCCGTCCCCATCGGCCAGCCTGGAACGGTTTATGGCTACCAGCAAACTTTCGGTGAAACCCAGACGCCATACCTTGCAGATGAGCAACACTTGAACCGTCCCAACGGCCTGTTCATTGATGGCAGCAACTCGGTCTATGTGGTCGAAGAAGCAGGCCACCGCCTGGTGAAGTACAACTCGAGCGGCGCCAGTGGCTTGACCATTGGGCAGGCGGGAGTGGGCTTTAGCTGGGGTGATTTTCTCGCAACACCCAAAAGCGTAACGGTCGACGCCTTCGGCAATATCTGGGTGACGATCAGCGACGCGGTCAAGGAGTTCGACGCGGCAGGCAACCTGATCAGGACCTTGCCGGAGAATGATCCGTGGAATGCCGGCAGCGACAACAGCCACTTCAACGAACCGCGTGGCCTCGCCTTCGACAGCGCCGGGCGCTTGTTCGTGGCCGATCGCTGGAACCACCGCGTGCAGGTCTACACCGTGTCTGGCGACGACCTGATCCACCAAGCGACTATCGGCGTGACCGGCCAATCGGGCAGCGACAACGCCCACTTCAACAGCCCGGCTGAGATAGTGATCGATAGCAGCGACCGGCTCTACGTGGCCGACGTGGAGAACTTCCGTGTACAGCGCTGTACCTTCAGCGGCGCCTGGACCTGCTCGACCTTCCACGGCACTGGCACGAACGGCGGCGCGGCAAACCAACTGAGCTGGGCTTATGGCTTGGGTCGCGATACCAGCGGCAACACTATCTACATCGCCGACAGCAACAACGGACGGATCAAACGCTGCAACACAAGCGGTGCGTGCAGCATTCCGATCACCGGGGCGAATTGGCCGGCAGACGTAGCAGTGGACACGAGCGGCGCCATCTTCGTCAGCAGCTACTTCGACCTCGTCGTGCGCAAGTACAACAGCAGTGGCAGTTCCCTGGGTGTCTTTGCCGGCGTCGATGGGGCACCCTACGTGACCGACAACCAGCACTACAACGCACCCTGGGGTGTGGCCGTAGCGCCGGATGGCAGCACCTACATCGTCGAAAGCATCGGCTACCGGCTGATCAAGCTCAACCGCGAAGGTGTCCCCCAATGGACGGTAGGCGAGCCGGGTATCTACGGCGACGACAACGCCCATTTCGGCAGCTGGTGGGCCGGCCCTGAAGGCAACCTGGCCGTCGACGCCGCCGGCCGTGTCTACGTGCCCGACACCGGCAACCACCGTATCCAAGTCTTCAACGCCGACGGGACGTTCTACAGGAGTTTCGGCCAGCACGGCACGGGCAACTATCAACTTGATTGCCCGACCGGCGTGGCAATCAGCCCGGTCAACGGCGACATCTTCGTGGTGGATAAGTGCAACCAGCGCGTCCAGGTCTATACCAGCGCCTGGGTCTATCGCATGACACTGGGGACTTTGGACACAACGGGAACAGACAATCGCCATTTCAACTGGCCGCAGGGGGCAGCGGTGGACGCCAGCGGCGCGGTGTTCGTTGCGGACACCGACAACTTCCGGGTGCAGAAATGCACCCTCTCCGCCAACGACTATGCTTGCACAACCTTTGCCGGTGAAACGGGTGTGCCCGGCGACGACTTCGGACACCTGAACCCGCCCACCGCAGTCGCCGTGGGCAGCGACGGCCGGGTCATCGTAGTCGATATGTGGAACTCTCGCATCCAGGTCTTTAACGCCGGCGGCGCCTATCTCACCACAATCGGTGGCAGCTATGGTGCAAACAGCGGCCAGATGATCGCTCCCGCAGCCGTTGCGGTGGACCAATACGGCAACCTCTATGTAACCGAGCATGATAATCACCGTGTCCAGAAATACACTCCTGGTGTGCCCGGCTGGAAGCAGGTCAACGTCAACGGCTTTGGCGAGCGCGACAACTGGGGCGTCTGGTCATTGGGCGTTTTTGGCGATCGGCTGTATGCCAGCACGGCCAATAACGCCTCCGGCGCCGAGGTCTATCGACTGGCTCCCAACGGCGCCTGGGATCGGGTGGCAACCGGCGGCTTTGGCGACGTCTCGAACGCCGGTATCGACCGGTTGACCGAGTTCAACGGCCAGCTCTACGCCAGCACTTGGGTCGAGGACGGCAGCGGCGCGCAGATTTGGCGCACACCATCTGGCAACACCGGCACGTGGAGCCAGGTGGCGTATGGCGGCCTGGGCAGCACCAACAACGCCGAGTTCATGACGCTCACCGTGTTCAATGATCACCTGTACGCGGGCACTTTGGTGGGAGACACCGGCGTACACGGCGCGGAAATCTGGCGCAGCGCCACGGGTGACAACAACAGCTGGACGCGTGTGGTCAGCAACGGCTTCAACAACGACCCTAACAACGCCGCTATCCTCTCGATGACGGCCTTCGGCGGCGCGTTATACGCTGCAACTATGAACTGGGTCGACGGCGGCGAGGTCTGGCGCACCAGCAATGGCGTGCAATGGACCCAGGTCAATGCCAATGGGTTCGGCAACGGCGCGGATACCTATGTGTCCTCAATGGAAGTCTTCGACGGCAAGCTGTACACCGGCACGCGCAATGACAACGGCGGCGAGATATGGCGCACCGCCAATGGCGCCGTGTGGGAACCGGTCATGCAGGGCGGCTTCGGCACGACCAGCAACAGGCAGATCGCAGATCTGATCAACTTCCGCGGTGAGCTGTTTGCCGTGGTCGGCAACTTCGTCACCGGCCCGGAAGTGTGGCGGTCCAGCAGTGGAGACATCGGCACTTGGCAAAAAGTCGTCGATGGCGGCTTCGGGGCCGGCTATACTGCATTGACTGCCTGGGACAACCACGCCGTCGTGTACCGTGGTAGTCTGTACATCGGAACTTACACCCGCGGCAACAACGGCGGCAAGCTGTGGAAGTACCTGCACAACAGAGTCTACCTGCCCAGACTCGATGTGGAATGATCTCAGTCCGGCCCGGCCAGCGCTGGCCGGGCCGGACGCTTGAGGGCAATGGGCTCATTGTGGACATTCCAGCGGGAATCGCCTTCGACCACCAGGTGTTCCTGTCTGTGTTGTAGCGGCGAATTGGGGATGTCCAGCTGATAGCCAGATTCGCGTGGGCGTGGCGGGAGGCGCGCTTTGTCGCTGGGGCCGAACGGTGCTAGAATTGCGGACGGATCCTTCCAGGACGTGTTTCGCCTGGCTGATCTCGCCCCGCACTGCTGTGCTGATCGCAACCGTTCGAGGTGTCTCTATGTCTCCCTTCCCCTCCTTCTACGATCCCCAACGCATCGGTACGCTGTTCCACCCCGACATGGCCCGCATCGCAGCCGAGGCGGACGCGGTCGGGCTGTCGCCGGCCGGCGCCGACGCGCACAAGGTTCACCTGCTGCTGATCGACATGCAGGTCGATTTCTGCCACGAGGCCGGCAGCCTCTACGTGCCCGGCGCGCTGGGCGACCTACGCCGCACCATCGAGTTCATCTACCGCAACGCGGCGCACATCACGCAGATCACCTGCTCACTGGACTCGCACCTGCCCAGCCAGATCTTCTCGCCCAACTGGTGGGTCGATGCCCAGGGTGTTCACCCCGCGCCCTTCACCATCATCAGCCAAGAGGATGTGCAGAGCGGCCGCTGGCAGCCGCGCTGCGAGCCGGACTGGTCACGCACCTATGTGGCCCGGCTGGAGCAGGAGGCAAAAAAGCTGCTGACCATCTGGCCCTATCACGTGCTGATCGGCAGCCCCGGCCACATGCTGGACCCAGAGCTGTGGTCGGCCGTCGTCTGGCACGCCATGGCGCGCCAGACCCAGCCGCGCTGGCTGGCCAAGGGCAGCGAACCGCGCACCGAACACTACTCCATCATCCAGCCGGAGGTGCCGCTGCCCGGCATGGTCAACCACGGCCGGAACCAGGCCTTGCTGGACGAGCTGGCCGGAGCCGATCTGATCGTGGTAGCCGGCGAGGCCATGAGCCACTGCGTGCTGGAGACGATGGAGGACCTGGTAGAGACCTTCGAGGGCCGGCCGGAGATGCTGCGCAAGCTGGCGCTGCTGCGCGACTGCACCTCCTCCGTGCTGCACCCGCAGATCGACTTCCACGCCCTCGCCGAGGCGCGGCTGGCCGAGTTCGAGCAGATGGGCGTTCGCATGGCCCTCAGCACAGAGGTTGATCTGGGTTGAACGCTGGTTGACAGGCGCAGCGCGGCGTGGTAAGCTGATCACGCTCCGGCCGGTCTCTGACCGAGCCTGTAAACAATGCTCGGGCCGGTCTCTGACCGAGCCCGCTTCAGCAAGTAGGCTTGTGGCAAGGCGAAGGAACTGTCGATGAGTGTACGACTGCACCCTCCCGTATTGGATGTCGAGCCGGCGTGGGATATCGCCAAGATCTTTCCCGCGCAAGGCACATGGGCCGAGGAGGACTACCTGTTGTTGCCAGGCAATCGTCTGGTGGAGTATTCCCATGGGATTGTGGAGGTGTTATCCATGCCAAGCCCGGCGCACCAGTTTATTACACTGCTGCTTTACCGGTTGCTGTATCGTTACGTGCAAGTTGCTGGCGCCGGGTTTGTGCTGACTGCACCCACACGTGTCAAACTATGGGCTGGTAAGTACCGGGAGCCTGACGTATTGTTCATGTTTCAGCGCAACCGCCACCGTATCCGCCAGCAGTACTGGGAGGGCGCCGATCTGGTGATGGAGGTGGTTAGCCCCGACGATCCCCTGCGCGACCTGGAGACTAAACGCCGCGAGTATGCCCAGGCCGGCATCGCCGAATATTGGCTGGTCAACCCTCTGGACGAGACGATCACAGTGTTCACCCTGCCGGAGGATGCGTCTGTTTACGCCGTGCATGGCATCTACAACCGTAGCAGCACAGCCGAGTCGCGCTTGTTGCCCGGCTTCATCGTGGATGTGGACGCTTGTTTCGCCGAGGGGGAACAGTAGTGATGAGGCGGAGAACGCTCTGGCGGTCGTTGATTGGGCTGGTGTTGCTGCTGGCCAGCAACTTGCCGGCCGGCGCGGCGTCCGTCGCCAACGGCATCACCACCCCGGCCGCCGGCGACGCGCTGCGCGGCGTCGTGACCGTGTCCGCCGTGGCCCAAGCCGCGGACTTTGCCAAATGGCAGCTCGATCTGCTGCCGGCCGGCGATGCAGATCAGGCCATTTTCCTGGCCGTCGGCGAGACCGTAGCGCCCACCGCCAGCCCGCTGGTCAACCTCGACAGCGCCCGCTACGCCGATGGCCCCTACACCCTGCGCCTGCGCGTCGTGCGCAGCGATGGCAACTACGACGAGCACTTCAGTCCAATTACGATTGGCAACACCGCGCCTGCGCCGGTCGCTGCCACGACGCGGGCGCGCCTGGTCAGCAACCGCGCGGCCGCGCTGGGGCTGGCCACCCGCACCGCGGCCGGCCAGCCCATTCTCTATCTGACCATCGACGATGGCCCCTCCCCGACCTATACACCTCAAATCGTGGAACTCCTCGAACGCTACGACGCGAAGGCGACCTTTTTCGTCATCGGCCAGCACGTGCGCCGCGCGCCGGCTGCGCTGCGCCCGGTGGCTGAGGCCGGCCACGTCATCGCCAACCACACGCTCAGCCACCGATCGCTGGTGGGCCGCAGTCGCGAGGCCTTCGCCGAGGAGGTGCAGGGCGCCGAGGAACTGGTGCGCTCAGCCGTGGGCGACCTGCTGCCGGCCAGCTTCAGCTTCGCCTATCTGCGGCCACCCGGCGGCGGCGTGGACGCCAACACCGGCCCCTTTGCCGCGGCGCTGGGCTACCAGGTGGTGGGCTGGGACATCGACCCCAAGGACTGGCGCCGGCCGGGCGCGGCTGCCATTTCGGCGCGCGTGATCCAGGACGCGTTTCCGGGTGCGATCGTCCTGCTGCACGACGGCGGCGGCGGCAGTCAGCAGACGGTGGACGCGCTGGAGACGATTCTGGAGGAGCTGAGCAGTCAGGGGTACGTTTTTCGGGCCTTGCGATGAAGTGCGGGCTGGCTCGGTCAGGAGACCGGCCAGAGCATGGCGGGGCTGGCTCGGTCAGGAGACCGGCCAGAGCGCGGCGGGGTTGGCTCGGTCGGGGGATCGGCCAGAGCGCGGCGGGGCTGGCTCGGTCAGGAGACCGGCCAGAGCGCGGCGGGCTGGCTCGGTCGGGAGACCGGCCAGAGCGCGGCGGGCTGGCTATGCTGCCTTTTGCACGCGCACCCGGCTCATCAGCACGGCGGCCAGCAGCAGGAAGAGGGCCGTGAACGGCCAGATCGCCTGATAGCTAGTCACGTCCACCAGCGCGCCGCCGACGATGGGGCCGGTAATGGCCGCGGCCGAGGAGGCGAAGTAGTAGAGGCCGGTGTACGCGCCGATGCTGCCCCCCTTGGCCAGGTCATAGACCATGGGCAGCGAGTTTATGTTGATCAGCGCCCAGAAGCCGCCCATCACCGCCAGCAACGCCAGCAGCATCGTCGGCTGCCGCACGAGAAAAGCCAGCAACACGCCGGCCGTCATGCCAACCAGGCCAATCAAAATGATCGGCTTGCGGCCGAAGCGGGTGGCCAACAGGCCGCTGGGGATGGCAAAGAGGATCAGCATGGCGGCAAAGGCGGTGAGCATCTGGGTGCCCGTGCCCACCGGGATGCCCAACACCTCGCGCGCGTAGAGGGTGAAGAAGGCCTCGGTGGCGTTCCAGCCCACAAACCAGGCGAAGATCGCGCCCAGCAGGAAAAGTCCGCTGCGGTCTGGGTTGGTGGCCACATAGCGCACATTGTCCAGCAGCTTGGGCTCCTGCTCGATCTCCTCGACCGGCAGATGGGAGCGGTCCGGCTCCTTGACCCGCCAGAGCACCACGCCGATGGCCAGCAGCATGACCGCCGCGCCGAAGATGAAGGGAATGGGCACGCCGATCTTGTAGAGCATGCCGCCGGCAAAAAGGGCAATTGCACCCCCCACGCCCCCCATCAGGTTGATCACGCCGTTGGCCTTGCTGCGCTCTTCGGGCTGGAACAGGTCGCCCAGATAGGCGATGGTGGGGGAGCGAAAGAGGGCCATGCCCAGGTTAGTGCCCAGGATGGCCAGCGCGATCAGCACGAAATTCTCGCGCACGAAGGGCACCAGAATGAAGAAGAGCGCGGCCATGGGCGCGCCCACCATCAGCCAAGGCTTGCGCCGACCAAAGCGGGTGTGCGTCCGGTCGGAGCGGCTGCCCACCCAGGGCTGGAGGAACATATTGATGATGTTGTCCCAGGTCAGAATGAACCCGACCACGAACGCGCTCAGACCCAGATCGGCCAACATGGGCGGGACCAGGCTGTTGAAGAGCGGCCAGATGATGCTGATGCCAAAGAAGCCGAAGCCAAGGATGAAGGTGCGACCCCAGGGGAACGGACGGTTAGCCATGAGAATTCCTCTTCTGCATTGAACAGGACGGCGGATGAAACGACGCCGGCATTATACCACAGCCCGGCCGCTCGGCGATGTTCAGGCCAGCTCTTCCTCCAGCCGGGTGTCGTTTTCGAGCAGCCAGCTCCCCCATCAAGCTATTGACGTTGGACACGTCGCGCTTGAAGTGGGCTCTATTCGAAAAATTCCTCCACCGACAGACCGGCCTCTCTGATGATCGCTCGTAGGGTGCCACGAGCGATGGCTCCCGGATGATTCGGCACGGTGGTGCGGCGACGCGTCGTCGGGTTGTACCAGATTTCATGGCTTCCCTTGGCCTGACGATCAAAGACGAACCCAGCCCGACGCAAGCGACTGATCACCTCGCGGTAAGTTAGTTCGGGGAGTCGGGTCATGCCCCCACAGCCTCGGGAGCAATGCCCACAGGGATCTTTATCTTGGTACGACGTTGCGGTTGCCGCCAACTGGCAGCGATGTTCGGCGGCAGTGGGTCGCCGTGCTCCAAGTATGACTCGATCAACTTGCGCGCAACATCCTGTGCGATCTCCATGGCCTCAGCCATGGTACGGCCCTGTGCAACCAACCCTTGCAGATCATCGCTGGTGGCCAGGTAACCGCCTTCTTCCAGCGGCTCTATACTAATCGATAGGATCAACTCACTCATGGCAACTCCATGTCAGACATTGGGAAATGCGCAGACCCGTTGTGCTCCGGACGTGGTCGAATTCATTCGCCAACGCCCACTTTGAAAGATTGTACCGATAACGTCCCACCGGTCAAGCCGATGTCGCTCGTGCTCCGGTCCGACATCGGCTGCCGCCCTCAGATCATGCAGTGTTTGGCTGCCAACCGAGACGTACCCAATTGCGGCGAGCATCCAAGATGACGTCCGTCACAACCTTTCGAACGGTGGGACAGCATAGCCGCGCCACTGGAGCAGCGCAGCGGCATGGGCCTTGCGCAGCATAAGGCGATCAGCCTCAGCGACTTGTTCGTCCAACTCCAGACGCTCATCTGCCGTCAGCGCATCGGCGGCATTCTTCTCCAGCAGGTCCTGCAATCGCGCGACATCGGCCTCGATGCGCTGGCTGCGGGCGATGCGCCACAGCACATCGTCGCCTAAACGGTCGAGGGCAGCCAGATCGGGCTGAAACTCGGCAGGGGCCTGCGACCAATCGGGAGGGCTGCCCGCGCGCACGGACCGCAGCAGCAGTTCGGTCAACGATTGCCTGGTGGCTCGTGCGGTCTGCTCCAGACGAACGTACAGGTCTTCGGGTAATGGCAACACAACGTCTCTTACAGTCATGGTCAGACTCCTCGAAGTACGGCGACCGGCTTCATCGTCATCTGAGGCGCAGACAGGTTCACGCCGCGGGCATCGCCTGCCTTGATTGTACCGATAACGTCCCACCGGTCAAACCGATGGCATTCGAGCCATCCATGCGCTGGGCGCACAACCGTCAATGAAAATGGCGGGCTCGGTCAGGTGACCGGCCCGAGCGGCTATTTTCTGGTCAATTAGCCTCGCTCTCAGCCCCACCTGGAAATGCTGCGGTCAGGACGCTTTCGGCGTCGCGGGCTGTCGGCGCGGGCAGCCCGCAGGCTTTCGAGATGGCGTGGCGATGGTCACGGAAGGCGCCGTAGCCCCAATCCCACAGCCGGCGCAGCCCCGGCGTCACCGAGAAAAGGTAGAGCGGATAGGCCCACCAGATGTGCTGCACGGCGTAGCGGTAGACCTCGGCCCCGGCCAGGTGACGACCATCGACGAAGAGCAGCCGGATGTCATACACCAACTCCTCAGGCGACAGGCCAAGGCGCGGGCGAACCCACGGCGCTTGCAGCGGCGCGATGTCCAGGCCGATCTTGCGCAGCGTCGGCCCCCAGAAGGGGATCCACTCACGGCAGAAGCCGCACATATCGTCGTACAATACCCAGCCGATGGGCGGGTCGGTTGTGATGGTTTGGACTGCCAAGGTCACCTCATGCCGTGAACTCTGGTCAGCAGCGTTGGGCATCGGTTGGCGGGACACAGATCTGCTTCCTTTTTCCGGCGTCGCACAGCAACTCGGCCAGCCGGGCTCAAGGCAAGAACACGGTCATCGCAGCTTCAATTGTAGCACCTGCCGTGGGCCGTGTCAACGGCCTGCGCTGCTGTGTGACCAGCCTTTTTTCGCCAGTTGCCTTTCCCCCCGCCGTCTGGTACAATTGCGCCACGGGTCCCTTTCGCCCATCACCCAGTCACCCACACACCCGCCATGCGTCTCGGATTTTCCGTCAAAGTCATCGGCCAGGCCGGCCTGAAGGAACACGACAGCCGGCGCTGGCAGAACAACCCCCACCTCAGCGTCAGCCTGGCCTATCTGCGCGATATCTTCGAGTACCTGCGCCGAGAAGGCATCGCCATGTACCGCATGTCGTCGGAGCTGGCGCCCTACCTGACCCACCCGGAGCTCAGCCAGTTCCACGGCCAGCTTGATGACTGCGCGGCCGAGCTGGCGGCCATGGGCCAGTTGGCCCGCGAGATCGGCCTGCGCCTCTCCTGCCACCCCTCGCAGTACGTGGTGCTCAACGCGCCCGACGAGGCGCTGGCAGCCAAAAGCGCGCTGGAGCTCGCAACCCAGGCCGAGCTGCTGGATCGCATGGGACTGGACGACGAGGCCGTGGTGGTGGTGCATGTGGGCGGGATCTACGAGGGCCGCGAGCAGGCGCGCCAACGCTTCGTGGCCGCGTTCGAGCAGTTGCCCGAGCCGGCCCGCCGTCGCCTGGCGCTGGAGAACGACGATACCCGCTTCGGCGTGGCCGACACGCTCTGGATCCACCAGCAGACGGGGGTGCGCCTGGTCTTCGACAACCTGCACCATCACTGCTTCAACCCGCAACGCATGCCGCTGCGCGAGGCGCTGGCTGCCTGCCTGGCCACGTGGCCGGCCGGGGTGCGCCCCAAGGTGCATTTCAGCTCGCCGCGCACGGAGATGCGCATCGCCGAACAGCAGGACCCCGCAACGGGCCGCCGCGTGCAGCTCTTGCAGCCGCCGCTCTGGACGCGTCACTCCGACTACATTCACCCCTTCGAGTTCATCGCTTTTCTGCGCGAGGCGGCCGGCCTGCCGCCCTTCGATGTGATGCTGGAGGCCAAGGCCAAGGACCTGGCGCTGCTGCGCCTGCGCGAGGACGTGCAGCGCTACGCGCCGGAGCTGGCAGGAGGAATCTGGTGAGCGACCACACTGACTGGCCTGGCCGCGAGATCGGGAATCAACCGGAATGGACCGACCAGGGCGATGCAAACCGGGGCCATGACGAAGACGCGCCCGTCTTGGTGGCGGTGATCAACAACGGGCGCGATCTGGCGCGGGCGCGCGACGAGGGCTGGTATCGCATTCCGCTCAAGCGCGCGCCGCGCCGGGTGGCAGCCGAATATCTGGCCTTCTACCAGACCGGGGCCTTCGGCGACCAAGGCTGCGCGATCAACTACTATGCGCCGGTACGTCGTTTTCACCTGTTGACCCGCGCCGAGCTGCTGCCCAACGAGGCGGATCACCCGCGCGCCCGCGACCCCTACTACAAGATCGAGCTTGGCCCCTTGCAGCCGCTGCCGCGACCGGTGCCCAGCCGCGCCCTGCGCCGCATCGCCTTTATTCCGACCACATTGCGACGCCTGCTGGCCGCGCGCGAGATCAACGACCTGTGGCAGCGCGACGATCCACAGGAACGGCTTTGGCTGGCGCTGCGGGAGGCCGGCCTGCTGGTGGAATATCGCTATCAGGTCAGCCAGCCGGGCGGCGAGGCGGCGGTGGACTTCGCGCTTTTCTGCCGCGATGGCCAGATCGCCGTGCTGTGCGACGACATGGCCAGCCAGGAGGGCGCGCTGCGCGAGCGCCGGCCGGCCGACTACGAGCTGACGGCCGCGGGCTGGACGGTGCTGCGCTTCAGCCGGTCAGAGCTGGAGGCTGAACTGCCCCGCTGCGCCGGCGCGGTCATCGCCACGGTGCAGCAGTTGGGAGGGCAAGGCGGCGGCGTAATGCGTAACGAGTAATGCGTAACACGTAACCCGGAACCCGGAAACGATTCTCACTATTCCGGTTACGGGTTACTCGTTACTCGTCACGCCCAAAATATCCGAGTGAACAAAAATGACCCACACCTTCCTGATCTACGGATCCTATGGCTATACCGGCGACCTGATCGCGCGCGAGGCGGTGACGCGTGGACTGCGGCCGATTCTGGCTGGGCGTGACCCGCAACGGCTGGCGCAGCAGGCGGCCGGGTTGGGCCTGCAGCATGTGGCCTTCAACCTGGAAGACCGCGCCGCGCTGGATCTGGCGCTGAGCCAGGTCGAGGTGGCGCTGCATTGCGCTGGCCCTTTTGCCAACACCGCGCAGCCGATGGTCGATGGCTGCCTGCGCAACCGCGTCCATTACCTGGACCTCACCGGCGAGATCGCGGTTTTCGAGGCGCTGGCCCGGCGCAGCGCGGAGGCCCGGGCGCTGGGCGTGATGGTCTTGCCCGGCGCGGGCTTCGACGTCGCACCCAGCGACTGTTTGGCCGCCCATCTCAAGCGGCGCCTGCCCACGGCCAACCGGCTGACGCTGGGCATTCGCGGCCTGGGCAGCGGCCTCTCGCGCGGCACGCTCAACACCGGCGTCGAAAGCCTGGCCGGCGCGACCTGGGTGCGCCGCGAGGGTGAGCTGGTGCAGGCGCCGGCCGGCTCGCTGACCCGCGCCATCGACTTCGGCCGCGGCATGGAGACCTGCGCGGCCATCGGCTGGGGCGACGTGGCCACTGCCTTCTACAGCACCGGCATCCCCAACATCGAGGTCTACTTTGCCGCGCCGCGGGCGCTGCGCTGGGGACTGCGCAGCACCCGCTGGCTTGGCCCATTGCTGGGCGCGCAGCCGGCTCAGCGGATGCTCAAGGCGGCCGTCCAGCGCCAGCCTCCCGGCCCCGACGCTGCCCAGCGCGCCCGCGGTCGCAGCCTCCTCTGGGGCGAGGTGCGCGACCCGGCCGGCCAGCGTCGCGTCAGCCGGCTGAGCACACCCGATGGCTACACCATGACGGTGCTGGCCGCCCTGGCCATGGTCGAAAAGGCGCTGGCCGGCCAGGCGACGCCCGGCTTCCAGACCCCATCGCTGGCCTATGGCCCCGACCTGGTGCTGGAACTGCCAGAGGTGACGCGCGAGGACGAGGCGCAATAGCACCCCCCGCCATGACCACCACACCCCCCACTCGCCCCTTTCTGACCGCCTCCTGGCGCTACCTGGCCATGCTCAACTACGAGATCGACCCGGCCGTGCTGCAAACGCGCCTGCCGGCCGGCCTGGCGGTGGACACCTGGCAGGGCCGCGCCTTCATCAGCTTGGTTGGCTTCCTCTTCCTGGACGCGCGCCTGCTGGGCCTGCCCATGCCCTGGCATCGCAACTTCGAGGAGGTCAACCTGCGCTGCTACGTGCGGCGCAGCGACCTGGGCGACAACGCTCCGCGCGGGGTGGCCTTCATCAAGGAGATCGTGCCCCGGCCGGCCATCGCCTGGACCGCACGCGCGGTCTACGGCGAGCCCTATGTGGCCATGCCCATGCAGCACCAGATCGAATACGCCGCGGCCGCCCCGGCCAGCGTCGAATTTGGCTGGCGCTTCCGCGGCCGGTGGCAACGCCTGGGGGTGCGGCCGTGGGGCGCAGCGCAGCCCATGACGCCCGGCTCCGAGGCCGAGTTCATCGCCGAGCACTATTGGGGCTACGCCAGCCGGCGCGGCCAGACAATCGAATACCAGGTGGAACATCCGCCCTGGCGCGTCTGGCAGGTCAGTGAAAGCTGGTTGGAGTGCGACGTGGCCCGGCTGTACGGGCCGGAATTCGCCACCTTCCTGGCCGACCCGCCCAGCTCGGCCTTTCTGGCTGAGGGATCGGCCGTGATGGTGCGGCAAGGGCGGCGGCTTCGATAGCCACTCGGTCGCCCTGGCGACGACATCTGAATGACCTGACAACACGATCCGGCCAAAACGCCGGCCAGAGAACGGCTGCCCGGCGCCGTCTCATATACTCACCTTGAGGTGCATCATGCTGGACTACGGACGAGAGCTGTGCGGCGACGCGGCGGTGGCCGGCCGCCGCGAGTGGCTGGTGACCAACGGCCTGGGCGGCTACGCCATGGGCACGGTGGCGGGCATGCTCAGCCGCAGCTATCACGGCCTATTGATCGCAGCCATGGCCCCGCCGGGCGCGCCCGG
>JAKQCW010000345.1 GCA_029558955.1 Chloroflexota bacterium
CTGCTCAGCGCCGACGTGGAGCTGGAGATCCTGCGCCTGCAGCTACGAACTGCCCACGAGTTGCGTTGCCTGACGGTGCGTCAATACGAGCATGGCGCCGGCTTGCTCAACCAGATCGGCGGTCTGTTGGGCAGTTGGCGCAACTGAGCGGGTCTCGATGCGGCGGCAGGGTTTCGCTGCGGCGCAGTCGGCTACACAATCTATGCGGCCGCTCGATCTGCGAATGCTGCTTGCCTGTTTCGCCATTCATTGTGTACAATGATGGCGGGCAAGGGCCGCAAGCGCTGCGCCTACCGCAACAGGAACAATCCCAGGAACAGGAACAACAACCTGGGGTATCGTATCGCCAGCATCTCTCCTCGCCAGGGCCTTGCGCCTGCGTCAGAAATGCCGCGTGTCCACGGATGCCCGGCCGCGACAACCCTACGAGAGATCCAGGCCTTTGTCCAGGTTCGGTAATGTGCCGAGCCAAAGATGCGCCGGCTCCGCGCCTTTCAGTAACCCGCCGGGCGACCATCGGCGCGGAGCCACCCTCCAACTTATCCATGAGCACCAACACGACTACACACATCAATACTGAAGGCGGCAGCTTCGTTGGCGACTCTGTCGACAATCGCGACGGGATCTTCATCGGTCGCGATGTGAACCTCAACCTCACGTTGCGCTACACGGCCGGGGAAATGCAGGAGCTGCTGGATCAACTGCTGACACTGTTGCGCCTGCCTGACGCGCGTATAGGAGACGGTGCAGTCGTTGCCCAGGAGCGGGCGTTGTCGGTTGGTCCAGCGCAGTTCGAGGCGCTGAGCAAATACCTGGCCGCCGTCCCGGCTGCCGGCGCAGTTGAGCGTGAGACGCGCTATCTGGCCCGCCTGTGTATCCATCCCGACTTTCAGCAGTGGCAGACGCGCTACGTGACTCTCTCTGGCGCCGCGCCACCCCCGGAGCTCACGCCGCGCTACAGCGAGATCCTGTTCTCTGGCGTCGGACCGCAGCGTGAGAGCAAACGTGTACCGATCCCCGACATCCGCGATGCCGTGCAGCGCTATTCAGCCTTCATACTCAAGGGACTGCCGGGCGGCGGCAAGACCACCGTTCTGCAGCGATTGGCCCTGGACCAGGCGCTGGCCCGGCTGCACGATCCAGACGCGGCTTGGCTGCCGTTGTGGGTGCGACTGGCCGCGCAGAAGTCGGACGAGACGCCGGACGAGTTTCTGGCGCGCATGTGGCGGCTGGAGAACCCCGGCGGCGACAGTCACGCCGAGCTGATCCAGGCTTTGCACGGCGGTCGGCTGTGCATCCTCTGCGATGGGCTCAACGAAGCGAGCCGTGAGCGGTTCAGGGAGCGCACCGACGAGTGGCGTGTATTTGCTGAGACGTTGCCGGCCGGCAACAGGTTGATCTTTAGCTGCCGTAGCCAGGACTACGGCGGTGAGCTGGCGGTGCAGCAGGTGGAGATCGATCCGCTCAGCGATGAGCAGATCGAGGACTTCAGCCGGCGCTATCTGGGCGACACGGCGGGAATGGCCTTCTGGAACGCCCTTCAGGGCGAGCATGGCACGCTGCTTCCTCTGGCGCGTACTCCCTTCTACCTCAAGATGATGGTCGAGGAATTCGCGGCCGGCGGTCAACTTCCGGCGGTGCGCGCCCGACTTTTGACCGGTTTCACCGAGAAGCTGTTCGGTCGGGAGCTCAGGCGCAACCATCCCGATTGGATCGAGCCGGCGGCGCAACACCTGGCCCTTTCGCAGCTGGCCTTTGCCATGCAGGCCATCGGCGAGGGCACTCAGGTCGATCGGGCTTGGGCGTTGGACGTCTTGCCCGAACAAGTTGCCATGCCTGACGGCGCAGACGTGGCCACCCCGCCAGCTGCCATACTGCGTTTGGCGCACGCAGCGACGCTGCTGGGCGATGCTGCCGCCGGCGACAGCCGGGAGCGGCAGATTCGCTTCAGCCACCACCTCCTGCAGGAATATTTCGCGGCCGGCGAAATGCTTTGGCGGCTGCGGCTGGGCGAAGGCTTGGCTGGGCTGTGGCGCGCGCCCAGCCGCGTCGATGAGATGCCGGTCGCCGAGCGCGGCCAATGGGAGCCGCTGCCCGGTCCGCCCACCAACGGCTGGGAGCAGACCACCATCCTGGCTGCAGGCCTCGACCCGACGCTGATCGCGGCGGTGCAGGCCGTCAACCCGGCTCTGGCCGCGCGCTGCGCGTTGGAGAGCGGGCTGGACTGGCAGAACGGCGAGGTGGACGCAGCGCAGGTCGCTTCGTGTCGTCAGGCGCTGCTAGATCGTCTGGGCGACGTGCGCATCCATCTTCGCAGCCGCATCGAGGCCGGGCTGTTGTTGGGCCGACTCAAGGACCCACGCTTTCCGTTGGAAACGGTGGGCGGCGTGCGCGTCATCTTGCCGCCCCTGGTTGAGATCGCCGCGGCTGAGGCCAGGATCGGCAGCAGCCGGCTGGACCTGGGTCAGGCTTTCGCCGACGAGTTCATGCGTCACAAGGTGCCCTTGGCCGCCTATGCCATCGGCCGCTACCCGGTGACCAACGCCGAGTATGCCTGCTTCCTGGCGGCCGGCGGCTACGAGGAGGATCGCTGGTGGACGGCCGGCGGCCGCTTCTGGCTGCGCGGCGAGCCGGTTCCCGGCGAGGAAGATCCGGTGGACTGGTGGATGGAGACTTGGCGGCGCTGGAAGGAGAACCCAGCCGAGATTGCCGAACTGCAGAAAGCTGGACTGCTAACAGCGCGTGACGCATACATATGGCGTGGCAGACTTGATTGGACAGAGCAGTACGCCCGAGAGGTTTTCCAGAAGTGGTACCCACAGAAGAAGCATGTGGAGCCTGAGTACTGGCAGGAGCAGGACCTCAACAACCCCAGCCAGCCGGTGGTTGGCGTCTGTTGGTATGAGGCCATGGCCTACGCCCGCTGGCTGGCCGCGGTCACGAGCCTGTCCTTCCGCCTGCCCTCGGAGCCGGAGTGGGAGTGGGCAGCCCGCCGCGGCGGGCGCGTCTTCCCCTGGGGCCGAAGGTGGAAGGAGGAGCGGCTCAACTCGCTGGAGGGCAGCGTCATGCGCACCACGCCGGTGGGCGCCTACCCGCACGGCGCCACACCTGACGGCATCCACGATCTGAGTGGCAACGTCTGGGAGTGGACCGCCACGCGCTACGCCGACTACCCCTACCGGCCAGAAGCCAATTTGGAAGATCCCGATGCAACTGGTATTCGTGTGAGGCGCGGCGGCGGCTTTGCCGCCCATCGCCGTATGCTGCGCTGCGCCTACCGCGACGGGGACAATCCCAGGTACTGGCTCAACGACCTGGGGTATCGTATCGCCAGGAGCCTTGAGTAGGGTTCTTGTCCTCCGTCCTCCGCCCTCTGTCCTCCGCTTCTTCCGCCGCCGAAGGCGGCGAATCGGTTTTTTTGCACAGGATAAACTCTCCATACCTGCCGCTCGTCAGAAGCTGAACTCCCATTATCGGCAGGTGGTACCTGAGAACGAGAAATTCTCAGAAACTTAATTTACAGTGTACTTATTGCTCGGGCCGGTCTCCGACCGAGCCCCGACCTCCTCCACCGCTGCTCGGGCCGGTCTCTGACTTCCTGCTGCCGCCGAAAAAACGAACTCCCGCAAATGCGGGAGTTCTTGTTGGGATCACGGACGCTCAATTGTCGTCAGACTGGCTCGGTCGGAGACCGGCCAGAGCGTTTGAGTCGAGGGCGTCAGGCTGGCTCGGTCGGAGACCGGCCAGAGCGTTTGGGTCGTCAGGGCGTCAGACTGGCTCGGTCGGAGACCGGCCAGAGCGTTTGGGTCGTCGGGGCGTCAGGCTGGCTCGGTCGGAGACCGGCCAGAGCGCTTGGGTCGTCGGGGCGCCAGGCTGGCTCGGTCGGAGACCGGCCAGAGCGTTTGAGTCGCCAGGGCGTCAGGCTGCGTCGTCGGGCCGGTGCAGGGCCCGGCGCATGATCTCGGTTCCACCCTTGGTGGCTTCCTTGGTCACCGCGTAGGCCACATCCGCGCCGGCGTCGACCACATCCTTCGCGCCGTCCACCGTGCCGCTGGCTGCGCCTTTGACGCCGCCGACCACCGCGCCGGTGGCCGTGGCCGCGCCGCCCAGCGCGCCGAAGGCTGCGCCGGTGGTGGCGTCGAAGGCCTCCTGCACGAAGGCCCTGGCCGCCTGTTTGACCTGCTCGGCGCCCTGCTGCTGATCTTCCAACGCCACGACGAAGCCCTCAGCCAGACTGCCGGTGACTTTGGCGGTGCTGCCAACCAACCCTTTGGCCGCGTCCACGGTGGCCCCGCCCATGATCTGGGCGGCCAGCACCATGCCGCCGGCCGTGCCCTTGGCGCCGCCGATCACCGCGCCGGCGCCGTGCGCCATCCCCTGCACCGCGTTGCTGGTGGCGCGGCCCAGCGTATCAGACAGACCTTGCGAGGCGGTCGCGGCAGCTTCGGCCGACATGGTGGCCTCGCCCGCGGCCATCTCGGCCGTGCTCTCCACGGTGGAACGCGCGCCCTGCACGGTCATGGTGGTCAGGTCTTTCGCCTTGCGCAGCCGTTCGGCCATGGCGCCCTGGGGGGTGAGAGTCTCTGGTTCGCTCATTGGAAACGCCTCCAAGTTGGTCGCTGTCAGCAATTATGTCCTGGGTTGACCCAGTCGGCCACAAACCACGAATTTGTGACGCAATGCATTATAAATGAGAAGGGGGAAACACGCAAGACCACGACGCGCCGCAACGGTCAGCCCGCCACAGCCGCCAGCACATCCTGGAGCGAGGCGCTGAAGACCTCAGTACGAGCTGGCGGCGTTCCGGCCCAGCGCACCAGCCGCACCTGGCCGTCGCTGAGCTCGATGCCGGTGATGGAGCCGTCGCGATAGGCGCAGCAGCCGCTGTTGAAGTAGCTGGGCTTGGGCTTGTCCGGCAGCGCCACGGCCTCGGCAACCTGTTCCTGCACCCAAGCTGCGTCCACCTGCACCTCCAGGCCCCGCACCCCCATCATCTCCAGCGCCTGCTTAAAGTTGAGGCCCTCCCAGATCGGGTGGTGGGTGTGACCAGCAAAAAGCACCAGGCCCGGCCGGCTGGCGGCGAAGTGATACATGGCCAGCTCATGCTTGCCGCGCAGCTCGTAGTTGGTGCTGGGCGTGTTCGACCGGACGTTGAAGAGGCGCTGCAAAGGTCGCCACAGGTTACGCACAGCCCAGGCCGAGACGCGGGCGAAACGATCCGAATCCGACGTGCCCTGGTGGCCGTGCAGGAAGAAGAGCTCGCCCAGCGGCTGGCCCTGCTGATGGACGGTCATGCGCAGGCTTTCGATCACCGGCTGGCCGGCCAGGTAGCGCGCCAGATAGTCCTGCACCTGACTCGGGCTGTACCACAGGTCGTCGTGATTGCCCACGAAGCGTGTGTAGCGGCTGGGGCTGGCCGCCGCGGCAAAAGGCTGCTCCAGCTTCAACACCCCACTGTACTTGTCGATCACGGAGCTCGGCCGGCTCTCCCACAGCTCCTCCACATCGCCCAGCAAAAAGAGCTCGAACCCCTCCCGCCAATAGTGATCCAACGCGGCCAGATAGGCCGGCTCGCACGCCGCGAAGTCGTCCGCGTCGTCGCGTTGGCCTTTGTGCAGGTCAGAGAAGACGATCAGCCGCAGATCGGCCAGCTCACGGCCGGCATCGACGGTGGCCGATGCGTAGACCTCAGAGAGACGTTTGGCGACGCGGGCATCATAGGTGGTCATGATTCCTCCTGTGGCAAGGGCGGCTGAGAGCGCCCGTGAGACGTGTTCATTGCTATTATACGCAAATGACACAGATTTGCACGGCGCCTGTGTCTTATTCGCGCCCTCCCATCCACCCGGCGCTGGTTTCGATACGCCTCAGAAGGCTACTCAACCGACCGCAGCCCGCCGCTGGTTTCGATACGCCTCAGAAGGCTACTCAACCGACCGCAGCCCGCCGCTGGTTTCGATACGCCTCAGAAGGCTACTCAACCGACGGCCGGCCCGCCGCTGGTTTCGATACGCCTCAGAAGGCTACTCAACCGACGGCCGGCCCGCCGCTGGTTTCGATACGCCTCAGAAGGCTACTCAACCGGCGGCGGGCCAGTGGTCGGTTTTCTGCATGTCGTCCACCCCCTGCAACCTGGCTTTATCGGAGCGACGGCTGACGGCGGCTGGGGCATCGCTCGCAACCGCGGTTTTAGGATCCTGCCATCAGGCAGCCTCGGCGCTCTGCCAGGAGGTCTCCCAGTAGAGCGGCCCCATCTGCACCCCCAGCAGCGCGCGGCGCAGGCTGATGAGCTCCTGCTGCACGGCGGCCAACTGGCCGGCCTCCAGGTAAGGCGCCGCCTCGTCGCCGTGCGCGGCCAGAACCTCCAGCAGCGCCAGCGCGGCCCGGTCGATCTGTTCCATGGATGATGGTTGCATCGCTGCACCTCCTAGCCGAACTTGTAGGCCACGCCATAGCCGCCGCGCGGCAACGCCCAGCCGATGTTGAGGAAGGGACAGCCCACGCGGCAACTGCCACACTCCACGCAGGCCTGATAGCCCACCATCACCTGGCCCTGCCGATCCAGACGATAGACGCCCACCGGACAGAAAGCCAGGCAGGGCTTGGCCTGACACTGCTGACAGACCGCCCGATCCTTGATCCACAGGTGGGCGAAGTCCTCGTCCACGTAGTACTTGACCGATGCGATCAGGTCATCCACATCGACGCGGGGCAGGCTGGCCTCCAGCTCAGGGTCCAGGGGTTGATGTTTGCGTTTTGCCATGGCTATCCTCGCATCCCGCGCAGCAGCTTCATCGCATCCTGGGCCATGCCAAAGAAGGAGCGCCGCTGGCGCAACAGGCCAAAGATCTCCCCTTCCATCTGCCGCTTGGGCATGCCGTGGGCGCTGAAGAAGCGCATCGCGGCGTCGTTGACGAAGTTGATATAGGTGCCCATGAAATGCGGCGTGCTGTCCAGGAAGTCGGTCATGCGGCGATACTGCTTGAGATCCTTGAGCACGAAGCTCTCCTCCAGCCTGCGCCGGTAGGCTCGCAGGAAAGCGGCCGAGAAGTCGTTCTGCCGGTGGGCCTCCAACGCGGTCTCGCCAGCCATGCGGCCGGCGGTCATGGCCAGGTTGGTGCCCTCGCGGTGTAGGGCGTCCACCATGCAGGCGGCATCGCCGGCCACCAGCACGCCATCGCCCGCCAGCTCCGGCATGCGGTCGTAGCCCTGTTCGGGGATCAGATGCGCGCCATATTCCAGCGACTCGCCCCCTTCCAGGTAGGGCCGCACCACGGGATGGGCCTTGAAGCGGGCCAGCACCTCGTAGGGCCGCAGGTTGTGCCAGATGAACTCCTCCAGCAGCAGGCCCACGCCGATGGAGATCGCCTTTTTGTCGCTGTAGATGAAGGCGGTGCCGGGCAGGCCCAGGGTGGCGTCGCCAAAGATGTCGATGGCCACCCCTTCCTGGGCGCCGGCCAGGCCAAAGCGCGTCTCGATCTCCTTGGCCGGCAGGCCGATGAGTTCCTTGACCGACAGGGCGACGAAGCGCGGCGGCAGATCGCTCCCGGCCAGCCCCAGCTTCTGGGTCAGCAGATTGTTGACCCCCTCAGCCAGGATGACGATGGGCGCATAGACGTCCCCCTCCGGCCGGTCGGTGCTGACGCCGATCACACGGCCCTGGCCATCGCGCAGCAGATCGATCACCGTGGTCTTGGTGATCAGCAGCACACCCTCCCGCACGGCCTGCTCGGCAAACCAGGCGTCGAAGGGCGCGCGCAGGGCGGTGTAGGCCTCGGCCGGCTCCTGCTTGTAGTGCTCGCTTTTGTGCATGAAGCGCACCACGCTGTCCGGCGACAGCAGCCAGTAGCCCTGCTCGGTGACGGGGCGTTCGAAGGGGGGCTTGCGCTGCCAGTAGTCGGGCAACACCTCGGCCAGGGCGTGGGTGTAGAGCACGCCGCCGAAGAAGTTTTTGGCGCCGGCAAAGCGACCCCGCTCCAGCAGGATCACGCGCAGGCCGCCGCGGGCCATGGTGATGGCCGCGGCCACGCCGGCCGGGCCCGCGCCCACCACGATGGCATCGAAAACCAGCTTAGCGGACATGGTCATCGCCTCCTTGCAGGGCGCGCACCTGCCTGATCAGCTCCGGCGCCACCTGGTAGAGGTCGCCCACGATGCCCAGATCGGCGACCTGGAAGATGGGCGCCTGGGGATCGCTGTTGATGGCCAGGATGAAGTCGGCGCCGCTCATGCCGACCCGGTGTTGCACCGCGCCGGAGATGCCGGCCGCGATGTACAGCTTGGGGCGCACCGTCTTGCCCGTCTGCCCCACCTGGTGTTCCGCCGACACCCAGCCCGCGTCCACCAGGGGGCGGGAGACGCCCAGAACGCCGCCCAGCGCCTGGGCCAGCTCCTCCAGCAGCGGCAGGCCATCGGGTCCGCCCAGCCCCCGGCCGCCGGCCACGATCACGTCGGCATATTCCAGGTTGAGCTGCTGCTGGCTGGGGATCAGACGCAGCCGCCGGACGGGGACCTCCTCCTCGGCCATGTCGAGGGGCTCACGGATCAGCTCGCCCGCGGCCTCGGCCAACGGCTGCGGCATGGGCAGCACGCGCGGGCGCACGGTGGCCATCTGCGGCCGGCGCTGCCGGCAAAGGATGGTGGCCATCAGGTTGCCGCCAAAGGTGGGACGGGTAGCGGCCAGGATCTGCTGCTTGGGGTCGATGGTCAGCTCGGTGCAGTCGGCCGTCAGCCCGGTTTGCACGCGGGTGGCGATCGCGCTGGCCAGGTCACGGCCCAGGGTCGTGGCGCCGACCAGGAAGATCTCCGGCTGATAGCTTTGCACCAAGCGGCTGACGCCGGCCGCGTAGGGCAGATTGCGGTAGAGCGCCAGCACCGGGTCATCGATCAGATAGACCCGGCTGGCGCCGTAGCGGAAGGCCTCCTGCGCGATGGGGGCGACCTGGTGGCCCAACAACACGCCCTCCACCACGGCGTGCTCGGCGTCCAGCTCCGCGGCCAGACGCCGGGCCGCGCCCAGCAGCTCCCAGGAAACGGGATGGGGCGCGCCATCCTCCTGCTCGATGAAAACCCAGATGCGCCGGGTCTGTTGGGTGGGCTGAGCGGTCATGGACTGCCTCCCTTGGCGCCGGCCGGCAGCGTCGCCACGACGCCGGCCGCGGCGATCTTGGCCAGCGCCGTGCTGACGGCCGCGGCCAGTCCCACGTCGGCCACATGCACCAGCTCGCCCGCCTCCTTGGGGGGCGGCGTGAAGGCCTTGCCGACGATGGTGGGGGACCCTTTGATGCCGATGCTGGCGGGGTCGAAGGGGTTCGGCGCGTCGGCGCTCCAGACCTCAGGCTGGTAGCCGGCGGCGCGGATCAGGTTGGGCAGGGGCGCCCGGCGGATGGCAGCGATCTCCTTCTCCACCGTCAGCAGCGCGGGCAAGGAGGTCTCCAACACCTCGATCCCCTGCTCGATGCGCCGGTGGACGATGGCCCGGCGGGCCGCCGGGTCGAAGGCCTCGATCTGGATGGCGTAGCTGATCAGCGGCACATCCAGCCGCGACGCGACGCCCGGCCCCACCTGGGCCGTGTCGCCGTCGATGGCCTGCTTGCCGAAAAGCAGCAGGTCCACCGGCTCCTCGGCCTGGATGGCCTCGATGGCATGGGCGATGACGTAGGAGGTGGCCAGGGTGTCAGCCGCGGCGAATTTGCGGTCGGTGATCAGGATCCCGCGGTCAGCCCCCTGTTCGATGCACTCAACCAGCGCCTCGGCGGCCTTGGGCGGCCCCATGGTCAGCACCGTCACCTTGCCGCCGAAACGCTCCTTCAGGCGCACCGCCATCTCCAGGGCATGGACATCGTAGGGGTTGATGATAACCGGCGCCCCTTCGCGGATCAACGTGCCGGTGTCCGGGTTGATGCGCACGTTGCTGGTGTCGGGCACCTGTTTGATGGCAACGACCGTGTGCATGGTCCTGCTCCATCCTTGACTAGACGGCCAGGGCCGCCAGATGCTCCTGGCCCAGGATCTCGATGTCGATCCCTTCCAGGGCCATGATCGTCTCGGACACCGGGCAATGTTCGGCCACGCGGTGGATGGCCGCCTGCCGGTCGGCGCACTGGCCGTGAGGCAGCTCGACGCGCACCCGGAGGTTGGTCAGCCGGGAGGGATCATCCGCCTTGTCGAAGGTCACGGCCACAGTCATATCGGTGGCATCGACGCCAGAACGGCCGCAGTATTGCGCCACCAGCGCGGCCACGCAGGAGCCCAACGACGCGATGAACAGTTCCGGCGGCGTGGGGCCGCGATCCTGGCCGCCCATGCCGGCCGGCACGTCGATGACAATCCGGTGGTTGCCCAACTGGCTCTCGAAGCACATATCGCCCCGGTAGTAGGTGGTAATGGTCGCCATGTGAGGTGATCTCCTTGAGGAATGGGGAACAGCCGCGTTCCTTTGTGAATTTGTTTTCAACTGACAGTCGCATCGTATAACATTTTATAATATTTGACAAATTTTTACTGCTAGTGTAATCTTTAACGAGGATAGGAACCCCACCCGCTGGCAAGGATGCAATGACCGACAGACTGTTGACCACCCGCGAGATCCAGAACCTGCTCCACCTCGACCGCGTGACGATCTACCGCATGGTGAAGGATGGCGAGCTGCCTGCGCTGCGCGTGGGCGGGCAGTGGCGCTTTTCGGCCGAGGCCATCGACGCCTGGCTGCAAGGCCAGCGGGGCGAGCCCGCGGCGCCGCCAGCCCGCCGCCAGCCCCTGCCAGAGCTGGGCGACCTGCGCCTGGACGATCTGATCGACCTGCCAACCTTGCAGACTATCCAGAACCAATTTGCCGAGCTGGTGGGGGTAGCCGCGTTCATCACCGACCTGGAGGGGGAGCCGTTCGTCACTTGCAGCCGCTGCAGCGCCTTCTGCCAGATCATCCACAGCCGGGCCGAGGGCATGGCGGCCTGCCAAGAGACGTGGCGCTCCATCGCCCATGAGGAGAGCGGAGATGCGGCCATTCATGTCTGCCACGCGGGAAATCAATATGCCAGCGCGCCGATCAGCGTGGCCGGCCGCCGCCTGGGCCTGGTCATCGCCGGCCAATTTCTGGACGCCGCGCCCGACCCGGTCGCCTTTCGCGAGCGCGCCCTGGCCGTGGGCGAGCGCGTGGGCGTTTCAGGCGAGGCGCTCTCCGAGGCCAGGGACTCGCTCAACCTGGTCTCCCAGGAGCAGGCGCTGCGCATCGCGGCCATCTTGCAGACCATCGCCAACGCCCTGTCCAGCATCGGCTACCAGAGCTATCAGGCGCGCCAGACGCTGGCCCGCATCGCCGAGCTAACCGCGCGCAGTCCGTGATACGTAACTCGGAATGCGTAATGCGTAACCGGAATCTGTGGCTCGTGATCCGTCAGTCGTGATGCGGGACACGTAACTCGTAATGCGTAATGCGTAACCGGAGTCTGTGGCTCGTGATCCGTCAGTCGTAATGCGCAGTTCGTAGTCTGCAAGCAGCAATCATTCACCATTCACCATTCACCAATCCACCGTTCACCGTTCACCGTCCACCGTTCACCGTTCACCGTTCACCGTTCACCGATAACCGTTCACCGCCCACCGCTCACCGTTCACCGCTCACCGTTCACCGTTCACCGCTCACCGTTCACCGTTCACCGTTCACCGTTCACCGACCCCTCCGCCCATTCCCCGGAGACCCGTCCCATGTCTCGCAACCTTCTCTTGCTGCTCATCGTCCTGGTCGCGCTGCTGGCCCTGGCAGCCTGCGGCATTGTGGCTGCCCCGCCGGGCGCGACGACCACGACCGACCCCTGGGCCTTCGTGCCCAAACACCCGGTCCCCACCGACCACAGCCACATCATTCAGGGGCCTTTCGAGAGCGGCCCCGATGTGACGCGGGCCTGCTTGCAGTGCCACGCCCAGGCGGCTGAGGACTTCATGCACACCACCCACTGGACCTGGGAGAGCCAGCCCGTGGAGGTGGCCTGGCGCGATGAACCGGTGACGGTGGGCAAGGCCAACCAGATCAACAACTTCTGCATCAGCGCACAGGGCAACGAACGGCAGTGCATGACCTGCCACGCAGGCTACGGCTGGGCCGACGACAGCTTCGACTTCGACGAGCCGGCCAACGTGGACTGCCTGGCCTGCCACGCGGACGCGGCCATCTACAACAAGGACGACTACGGCCTGCCCGCGGAGGGCATCGATCTGCTGGCGGCCGCGCGCTCGGTGCGCGCGCCGACGCGTGAGGAGTGCGGCAAGTGCCACTTCGACGGCGGCGGCGGCAACAACGTCAAGCATGGCGACCTGGACGAGAGCCTCTACTTCCCCTCGGAGAACCTGGATGTGCACATGGGCCGGGAGAATTTCCTCTGCACCGACTGCCACCAAACCGAGGATCACGCGATCAAAGGCCGGCTGCTGGCCGACAACATCCACATCGACCCGGCCGAACAGGTGGCCTGCGAAGATTGCCACCAGGGCGCCTTCCACCAGGATGAGCGCATCAACCTGCACACGCAAAGCATCGCCTGCCAGACCTGCCACATCCCCAAGCTGGCGCTGAAGAACCCCACCAAGATCAGATGGGACTGGTCCACCGCCGGCCAGGACCTGCCCGAAGACCACTACGAATATCTGAAGATCAAGGGCGCCTTTCTCTACGACAAGAACATCCAGCCCACCTACCAGTGGTTCAACGGCAACGTAGCCTACCGCTACCTGCTGGGCGATGTGATCGACCCCACCCAGCCCACGGCGCTGATCGTGCCCGCGGGCAGCATCGACGACCCCACGGCCAAGATCTTCCCCTTCAAAGTTCACACGGCCCAGCAGCCCTATGACACCGTCAACAACATCCTGATCCCGCCGCGCACGGCCGGCGAGGGGGGCTTCTGGACCACCTTCGACTGGCCGTCGGCGCTGGCGCTGGGCGCGCAGGATGCCGGCCTGGACTTCTCCGGCCAGTTTGGCTTTGCCGAGACGACCATGGACTATCCCACCACGCACATGGTGCAGGCCAAGGAGAATGCCTTGCAGTGTACCGACTGCCACGGCGACACAGGCGGCCGGCTGGACTGGCAGGCGCTGGGCTATCCCGGCGACCCGATGACCTGGGGCGTGCGGGAGGTGGTCAAGCGGGCGACTGCCCAGCCGGCCGCCAGCACGCCGGTTCAGCCCTAGGGGAATGAGCACCATGAGACACAGCTTTCACCGCCGCCTGCTGATCAGCCTGGCCCTGCTGGCGCTGCTGGGAATGGGCGCCTGGGCCGTCAACCAGGCGCTGGCCAGCCCAAAGCCGGCCCCGGCCAGCCAGATTTCGCCCATCCACCCAGCCTTCCCCCTGCTGGACGCCGAGGGCCAGAATGTGCTGGACAGCGGCGCGGCCCTCTCGCTGGGCCAGACCTGCGGCGCCTGTCACGATACGGCCTTCATCGAGCAGCACTCCTTCCACGCCGACCTGGGGCTAAGCAGCCTCACCCCACCGGGCGAAACCGGCTCCGGCATGCCGTGGGACACCTCCACCGGCCTTTTTGGCAAGTTCGACCCGCTGAGCTACCGCTATCTGACGCCGAAGGGGGACCAGCGGCTGGACCTGTCCACGGCCGGCTGGCTGCAGGTGATGGGCGCGCGCGCCAGCGGCGGCGGGCCGGCCACCACCGCGCGCAACGGCCAGCCGCTGTTGAGCGGCGCGCTGAGCCAGCCCGAAGCCAGCATCCTCGACCCGGTCAGCGGCCAGGCGCTGACCTGGGACTGGGCCGAATCGGGCGTGATGGAGCTGAACTGCCTGCTCTGCCACACCCCGGAGCCCAACAACGCCGCCCGCATCCAACGCCTGCAGGCGGGGCAGTTCGGCGACGCGGTCATGGCGACCCTGCTGGGCAGCGGCATCGTCGAGGCGACCGAGGACGGCTGGGCCTGGAACGCGGAGGCCTTCGATGCCAACCGCGCGCTCAAGCCGGAGCTGGCGCGCATCCAGGACCCGACCAACCAGAACTGCGCCCAGTGCCACGGCCTGGTCCATGAGAGCAGCGAGCCGCTGGCGCTGGCCGCCTGCGACCTGGAGCAGCCGCAGACGGCCACCACCGGCCAGGTCATCTCCGCCCAGCGGATCAACCAGTCGGGCCTCAATCTGAGCGACAAGGCGAGCCTGACCCACGCCTGGGACGTGCATGCCGAGCGGGGCTTGCAGTGTACCGACTGCCACTATTCGCTCAACAACCCGATCCACTATCAGTCGGGCGGCGACCAGCAGTTGAGCCATCTGCTCTATGACCCGCGGCGGCTGGAGATCGGCGAGTACCTGGTGCGGCCTGATCACACCCTGGCGCGCGGCCAAAGCGCGCAGATCGGCCTGGCGCCGGAGAGCAAGGCCACCATGCGGCGCTGCGAGTCGTGCCACGACGCCGTGCCCACCCACCGCGACTGGCTGCCCTACACCGAACGCCACATGCAGGAGGTGGCCTGCGAGAGCTGCCATGTGCCGCAGCTCCACGCGCCGGCCATCCAGGCCGCCGATTGGACGGTGATCCACGCCGACGGCACGCCGGTGACCGACTGCCGCGGCATCGAAGGGGACGACACCGTCACCGACCTGGTCAGCGGCTTTCAGCCGGTGCTGATGCAGCGCACCAACGTGGATGGCCAGTCGCTGCTGGCGCCCTACAACCTGATCAGCGCCTGGTTCTGGACCTATGAGGATGCCAACGGCAACGTGCGCCCGGTGCGGCAGATCGACCTGCAGGCCGCGTTCCTGGTGGAGGGCGCATACCGGCCGGAGATTCTCCAGGCTTTCGATCGCAACGGCGACGGCGTGCTGGCCGAGGAGGAGCTGGTGATCGACGATGAGGCCAGCGAAGCGGCTGTGCGCGCCCAGCTTGCGGCGCTGGGGCTGGGCAACCCGCAGATCTACGGCCAGGTGCAGCCCTACAGCATCAACCACAACGTGGTGCGCGGCAAGGCGGCCACCAGCGACTGCCAGGCCTGCCACAGCGAGGATTCCAGCCTGGCCGCGCCCATGACGCTGGCCAGCCGCGTGCCGGGCGGGGTGTTGCCGCAGTTCGTGCACCAGGGCAACAACGTGGCGGCCAGCGGCCAGATGGCCATCGAGGAGGGTGTGCTCAGCTATCGCCCTGACCCGCAGGCCGATGGCGTCTACATCTTCGGCCACAACCGCATCCATTGGATCGACTGGGCGGGCGCGCTGATCTTCGTCGGCGTCCTGCTGCTGATCGGCGCCCATGCCACGCTGCGCGTCATCAACGTGCGCCGGCAGCCAAAACATGCGGCCGCGGCCACCGAGCCGGTGTACATGTACGATCGCTATGAGCGCTTCTGGCACTGGTTGCAGGCTTTCACCATCATCTTCCTTTTCCTGACCGGCCTGGTGATCCACCGGCCAGACATGTTCGGCCTCTTCGCCTTCCGCCACATGGTGACGCTGCACAATCTCCTGGCCATCGTGCTGGTGGCCAACGCGCTGTTGGCGCTGTTCTGGCATGTCACCACCGGCCAGATCCACCAGTTCATCCCGCGGCCGCGCGGCTTTTTCGACCAGGCCATCGTCCAGGCCAAGTACTACCTGCACGGGATCTTCCACGGCGCGGAGCACCCCTTTGCCAAGAGCTACCGCCAGAAGCTCAACCCCTTGCAGCAGCTCACCTACTTTGGCCTGCTGAATGTCCTGCTGCCCTTGCAGATTCTGACGGGCGTGCTGATGTGGGGGGTGCAACAGTGGCCGCAGACTGCCGCCATGCTGGGCGGCCTGCCCTTCCTGGCGCCGCTGCACAGCCTGATTGCCTGGCTGCTGGCCACCTTCGTCGTGGCCCACATCTACCTGACCACCACCGGCGACACGCCCACCGCGGATATCAAGGCGATGGTGACCGGGTGGGAGAGCGTGCCGGTGCAGGAGGGAGGGTGAATGGTGAACGGTGAACGGTAGACGGTGAACGGTGAACGGTAAACGGTGAACGGTGAACGGTGAACGGTGAACGGTGAACGGTAAACGGTGGACGGTGAATGGAATTCACCGTCTGAATGCACGAAGGCCCCTCAGGGCCTGCCGAACCAGTTTCCCAGCGGCTGAGGCCGCTTTGTTTGGTCAGCCCGGGAATTCCATTCCCGGGCAGGAGTGACGCATGACAACCATCGACCCGCCGCGCCCACGCTGGCGCTCCCGCCTGCTCAACCGCCCCACGCGGGACTATATCCACCCCTACCTGGGCGGCCTGCTGTTGGGGCTGGTGCTTTTCGCGGCCTTCTTTTTGACCGGCAACGGCCTGGGCGCGTCGGGCGGGCTGAACCGCCTGATAGTCGCCGGGCAGGACCTGGTCGCGCCGGAGCATGTGGACCGCACCCCCTATCTGCTCAGAATGGCGGGGGGCGACCTCAACCCGTTGGACGACTGGATCGTGCCGATGATCGTTGGCGCGCTGCTGGGTGGCCTGGTCTCCGGCTGGCGCAACGGCCGGCTGAAGGTGGAGACCAACAAAGGCCCCCACATCACCGTGCGCACCCGCTGGCTGATGGCCTTCCTCGGCGGCGCGATCATGGGCTACGGCGCGCGCATGGCACGCGGCTGCACCTCGGGGCTGGCGCTCTCCGGCGGCGCGGTGTTGTCGCTGGGCGCGTGGGTCTTCATGTTCGCGGTCTTCGCCGGCGCCTACGCCCTGGCCTATTTCGTGCGCAAGCTATGGCTCTGAGGCGCTGAGAGTTGACGCCAGGGTTGCCAACGTCTCGGAGACGTGGCCAGCCTTGACGACGACCTTCAGGCCAGGAGGTTCTTATGCCCTTTCCCCTGCAACTGGAAACGCTGCTCGGCAAGCCGTGGATGTACCTGGTCTTCGCCGTGATCGGCTTCGGCTTTGGCTTTGTGCTGGAGAGCGCCGGCTTCGGCAACTCCAAGAAGCTGGCCGCGCAGTTCTACTTCCGTGAGCTGACCGTGCTCAAGGTCATGTTCGGCGCCATCGTCACCGCCATGGTGCTGATCTTCATCACCGTCGGCCTGGGCATCCTGGATTTCAGCCTGCTCTGGGTCAACCCCACCTACCTGGCCTCGGGCATCGTGGGCGGGCTGATCATGGGCGTCGGCTTCATCATCGGCGGCTTCTGCCCCGGCACCTCGCTGGTGGCCATGGTGACCGGCAAACTGGATGGCCTTTTCTTCGTGCTGGGCGTGCTCTTTGGCATCTTTGTCTTCGGCGAGACGGTGGAGTACTACTGGGATTGGTGGAACAACGCCGGCTATATGGGCAGAATCACCATCCCCGAGTGGCTGGGACTGCCCTACGGCGTGGTGGTCACCGCCGTCGTGCTGATGGCGCTCTTCATGTTCTGGGGCGCCGAGCAGTTGGAGCAGCGATTCGGCGGCCGCGATCTGACCAAAGAGCCGCGCTGGCGGCGCTATCTGGCCGTGGGGCTGGTGACGCTGGCCGCCAGCATCATCGTCATCGGCACGCCGACCCCCGAACAGAAATATGCCCGCATCGCCTCCACCAAGGACGCCGCGCTGGCCAGCCGTGAGGTGCAGATCCACCCCGGCGAGCTTTTGCAGACCATGGCCGACGACACCCTCAAGGCCGTGGTGCTGGATGTGCGCCCAGAGGCGGAGTACAACCAGTTCCACATCGCCGGCGCCAGGAACGTGCCGCTGGCCGAGCTTCCCGCCATCATCCCTGACCTGCACGCGCAGCAGGCGCTGAACACCGTCTTCGTGCTGGCCAGCAACGACGAGGCGGCCGCCACCGCAGCCTGGAAAACCCTCAGCGCCGAAAGCATCCCCAACGTCTACATTCTGGAAGGGGGAATCAACCAGTGGATCGCCACCTTTGGCCAGGGCGACGACGTCATCGTCCAGATGGCCAGCCCCAGCGGCGACGACACCCTCTGCTGGGCCTTTCCGGC
Source organism: Chloroflexota bacterium (assembly GCA_029558955.1). GTDB lineage: Bacteria > Chloroflexota > Anaerolineae > JAAEKA01 > JAAEKA01 > JAAEKA01. The sequence goes on from JAKQCW010000345.1 coordinate 17,911, forward strand.
CGCGCTGGGCGACCGCTTCGAGGCGGCCGACCCTGATCCGCACGCATGGCAGTTGGACTTCACCCCCAAGATCCAGCTTCAGATCAAACGCGACAAGAGCGGCGGCGGGTGCGGATGACCAAAGAAGATGCCAACCTTGCGCAAGGTTGGCATCTTTGATGGTCTTCCCGGGGCCGTGGCGGCTCACTGATGGTTTTCGACCCAGAGCGCGGCGGCCAGCTCGCGGCCGATGATGTGCTCCTGGCCGTGGCACGCGAGGCGCAGCGGCCCGCCAAACGGCGCCTGCGCCACGAACTGCAGCTCGACGCCCGGCAAAAAGCCCAATGCGGCGATGTACTGCAGCATCTCCGCGTCACGGGTGCGCACGCGGCTGATACGCAGCCTGGCGCCTGGCTGTTTGTTCACCAGGGGCTCATCGTCGACGCGCGGCATGACCCCCTCTTTCGAGGGGATCGGCTCGCCGTGGGGGCAGCGGGTGGGGTACCCCGCCAACGCATCCATTCGATCCTCCAGCGTGCTGTTCACCCCCAGCTCGAGCTGATCGGTGAGCTCGTGCGCCTCATCCCAGCCAAAGCCCATGACCCGCACCAAAAACACCTCGATCAACCGGTGGCGGCGGATGGCGGGCATCGCCTGGCGCTCCCCTTCAGCCGTCAACGACACCCCCTGATACAGCTCGTGCTCCACCAGGCCGTACTCCTTCAGGCGGCGCACCATGCGCGAAACCGCCTGGATCGACGCGTCCAGCGTTTCGGCCAGCGTCGAGAGCGACACAAAGCTGGCGCTGTCTTGCTGCAAACGATAGAGTTCGGCCAGGTAGTGTTGTTGCGCCTTGCTAACCATTTTTCAACCAGGGTGTAAATCAGATTGCATCAGCGGCGAATGCCGGATTCACCGCGGGCGCTTGACAGCCAGCGGCAATGCGCGGTAGTATAGGCCAATTGCGAATGATTTGCAACTACAACAAGCGCCTTGCGCCCGGATGGTCGTCATGGTCACACGAAAGTTGCTGGAAAACAGCCGTCAACAGCTCCAGGTCAGCGGCCTGCGCGCCACCGCACAGCGCACGCTGGTGTTGCGCGTTCTGGAAGACGCAGATGAACACCTGGACGCCGAGTCTATCTGGCTGCGGGCCCGGGAGACTGCCCCCGAGATCAGTCTGGCCACCGTCTACCGCACGCTGGCCAAACTCAAGGAAGCGGACCTGGTCTCAGCGCGCTACTTCGATCGGGACCACAAGCGCGAGGTCTACGCAGCGGTCAACCAGGAAGAACGCTTCTTCTTTACCTGCCGCAACTGCAAGACCGTGATCCAATTGCGCACGGCGCTGATCGCCCAGGCGCGCCGCCAATGGGAGCAAGAACTGGGCCTCGTGTTTTCCCAGGGCTGCATGTGCTTCGACGGCTACTGCGCCAACTGCGCGGCCGCGATGGGCGGCGGCAACGGCCACAACGGCCACAACGGCCACGCATCCGGCGGCCTGTAGCCGCCTTTGATCGATCGACGACGCGATGGGAGGGCACAGGCTGCCACCCGTGCCCTCCCGGCTGGACAATTGGGCTGCTGACGGTACCCAGGACGCTCACCGCGCGCGGCGGCTGCGCGCCCTGCACCTTCCCGCTTGTCCGTTGTCAGTCTAGCATGAACAGGTGGCATAGTCAATTTCATTCTTGCGAGGTTTAGAACAAACGATGCGAGTTCGCACACCGCTGATAGCGATTATCCTTCTGACGCTGCTGGCAGCTTGCTCAGCACCCGCCGCCCCCCAGCCCACCGCCACGCCGCCAACGCCCGCCGCCGATCTGAGCGGCATCAAGGACTTTCTGCTCGATCAGGCTGCCAGCCTCACGGCCAGCACAGGCGCGCTCAAGGCCGAAACTGACCGCTATTACGCGCTGGCCGAAGCCGCCGGCTTCGACTATCCCCGCCTCTGGCAAGAGCAACGCAGCGAGCTGATCCCCGTCATCGAAGCAGCGCGCGAGCTGTGGGTTCAGGCCAGCCCGCAATACGAGAAGATGGAGGGCATTGTCGCAGGCACACCCTCCCTGGCTGAGTTCGATGTCATTCTGGATGCCGGCCCCAGCGGCGAGGAGGATCCGGAAAACGCGGCCCCCGTCGATCTGAACCTGCCCGACGGCCGCGTGCTGGAGCGACCAGGCAATCTCTTTGGCGTAGTCGAGAGCACGCTGTGGGGCACCTTCCCGGCCTACAGCGCCGACGTGGCGGCCGACTGGAACCAAGACGGCGCCGTGGAGTTCGGCGAGACCCTGCCCGATGCAGCCGTGCTCAAAGCTGGCGCCGACGCCCTGGACAGCTACGCCAGCCAGCTTCAGACCGCGGCGCAGGAGTGGTCGCCCAGCACGTCCGATGCCTTCACCGCGCTGGTGGTCATGGTGCCCACCATGAGCGAGTATTTCGCCTCGTGGCGCGACTCGCGCTTCATCGCCGGCGAAGACTCGACCCAGCGCGATTTCGTGGCCATCTCCCGGCTGGCCGACATCCAGGATATCCTCGGCGGCCTGCAGATCGTCTACGGCCAGGTCCGCCCGCTGATCGACGGCGTGGACGCAGCGCAGGCTGCCCAGATCGAAAGCGGCCTTAGCAGTCTGAAAGCCTTTGTGGCGGATGTCCATCAGCAGGAGCAAGGCGGCCGGCGCTACACGGCCGAGGAAGCCGACCTGTTGGGCGCCGAGGCGCAGAACCGCGCAACGGCTGTCACCGGCCAGATCGCCCAGGTCGCGGCCCAGCTTGGCGTCGTGATCGAGGAGTAACCATGCTCAATCTCGTGGGCGCGATGCGCCGTTTCAGTGCAGCGAACGCCTGGACTGTGCTCTCCCTGATGGTGATCGGATGCCTGGCGCTGGGCTGGGCGGCGCCGGCGCAGGCGCAAGATGCGCCGGGCCAGGCCGCCGAAACGCTGCGCTCGCTGCTGGTCCAGGCTCAGCTTGCCATGAGCGACGATCCGGCCGCGGCCGGCGAGATGGTGCAGACGGCCGCCGTCCTCTACCAGGACGCACTGGCGCCCACGCTGAGCGCAGCCGCCCCGCAGGCCGCCCAACGGGCGGCCGCGGGGCTGGCCGAGGCCGCCGAGGCCGCCGCGGCCAGCGATCCGATACACCTGGCCGCCGCGCGCGCCCAGGTCTGGACCGCCCTGCTGGACGGCGCCATGTCCGTGGTGCAGGAAGCCATCGCGACCGGCCGCGGCGACCAGGCGCAGAGCTGGCTGTTGGTGCGCGAGTTCCGCCAGGCCACCCGCTTCTCGCGGCCCAGCGCCGATGCGGCCGTAGTCGTGGCCGGCTTTGCCGGCGGCCAGATCGAAGCCGGCGCGGCCATGCAGGCGGTGCAGGCCGATCTGCTCGACACCTACCAGACCCGCCTGAACCAGGCGCTGGACACGGCGGCCGTGGCCCAGGGGCAGGGTTTTGGCGCGCGCAGCGCCGAAGCGGCTACCCTGGCCGAGGGCTACTTCGCGCTCCTGATCCCCGCGCTGGTGGAGCAACGCGGCCCTGAGCAGGCTGAGGCGGCCACACGATCCTTTGCCGAGCTGCGCGCGGCGGCCGTGGCGGGCCAGCCGCTGGACGCTCCGCTGGCTCAGGTGCGCGCGGCGCTGCAAGGCTTTCGCGCCGCGCCGCTCAGCCCGACCGAACAAACGCGCCGCGCTGGCCAGATGCTGCGTTTCCTCAGCCTGGTGCCGGTGGAGTATGGCCGGGGGGTGCGCAATGGCCAGGTGGCCATCGATCTCGAGATTCGCGAGGCCATCACCTTTGCCGACGGCGCCGCGGCCGCATTCGCCGATCTCGAGCCGCAACTGGCCAGCGCCCAGCCGGCCCAGGCCGCTGATGCGGCCGCCCGCTTTGCCGCCCTGCAGCGCGACCTGGCCGCGGCCGGCGCTGGCGGGGCCGTCGCCGACCCGGCCGCGGTGCGCCGCCAGGCCAACGAGCTGACTGCCATCTTGCGCGAGGTCATGCCGGACAGTTGGCAGCGGCCGGACAGCAACGCCGACTTCGATGTCATCGGCGCGGCGCTGGATCAGATGGAGCGCGCGGTGGCCGCTGGCGAATACACCCTCGCCGAGTCGGCCCGTCTGGAAGCCTATGCGATCCTGGAGAGCGGGCCAGAAGCGAAGCTGGTGGCCTTTGCGCCGCAGCATGTGACGCCCATCGAAGAGCTGTTCTGGTACGGCCAGGGTGAGCAGCCTGGGCTGGCCTTTCTCATCAAGCACGGCGCCAGCCGGTCAGAGATCGCCGCTACCCGCCAGGCGCTGGATGCCCGCCTGGCCGCCGCCAGCGAGGCCATCGGCGGCGACAGCGCGCCGGCAGTTGTGGCGACCAACGCCGCCATCATCGTCTTCCGCGAAGGGCTGGAGGCGGTGGTGATCCTGGCGGCCCTGATGGCCAGCATGGTCGGCGCCAAGCGCATCTATCGCCGGCCCATGGCCGCAGGGGTGCTGCTGGCCCTGCTGGCCACAGCAGTCACCTTCTGGCTGGCCCAGCAGGTGCTGACCAGCTTCAGCCGCTACGGCGAAAAGCTGGAGGCTGTGGTCTCGCTGGTAGCCATCGGCGTTCTGCTGCTGATCACCAACTGGTTCTTCCACCAGGTGTACTGGAAGGATCACCTGGCCAACTTCCATGCCCAGAAAAAGGCGCTGCTGGGCAGCGTCGGCGCCGGCCAGCTTCTGGGCTTCGTCTTGCTCGGCTTCTCCAGCGTCTACCGCGAGGGCTTCGAGACCGTGCTCTTCTTGCAGGCGCTGGTGCTGGAAAGCAGCCTGTGGACGGTGGTCGAGGGCGTGGCGATCGGCATTCTGGCGGTGCTGGCGGTCGGCGTGATCACCTTCAAGTTCCAGTCGCGGCTGCCGTACAAGAAGATGCTGGTTTGGACGGGCGTTCTGATCGGCGCGGTGCTGCTGATGATGGTGGGCAACACCGTCCACGCCATGCAGGTGGTCGGCTGGCTGCCGACGCACCCCATCCGCTGGCTGACGCTGCCCTATTGGACCGGCATGTGGTTCGGCCTCTATCCGACGTGGGAAGGCATCACGGCCCAACTGGCGGCGCTGGTGTTTGTCCTGGGCAGCTATTTCCTGGCCGAGCGCCAGCGCGGCGGGCGGCGCAAGAAAGACGCCCGCCCCAGCCGCGAAAAGGCGCCGGCGGCGCAGGCGCCGCCGACGCCGCACGCGCTGCCCGCCGAGTCCCCTGCGACCGCCGAGCTCGCGGTTCAACGCGCGTTGGATTGACAACCCGAGACTTCAGACTGCGGATCGAGCAGTTAGCGCAGCCGCCAGACCTGCGCCTCATAGGGCCGCAGGCTGGCCGCCTCCGCCCCCTCGGCCGGGTAGTTGCCGATCAGCAGCTCGCTGCCGGCAAGGCTGACGCCGGCCGGCAGCTCAAGGGCCAGCGGCTCGGCTGAGAAGTTCAGCAGCACCAGCAGGCGGTCGTCGCCCAGGGTGCGTGTGAAGGCGTAGAGCTGCGGGTGCTCCGGCAGCAGAAGCTCATAGCGGCCATAGACGATCACCGGGTTCGCCTTGCGCAGGTCGATCAGCCGGCGATAGTAGTAGAAGATCGAATCGGGGTCGGCCAGCGCCTGCGCGGCGTTGATGGTCAGATAGTTGGGGTTGACCTGGATCCAGGGCTGCCCGCTGGTGAAGCCGGCATTGGGGCTGGCGTCCCACTGCATGGGGGTGCGCGCGTTGTCCCGGCTCTTGGCATGGATGCTGGCCAGAGCCGTCGCCGGGGCGACGCCGCGCTCGGTCACCATCTCGCGATAGGCGTTGAGGGTCTCGATGTCGCGGTAGTCGTCGATGGAGGGGAAGCTGACGTTGGTCATGCCCAGCTCCTCCCCCTGGTAGATGTAGGGCGTGCCCTGCAACAAATGCGTCAAGGTGGCCAGCAGCTTGGCCGACTGCACGCGGTAGACGCCGTCGTCGCCGAAGCGGGAGAGCGCGCGCGGCTGGTCGTGGTTGCTGAGGTAGACGCTGTTCCAGCCGCGGTCGGCCAGCCCCTGCTGCCAGCGGGTCATCACCTCTTTCAGCGCCAGCAGCGACCAAGGCCTGAGCTCCCACTTGCTGGCGCCGCCGTCCAGCCCCATGTGCTCGAACTGGAAGACCATGCTCAGCACGCCGTCCTCCTCATCGGTCAGCTCGCCGGCCTGCTGGGGGCCGATGCCAGGGGTCTCGCCCACGGTGAGCACGTCGTAGCCGGCCAGCGCCTCCCGCTTCATCTCATGCAAAAACTCCAGCAGCCGCGGGCCATAGAGGAAATGCTGCCCGCCATAGGCATAGCGCTGCCCAGGCGCAGCCGGCGCATCAGGCAACCCCGGCGCCTTGGAGATCATGTTGATCACATCCATGCGGAAGCCGTCGATCCCCTTGTCCAGCCACCAGCGCATCATCTGAAAGACCTCGGCGCGCACCTGCGGGTTCTCCCAGTTCAGGTCGGGCTGCTTGCGCGAAAAGAGGTGCAGGTAGTACTCGCCGGTGGCCTCGTCGAGCTGCCAGGCGGAGCCGCTGAAGTGCGACTCCCAGTTGTTGGGCTCGCGCCCTTCCTTGCCCGGCCGCCAAATGTAGTAGTCGCGGCAGGGATTGTCTCTGGACTGGCGCGCCTCGACGAACCAACGATGTTCGTCCGAGGTATGGTTGACCACCAGGTCCATCACCAGCTTGATGCCGCGGGCGTGCAGGCCGGCCAGCAGCTCATCCCAGTCGGCCAGCGTGCCGAACTCGTCCATGATGGCCTGGTAATCGCTGATGTCATAGCCGTTGTCGTCGTTGGGCGATTGATAGACCGGCGAGAGCCAGACCACGTCGACGCCCAGCGCCTGGAGATAGTCCAGCTTGCCGATGATCCCGCGCAGATCCCCCACGCCATCGCCGTTGCTGTCGCAAAAGCTGCGCGGATAGATCTGATAGACGACGCTTTCCTTCCACCAAATGCGTTGCATGACCGTTGTGCTCCTTGTGGTTGTGTTCAAAACATAGCCGAGCGGGCGCTTTTGGGCTGGCTGCGGCCGGCGGGTTGAGGCGCCGGTCGCTCAGCCGCTCCCGACTGCGCCCTCGATCTGGTCCGCCGCGGTCTGCACGCCGCCCAGCGCGGCCAGCTCCGCCTGCCAGTCGGCCGCGACCTGGCGCAGGCCAGCGCTTTCCAGCAGTTGCCGCGCAAACCAGCGGGCGGACGACGGGGTGAAGTTGGCCGGCTGCACGCCATAGCCGACCCCGGCCTGGGTGATGCGGCCGGCCTGGGGCTGCTGATCGCCGGCGTGGGGCACGGCCACCTGGGGCAGGCCGTGGCGCAG
>JAKQCW010000028.1 GCA_029558955.1 Chloroflexota bacterium
CAGCACCGGCGTGCGCTATGCGCTGGCGGCCAAGGAGTTCTGGGACGCCTCCAAGGCGGGCTATCTGCGGATCTACTTCCGCACGGCCAACTGATCGACCACGCGAGAAGCCGGACTTCTTCGGAGAAGTCCGGCTTCTTCCCGTCCGCCAGCCGGCCCCACATGCCGGCAATCCAAAAGGCCGGTGATGTTCATGAACATCACCGGCCTTTTGCCTGCCCGATCAGCAGTCAGGATATCGTCCCATGCATGGATCTACGAAGCGTGCTGGGCCCTCTTGCCCTCCTGCGCGTGCGACTCTTGCCATGGTCTCACGGCACAGGCCCATCGGCTCCGCACAGGAACAGGTCGTTCGGGCTGCTGCCGTGGTAGGCGTAGGTCTGCCCGCCGCTCTCCAGGATCACCTGGATGCCCGGGGTGATGACCTGGGCATAGCCCATGTCCGGGGCGGGGCAGCCCAGGCTGGCGTCGGGCCAGTCGATCTCGTTGATCTCGACGACCTCGATGGCCTCCGGCGCCACGCCCAGCCGGCCGGCCAGATCCTCGATGGCCGCGCTGGCCAGGACGCGTTCGGGCGACGTGGCCTCGGGCGCCTGGTCCTGCTGCACGGGCGATTGGAAGGCGGGGTCTGCCGGCGGCGATTGGAAGGCGGGATCGCCCGCGTCGGCGGTGGGCAGGGCGGCTGGCGTGGCTGTGGGCATGGGCGTCTGCGAGCGGTTGCAGGCGCTGAGCAGCAGGAGGGCTGTCAGCGAGAGGGCTGTCAATGCACGTCTCATGGGGCTACACCTCACGTCTCAAATCAGGCTCACCAGCATCCGCTCCAACAACTGCAACACCAGAATCACCACGATTGGGGACAAGTCCAGGCCGCCGATGGGGGGAATCAGACGGCGCGCCGGCTCCAGCACCGGATCGGTGATCTGCATCAACAGTTGCACCAGCGGATTGTCGCGGCTCAGGTTGGGCACCCAACTGAGCAGCACGCGGATCAGGATCGCCCAGGTGAGCACGGTGATCAGAATGGTCAGGAACTGAATCAGAAAGTTCAGCATGGCGCGTCAAGCCTCTTCCTTCTCCGACAGGTCGCCCAGGTATTTGGACTTGCGGTAGGCGGCCCACACGGCCTTGGAGAGGATGGTGCGCAGCGCGCCTTTCTCCAGCTCATACAGCGCCTCGGCTGAGGTGCCGCCGGGCGATGTGACCATGTTGCGCAGTTGGGCCGGGTGCAGGTTGGCCTGGCGGGCGATCTCGATGGAGCCCTCCATGGTCTGCAAGACCAACTGCTCGGCCACCTTGCGGGAGAAGCCCATGTGCACGCCGGCGTCGATCAGCGCTTCCATGAAGAGGAAGACGTAGGCCGGGCCGGTGCCGCTCAGCGCGGTGGCCATGTCCAGATAGCTTTCATCCTCCACGAAAAGCTCATCGCCCAGCGCGCCCAGCATGGCCTGCGCCTGGCCGCGCTGTTTCTGGCTGACCTTGGGTGTAGCTGTCCAGACGGTCATGCCCTTGCCCACCTGGGCCGGCGTGTTGGGCATGCAGCGCACGATGGCCGGATGCCCGGTGTTGAAAAGGATCGAGCTGATGCGCGCGCCGGCCACGATGGAGAGGATCAGCGAGCTGCGGCTCAGATGGCCGCGTAGCTCCGGCAGCACGTGGGAGAGCACCTGCGGTTTGACGCTGAGCACCACGATCTCGCCGAAATCGGCCGCCTCGTGGTTGTCGGCGGTGAAGCGGATGCCATACTGCACGTGCAGTTCCTGTCCGCGCTCCAGATGGGGGTCGGAGCCGATGATGTGTTCAGGGCTGACCAGTCCCTGCGTCACCAGTCCCTTGATCATAGCCTCAGCCATGACGCCAGCGCCGATAAAAGCCAATTTGGTGTCTTGTAGCAT
>JAKQCW010000030.1 GCA_029558955.1 Chloroflexota bacterium
CTGGCCTCGATGTTGCCGCTGGCCGCGGCCGCACAGGAGGCGCCCACCGCTTCCTACTCCATCGAGGAATTCGCCTCATCTGACAACAAGGCGCTGGACGGCTCGGCCGCGGCGGGAGCAGCCCCCTTCTACGCGCCCGACGGCATGGCCTTTTTCAACGAGATGGAGCCCAACGGCACGGCCGCCACGGCTAATGCCCTGTCCGGCAGCCAGGCCGTGGTCTACGGCGAAGTCAACCCCGCTGGCGACAACGACTACTTCTCCTTCACCGCCAACGCCGGCGACCGGGTCTACGCCGCCACACAGACGCAGTGGTCCAACGCCTCCGGCGACTCGCGGCTGGATGTGATCGCCAGCGACGGCGTGACCTTGTTGGAGTCCGACGATGACAATGGAAGTTTTTCAGGCCTCTCCTCAGCCATCGCCGGCACTATCATCCCCAGCAGCGGCACCTACTATGTGCGCGTCTACGGCTACAGCGCAGCTACGATCACCCCCTACCACCTGCACCTGCGGGTGCAGAGCGGGGCCCCCACCGCTGAGGTCGAGCCCAACAACGATACGGCGACAGCCACGCCGCTGGCGATTTCGCAGTGGATGAGCGGCACGGTCACGGCTACCGGCGACCCTGATTTCTTCTCCTTCACCCTGAACGCCGGCGACTCGGTCTTCCTCGGCCTGGACATGGATCCGGGGCGCGTGGCCAGCAACACCGCCTGGAACGGCCGCGTGGGCTTAGGCCCGTTCAACAACTTCATCCTGGTTGCCAACGACGGCAGCACCACCAAGCCGCACGCCGAAGCCTTCTTCATGACGGTGCAACAGGCGGGCACCTACTACGCCTATGTGGACAGCACCAGCACCACCGGCCTCGGCCCCAACGCCCGCTATCACCTGAGCGTCAGCATCTACCCCAAGGCGATACAGGGCAACTGCACCACCTTCACCAGCACCGACGTGCCCAAGGCCATCGGCCCCGGCGTGGGTACCACCACATCGACCATCACGGTGCCCGGCACGGTGACCTCGTCGATCGAGGATGTCAACGCGACCATCGTGCTGACCCACACCAACATGCTTGACCTGGACGTGACGCTGGTAGGCCCCACGATGGTCAGCACGCCCCTCTTCACCGACATCGGCGCCAGCTCCCAGACGCAGATGAACGTGGGACTGGACGATCAGGCCGCGCTGCCCATCGGTCTCTTCACCGTGGTCTCGGGCATGAAAAACCAGCCAGAGCAGCCGGGCCGCCTGTACAGCTTCAACGGCACGCCGGCCGCCGGCACGTGGACGCTGCAACTGGCCGACGACCTGGCGGCCAACGGCGGCATCTTGCAGAGCTGGAGCCTGGAGATCTGCGGCGATCCGCCGCCGGACTACGGCATCGAGCTGATCAAGACCGTCGGCATGGAATCGAATGTCTGCGCGGCGACCGATTCGGTGACGGTGCCGCCGGGCGGCTTCGACGTCTACTATTGCTACACCGTGCGCAACACCGGCCTGAACACGCTCACCACGCATGACCTGGTGGACAGCGAGCTGGGCGCGATCTTCACCGACATGCCCTACAGCCTGGCGCCGGGCGCCAGCTACTCCCACATCGTGCAGGCCACGGTCTACGACACTGTGACCAACACCGCCACCTGGACAGCCGATGACGGGGTTGGCAGCGCCACCGACAGCGACACGGCCACGGTCAACGTGCCCTCATTCTGCCCGGCCGGCTATCGAGACGTCACGGTGGACTACTCGTTCTTCGACAATCCCTTCCCGCCGGCCGGCTGGAGCGTCACCAACACCACCACCAACTGCAACGCGACTGGCGCCGTGCCGGAGTGGACCAACACCAATCCCGGCAACCGCGCCAACCTGACCGGCGGCGCTGGCCCCTTCGCCATCGCCGACAGCGACAAGTGCGGTTCCGGCAACTTGATGGACACCATCATGAGCACCGGCGCGCTGGACTTCACCGGCCTGATCAGCCCGACGATCAGATACAACACCGACTATTATGACCTGAGCGCCGCGGGCGGAGCGCAGGCGCTGTTGGATCTCAGCACCGACGGCGGCGCGACGTGGAGCAACCTGCTCACCTGGAACGGCAGCCAGCGCGGCCCGCTGCTGGTCACCCAGGCGCTGACCGGCGCGGCCGGCCAGAGCGACGCCCGGGTGCGCTGGCACTATGCCCAGGCCGCCTATGACTGGTGGTGGCAGGTGGACAACGCCCTCATCACCGCCTGCGAGCCGATCCCGCCCAACCCCGCCATCACGCTGGACAAGACTGTCGGCACTGACCCCAACGTCTGCGCCGTCACCGACGAGATCACCGTCGCCGCCGGAACCGAAGTCACCTACTGCTACGAAGTGACCAACACCGGCGATGTCACCTTCAGCCTCCACGATCTGGATGACAGCGAGCTGGGAACGATCCTGAGCAACTTCCCCTACACCCTGGCGCCCAGCGCCTCGGCCTTCCTCACCGCGACCACCACCATCAACGTCACCACCGTCAACACGGCGACCTGGACGGCCTACGAGTTGTTCGATGGGGGCGGCGTGTCATCCACTGACACGGCCACGGTGACGGTGGAGATGCAGGATCCTCCCAACATCTACGTCAATCCGTTGAGCCTGGCCAGCACGCAGCCGCCCGATGTTCAGATGCAGGAGATGCTGAACGTAGCCAACACTGGCGGCGGCACGCTGAACTGGAGCATCGCCGAGGAGAACACGCCGTTCGCGGCCGGAGTTCCCTCCCAGGCCATGAATGCCGCCGCCGGTTCGCAGACGCTGTCTGCCGCCGGTTCCTTCGCCAGCGGCATGCAGCCGGTGGCGCCGGTCTTGCGCGGCGTCGATGCGCTGGTCAACGACGGCAGCTTCGAGAACGGGCCGCCCCCCGCCTCAGGCTGGACCGAGGTCTCCAACCAGGCCTGCGAATGGATTGGCGACTGGTCAGGCGTCTGGGGCGCGGCCGCCTACGACGGCATCATGGACTTCTGGGGCGCCGGTTACTGCGGCGGAGTGGCAGCCACCAGCTCGGTGGACCAGATGGTAGCCGTGCCGGCCGGCGGCGCGACCCTGTCCTTCTGGTACATGAGCTATCGGCCCGACCCGGACGATGTCGACCTGGACTACGCCTACGTCGAGGTGAACGGAACCCAGGTCTGGAGCCTTGACCTGATCCAGGCCAACGACACGTACCCCAACTGGGTCAATGCCACGGTGGACCTGAGCGCCTACGCCGGGCAGAATGTGTCGCTGGAGCT
>JAKQCW010000049.1 GCA_029558955.1 Chloroflexota bacterium
TTCCTGAGCGATGCCAGACCGTATCTGCGGTCGCGGATGCCGCATTTGCGGTGTCTTTCCTCAGCGCGGCGTTCTTAATGCGAGTCACGCCAATCAGCGCCTCTGAGCGTTAAGGAGTGACCCTCATGTCTTCGCAGACCACCGCCACGGCGGCACCGACCGAGCACCGCATCCTGCGCCGCGCCGAGGTCGAAGCCAAGACCGGCTTCAAGCGCGCGCACATCTACAGCCTGATGAAGGAAGGCAAGTTCCCCAAGGCGCTGCGCTTGGGCGTGCGCGCGGTGGGCTGGGACTCGGTGGAGATCGAACAGTGGATCGCCGATCGCCTCAAAGAACGCGCCTGACGCTTCTTCTCGGTTCATGCCATTCGACGAGGAGAAGCTCATGCAGGTGGTGTCCATCATTTCGACCAAGGGCGGCGTGGGCAAGACCACGACGGCGGCCAACCTGGGCGGCTTTATCGCCGATGCCGGGCTGCGCGTGCTGCTGCTGGATCTGGACGTGCAGCCCACGCTGTCGAGCTACTTCACGCTGGACGTGCGCGCGCCCGGCGGCATCTACGAGATGCTGGCCTTCAACGAGCGGCGCATCGAGCAACTGGTGTCGCGCACCGCGATCGCGGGCCTGGACCTGGTGCTCTCCAACGACGACCGCGGCGAACTGAACACGCTGCTGCTGCACGCTCCGGATGGGCGCCTGCGACTGCGCCATTTGCTGCCCGTCTTCCGCACGCACTATGACCTGCTGTTGATCGACACCCAGGGCGCGCGCAGCGTGCTGCTGGAGATGGCTGTGCTGGCGTCCGACCTGGCGCTGTCACCGGTGACGCCGGAGATTCTGGCCGCGCGCGAACTGCGCCGCGGCACACTGCAACTGATCGAGGACATCGCGCCGTATCGCCACCTGGGCATCGAGCCGCCGCCGCTGCGCCTGCTCATCAACCGTGTGCATCCGGTGTCGTCGAACGCGCGGCTGGTCCAGCAAGCGCTGCGACAGGTGTTCCAGGAACAGGCCGGCGTGCAGGTGCTGGACACCGACGTGCCGGCCATCGAAGCCTATCCGCGCGCTGCGACCCGCGGCCTGCCGGTGCATCGCGTCGAGTATCGACAGCCACCAGGCAGAGTTGCGCCCGCCGCGCTCGACACCATGCGCGCGCTTGCTGGCGAATTGTTCCCTCAGTGGCAAGACAGATTCGCCCTCGTGTCCGGCCGTCCTCCACGTTCTTTTGAAACCGGGAGGCCCCATGGCGAACGCACATGAGCTTGCCCGTGGCCACAAGCGGCTGCGCGCTCTGATCGAGTTTGCGGTGAGCGAAGGCTGGCACGTCAAACGCACCCGGGGTGGACACCTCAAATTCACCAAGACCGGCTGCGCCGCCATCTACACCAGCTCGACCGCGAGCGATTACCGGGCAGACCTCAACGCC
>JAKQCW010000067.1 GCA_029558955.1 Chloroflexota bacterium
GTGACCGGCGTCTCGATCTTCAATCAGCAAAGCCGGCAGTTCGAGTTCATGCCCGGCCCGGCCTTCGCCCATATCCTGCTGGCCGACGAGATCAACCGCGCCACCCCGCGCACCCAGTCAGCCCTGCTGGAGGCCATGGGCGAACGCCAGGTGACGGTGGACGGCGTGACCCGCCCGCTGGCCCGCCCCTTCATGGTGCTGGCCACGCAAAATCCCATCGAGTACGAGGGCACCTTTCCCCTGCCCGAGGCCCAACTGGACCGTTTCCTGCTCAAGCTGAGCCTGGGCTATCTGGGCCTGGAGGAGGAGAAAGGGCTCTTGCTTCACCTGCGTCGCCAGCATCCTGTCGAAACGCTCCAGCCGGTGAGCGACGGCGCTCAGATTCTGCCCCTGACCGAACAGGTTTGGGATGTACATGTGGATGACACGGTGCGCGACTACATGGTGCGCCTGGTGCAGGCCACCCGCCGGCACCCCGACCTGATGTTGGGCGCCAGCCCGCGCGGTTCGCTGGCGCTGTTCAAGACCAGCCAGGCGCTGGCCGCGCTGCGTGGACGGGCCTACGTGCTGCCCGACGATGTCAAGCTGCTGGCGCCGCTGGCGCTGGCCCATCGCTGCATCGTGCGGCCGGAGAGCGCCCTGCGCGGCCGCAGCGCGGCGCTGATCGTGCAGGAGATCCTGGCGGAAACGCCGCTGGACATCGGCCAACTGTGAGCTGCCATGCGCGAGCTGCCCTATCTGCTGATCGTGCTCCTCGTAGTCGCCCTGCTGCTGCGGCTGGACTTCGTCTTCTACGCCATCTACGTGGTCGGCGGCATCTGGCTGCTGGCGCGCTGGGCAACCCCGCGTAGCATGGACAAGCTCTCGGTGCAGCGCACATTCACCAGCCACGCCTTCCTCGATGAGACCATTCCGGTCCGGCTGGAGCTGCACAATCGCACACGGCTGCCCATGCCCTGGCTGCGCGTCCATGAATCGCTGCCCTCCGACCTGGCCTCGACCGCCCAGATCAGCCGCGTCTACACGCTGCGGCCGCGCGAGCAGGTGACGATCCGCTACGATCTGCGTTGCCTGCGCCGCGGCTACTATCCCATTGGCCCGCTGCGGCTGAGCAGCGGCGACACCTTTGGCTTCGCCGGCATCCAGCATCGCGGCGAGGAGGTGCAGCATCTGACCGTTTATCCGCGCATCATCCCCCTGGCAGGGGCGGCGTTGCCCTCGCGGCTGCCTTTCGGCACGCTGCCCAGCCCGCAGCGCATGTTCGAAGACCCCGCCCGGCTGCGCGGCGTGCGCGAGTACCAGGCCGGCGACTCGCAACGCCGTATCAACTGGAAGGCCAGCGCGCACAGTGACAGCCTGCTGGTCAAGCAGTTCGCGCCGGCCATTTCGCTGGAAAGCATGATTTTGCTCAACCTGCGCATCCACGAATACGAGTCCCAGCGCCGCTACAGCGCCAGCGAGTGGGCCATCGTGGTGGCCGCTTCGATGGCCACCTATCTGGAGAGCCGCCGCCAGGCCGTGGGGGTGGCTGTGCATGGCGTCGACGCGCTGGGCGGCCAGCCAGGGGCGGCCGCGCCGATCATGCAGGTTCCACCTCGCCCCGGTCGGGCGCATCTGATGAAGGTGCTGGAGCTGCTGGCCCGGGCTGAGCTGGTGGACTGCGCCGAACCGTTCGTGGCCTGGGCGCAACGCACTGCCGCGCCGCTCTCCTGGGGCGCCACAGTGATCGCCATCTCCCCCAGCGGCGACGAGCTTGTCTGCCAGGGCCTGCACAGCCTGGTGCGCGCCGGCCTGAACGTGGTCATGCTGGTGGTCGAGCCATACGGCCGCTTTGGGGTGGTGCAGGAGCGCGCCCGACGGCTCGGCTTCACCGCCTGGCAGGTGGCGTCGGAGGATGATCTGACCCGGCTGCAGGCGCTGAGCGGCGTCCGCGCGCCGGCCTATCGAGGCGCTGCGTCATGACCGGGCAAGAGGATGCAACACCCACCGGCGCCAAGGTCGACAGCCTGCGCGACTCGGCCTGGCAGAGTCAGGTGGCGCGGCCGCTGCTGATCGCGATCCAGGCCGCCAGCCTGGTCGCCGGCCTGTGGGTCGTCGTCTCCAGCATCAGCCCCACGCCGCAGGATTTCCGCTTTGTGCCCCTGCTCTTGTTCGTCGCCGCGTTGGCGGGCGTGGCCAGCGCCCAATGGCTGGCGGAGCCGGGCCAGCGTCTGGTGGGCCGCACCGGCTTCCAGGCGGCCCAGTTGTTGCTGCTGCTGGCCGTGCTGCGCGTTGTGACCTGGGGCATGGCCGGCAACTGGCCCACCCTGGCCGCCGCGCGGGGTTGGATCCTGGAGCCATTGACCTTCTTCGACGGCGTTTTCATTGCCACGGCGCTCCTCTGCGCGCTGGCCTGGCACCGGGCGGCCGTGGTGGGCGACATTTTCTATCGATTGGCGCTGACGCCGGGCGAGCTGGCTTACGACAACGAACGCCGAGCGGGCGGCTTCTGGCGCACGGCCCATTTGCCCGAGCGTGTGTTGGTCTCGCGCGCCGAGCTGGTGGAGCATTACGCAACGCAGTGGATGGTCGGCGGCGTCTTTTTGGCGCTGTTCGCCGCCGCCACCCGGGTGCGCATCGGCCCGCAGTTGAGCATCAACCTGCTGGACATGGGCATTCCTGCAGCGATGGTTGCTGCTTTGGTGTTCTATGTCCTGATCGGCCTGGCGCTTCTCAGCCAGGCGCGGCTGGCTATGCTGCGCGCCCAATGGCTGCTGGACGGTGTGGAAATGCCGGAACGCCTGCCCACCAGTTGGAGTCGCTGGACCTTGCTGGTTATCGCGGCCATCGGCGTCCTGGCTGCCCTGCTGCCGCTGGGCTCAACCTGGCAGATCGGCGCTATCGTCAACGCGGTGGTGATGTTCATAGTGCAGATCACGCTGCTGTTGGTGGCCTTGCTGGTGAGCCTCTACGGCCTGATCCTCAGCCTGTTCGGCGAGCAGCCGACCATGCCAGAGATTCCGCAGACTCTCGTTCCGGTCACGCCCGCGCAGTCGGCGCAGGTCATGGTGGAGGCGCCTGCCTGGCTGGGGGGCGCCACCCTTTGGCTGCTGGCGTTGTTGGCATTGGCGCTGGCCTTGCGCCTGGTGCTGGGACGGGATGGCCTGGCCCTCACGCGTCGCAAGCTGCAAGGGCTGTTGGCCCAGCTTTGGGCGCGGGCGAAATCGTGGGCGCGCGGCGTGCAGACGCTGGCCAGAAGCATCCAGGTCAACCTGCCCGGCTGGCGCACCCCGTCAGCCGATGGCCGGGCGCGCCAGCCGTGGCGCTACGTGCGCCTGGGCGGTCTCTCGCCGCGCGACCAGGTGCGCTATTTCTACCTGAGCACGCTGCGCCGGGCGGCCGATCAGGGCATTGCGCGCCGGCCAGCGCAGACCCCCCATGAGTTTGTGCGCGATCTGGAGCACACCTGGCCTGAAAGTGAATTTGACGTACAATCGTTGACAGATGCCTTTGTCAGCGCCCGCTACACCGCCGCCGAGATCAGCACCGACGAAGCCCGACAGGCTAAGTCGATCTGGGAGCGGATCAAACGGGCGCTGCGAGGCAAAAGCAAGAGCGAAGAAGGAGCTTCTGATGAACTACACTGACCTGATCCAACGTGCGGCCCGGCTGACCTGGCGCTACAAGGTGCTGTGGATCCTGGGCATTCTGCTGGCGTTGAGCAGCGGCGGCGGCAGCAGCTCGTTCAACTACTCGTTTCCCAGCAACAGCGGCGGCAACATAGGGTCTCCCATGATGCCGGTCTGGGGGATGCCCGATCCCAACGTGATCGCCGGCTTTGTCCTGCTCTGCTGCTGTCTGCTGGCGGTGCTGATTGTCGTGCTGACCATCGTCCAGTACGTGGCCCGCACCGGCCTCTACCGCGCGGTGGATCAGATCGAGGAGACCGGCGCTGCACCCACCTGGCGTGAGGCGCTGCGGCTGGGCTGGGACCGGCGTGCGCTGCGCATGTTTCTGCTGGACCTGTTGGTCGGCTTGGTGCTTTTCATCGGCGTCATGGCGCTGCTGCTGCTGGCCGCGTCGCCGCTGCTGTTGCTCATCTTCGACGTCGACGCCCTGAGCATCTTCGGCGGCATCGCCGCGGCGGGGCTCTTCTTGCTGGCCATTCTGCTGATAGTCGTGGCGGCCGTGGTTGTCAGCGTCTTGCAGCAGTTCTGGCGCCGGCAGATCGCGCTGGATGACCGCAGCGTGGGCGATGCGCTGGCGCTGGGCACGGGCATGGCGCGGGGCCGGGTCGGCGATGTGGCCATCTTCTGGATCTTGATGACCCTCGTCGGTCTGGTCTTTGGTTTCCTGGTGCTGGCGCTGATGTTCGTCCTGGGACTGGCGGGGCTGGCCGTGGGCGGCGGTCTGGGCTACGCCGTCTACGCGCTCTTCGACTCCACTGCCGCGGCCCTGCTGGTGGGAGTTCCGCTCTTCCTGCTGATCTTCGGCCTGCCGCTGCTGTTCGTCCAGGGCATCTATCTGGTCTTCGAGGCCAGCGCGTGGACGTTGGCCTACCGCGAGGTGCGAGCGGGCGCGGCGTCCACCGCGGTGGAGCTGGCGGATAATGCGTAACTCGTAATGCGTAATGCGTAACCCGGAATGGCGTGCGTTGGCTGTGGGGCACGAGACATACTTCTCATGCCCGAACCCAGCGCTCATCCTCATCCGGTTACGCATTACGTGTTACGCATTACTGCAATGGCCTGCCGGATGCCCCAAAATGTGTCACAATTGATACCACAAGTGAGGTGTGCTATGCCGGTCATCGGAGTGCGCGAGCTGCGTGAACACACGGCGGATGTCCTGCGCCAGGTTCGGGAGCAGAAAGCGGAATATGTCATCACCTATCAGGGCAAGCCGGTGGCGTTTCTTTCCCCTGTGGATGAGCAGGCGGTCGAGAATGCCATGGTTCAAGCCAGCCGTGCGCCGCTCGACGATGGATGGGGCGCCTACATGCGTCTGATCGAAGAATTGCGCAGCGACTGGCCCGCGGATTTGTCCACCCAGGACCTGCTGGATGAGCTACGGCAATGACGCCGATGATCACTGTCGACGCCAGCGTTCATATCAACGCCTTGAACCCTGCCGAGACAGGATCGGCTGCGAGCAAGGCTTTTCTTGATTGGCTCCAGCAGGAACGTCTTTCCATCGTATCGCCCACATTGCTGCTGGTGGAGATTGCATCCGCCGTAGCGCGCGGCAAGAATGATGGCAAGCTTGGTATTGAAGCGATGCGCCATCTGAGGGCCCTGCCTCGTCACACTTGGTTGCCGCTTGATCCCGCCATGGCGATGGCGGCTGCCACGATTGGCGCCTCATACCGGCTGCGCGGCGCCGATGCCGTCTATGCCGCCGCCGCTCAACATGCTGGGAGTGTCCTGGTCACTGCGGATCGTCAGCAGTTGGAAAGGCTTCGGGACGCCGTGCCGGTTATGTCGCCTCCTGATGCACTGAGCCAACTGCCGGATATTCTCGCACACTTTGCCAAAGATGTGGACAAAGCCAAGTCAGACAAGGACAATGGCGTCAAACTCGTCGAGTACCTAGCCGGAAAGCGCCCGAAAGATGGCGAACGTGAAGTCTGAGCTTCAAGAGACTATGGTTGCCGACCTGCCGTCGACGGGACGGTTCTTCCTCCAGGGCCCGGCCGGCGCGGGCAAGACTACCGCGGCCGTGCAGCGGCTTTTAAGGTTGCTTAAGGAAGGAGTTCCCGGCGGCTCGATCCTGGTGCTGGTTCCGCAGCGCACGCTGGCCGCGCCCTACGAGACGGCGCTGCGTCGTTCCCGCCTGCGCGCCGGCGGCCTGCCCTCGATCCAGACGGCCGGCGGCCTGGCGCGGCGCATGGTGGAGCTTTTCTGGCCGCTGGCGGCCGGCCCGGCCGGTTTCGCCCAGCCCGATCGCCCGCCCACCTTCCTGACCCTGGAAACCGCCCAGTACCACATGGCGCGGCTGGTGCGGCCGCGGTTGGAGGAAGGCGCCTTCGAGTCGATCACTATCGACCGCAACCGGCTCTACAGCCAAATCCTCGACAACCTGAACAAGGCGGCGCTGGTCGGCTTCCCGCATCAGGAGATCGGCCGGCGGCTGGCCGGCGCGTGGACCGGCGAACCGGCGCAACTGCGCGTCTATGACGATGCCCAGCAGTGCGCTGACCTGTTCCGCGCCCACTGTCTGGCGCACAATCTGTTGGACTTTTCGCTCCAGGTGGAGGTCTTCTGGCGTCATCTGTGGCCGCTGCCCCTGTGCCGCGACCATGTGATGCAGACCTATCGCCACCTGATCGTGGACAACGTGGAGGAGGACACCCCCTTTGCCCACGACCTGCTGGCTGACTGGCTGCCCCGCAGCGAGTCGGCGTTGCTGCTCTGCGACCAGGACGCCGGCTATCGCCAGTTTCTGGGCGCGGACCCGGTCGGCGGCCTTGCCCTGCGCGCTTTGTGCGACGAAACGGTGACGCTGGGCGAATCGCGGGTGACCCCGCCTGAGCTGCAAAGCCTGAGCAGCCACCTGGCGCGGGCGCTGGATCAGCCAGCCAGCCCGCCGGCGGCGGATATTTCGCCCGAGGCCGTGCGCGCGGCCCTTCGCTTCAAGGAGGATATCCGCTTCTACCCCCAGATGTTGGACTGGACCGCGCAGCAGATCGCCGATTTGGTGGAGGAAGGGGAGTCGCCGGGGGAGATCGTGGTGCTGGCCCCGTTTCTCTCCGACGCCCTGCGCTATTCGCTGATGGAACGGCTGGCGCGGCTGGGGGTGCCGGCGCGCTCGCATCGCCCCTCGCGCGCCCTGCGCGATGAGCCGGCCGCCCGCGCCCTGCTGACCCTGGTGACGCTGGCCCATGGGCAGTGGCAACTGCCCCCCAGCCGCTTCGACGTGGCCTATGGCCTGATGCAGGCGGTGGAGGAGCTGGACCTGGTGCGCGGTCAACTGCTGACGCAGATCGTCTACCGGCCTCGGGAGGGCGTCCCGCAGCTCAGCCCCTGGGAACGCATCAACCCGGAGATGCGCGAGCGGATCAGCTATGTGCTGGGCGGGCGCTACGACGCGCTGCGGCTCTGGCTGGCCGACAGCATGCGCAAAGGGGAGCAGCCGCTGGATCATTTTCTCAGCCGGCTCTTCGGCGAGATCCTTTCGCAGCGCGGCTATGGCTTTCACGACGACCTGGACGCGGCGCGCGTGGCCGCGACGCTGGTGGAGTCGGTGCAGAAGTTTCGCCAGGGGCTGGCGGGTTTCGATACGGCGCAGACGCCTGCTCAGCCCACGGAGGGTCACGCCCCTGGGCAGAGGGGTTTCGATACGGCGCAGACGCCTACTCAACCCACGGAGGGTCACGCCTCAGGGCAGCGTGCGCAGACGCCTGATCAACCCACGGAGGGCCGCGAGTACATTGCCATGGTCGAGGATGGCGTGCTGGCGGCGCAGTATGTGGGCGCGTGGCAGGAGCCGAAGGAGGACGCCGTGCTGCTGGCCCCCGCCTACACCTTCCTGATGATGAACCGACCGGTGAACTACCAGTTCTGGCTGGACATCGGCAGCCGCGGCTGGTATGAACGGCTCTACCAGCCCCTGACCCATCCCTACGTGCTCAGCCGGCAGTGGGATGGCCAGCGGCCGTGGGGCGACGCCGATGAGCACGCGGCCAGCCAGGAGCGACTCTGGCGGCTGGCGACCGGTCTGCTGCGCCGCTGTCGCAAACAGGTCTTCCTGGGCCTCAGCGAGCTGGGCGAACAGGGCTATGAACAGCGCGGCCCGCTGCTCTGGGCGCTCAATCAGGTGTTGCGACAACTCGCGACCGCGACGAATTCATGACCGTGGTCAGATTTAAGTTTTAGCCATGTTCATTCCCCGCCCTAAACAAGAGGAAATCCTCGCCTACCCCGGCGGCAGGATGGGCGTCGCGGCCGTGCCGGGCAGCGGCAAGACCGAGACCCTGTCGCAACTGGCCGGCCAGATCATCAACCGCGGCGTGCTGGACAGCCGTCAAGAGGTGTTGATCGTCACCCTGGTCAACTCGGCCGTGGACAGCTTCTACCAGCGAGTCAGCAGGCTGGTCAAGGAGCGCGGCCTGCTGCCGCATGTCGGCTACCGGGTGCGCACCCTGCACGGACTGGCCCATGACATCGTGCGCGAGCGGCCGGCGCTGGCGGGGCTGGCCGACGATTTCCAGATCGTGGACGAGCGGGCGGCGGACGAGGTGCTGGACGAGGCGGCCGCGGCTTGGCTGCGCAGCCACCCGGCCGCGCTGGATGATTACCTGTCCAGCGACATCGAGCCCAACAGGCAGGACTGGGTCCGCCGGGACCTGTTGGCGGAGCTGGTCAGGGACACAGCCCGCGCCTTTACCCGCCAGGCCAAGGACCTGCAACTGACGCCGGAGATGCTGCGGGAGCGGCTGGCCGCGCTGGAGGGTGCGCTGCCGCTGGCCGAGATGGGCGCGGGCATCTATGCCGACTACCAACGGGCGCTGGCCTACCGCGGCGCGGTGGACTTCGATGACCTGATCCGGCTGGCGCTGCGGGCGCTGGAGAGCGACGAGGCGCTCTTGCTGCGCCTGCGCCAGCGCTGGCCCTACATCCTGGAGGACGAGGCCCAGGACAGCAGCCGCCTGCAGGAGCGCATTTTGCGGACGCTGGCCGGGCCTGATGGCAACTGGGTGCGGGTGGGCGACCCCAACCAGGCCATCTTCGAGACCTTCACCACCGCCAGCCCGGAGCATCTGCGCCGCTTTCTGCTGGAGGAGGGGGTGGCCGCGCAGGATCTGCCCAACTCCGGCCGCTCGACGCTGAGCATCATCGGCCTGGCCAACCACCTGATCGACTGGACGATGCAGGCGCACCCGGAGCCGGCCGTGCGCAACGCCCTTTCCCGGCCGTACATCGAGCCAACTCCGCCCGGCGACCCGCAGCCCAACCCGGCCGATGCTCCCGACAGCATCTTCCTGATGGCCACCAGGTTCAGCCCTGAAGGGGAGGTGCGGGCCGTGGTCGAGTCGCTGGCACGCTGGCTGCCCAACAACCCGCAGGCCACCGTGGCGGCGCTGGTCCCGCGCAATCAACGCGGCTTCGAGCTGGTGGATGCGCTGCGCGCGCGCGGGCTGCCGGCAGTGGATAGCCTGCTGCGCAGCAGCCTGACCACCCGCCAGGCGGCCGGCGCGCTGGCCATCCTGCTGCTGCACCTGGCCGATCCCACGGCCGCGCCCAAGCTGGCCAAGGTCTACGAGGTGTGGCGGCGCGATCAGCGCGAGGAGGAGGACAAGGCGGCCTGGGCGGAGGTGCAGAAGATCAGCAAGCTGTTGCGCCGCATTGACCGCGTGGAGGATTTCATCTGGCCGCGCGCCGGGCGTGACTGGCTGGCCGAGGCTGAGATGGACGACGAGCTGCGGGCGCACCTGGAGGAGTTCCGCAGCTTGGTGCAGCGCTGGCAGGGCGCGGTGCGGCTGCCCATCGACCAGGCGATTCTCACGCTGGGGCAGGACCTGTTCGACGATCCGGGCGATCTGGCGTTGACGCACAAGCTGGCGGTCAGTTTGCAAGCAGAGGCTGAGCAGCGGCCTGACTGGCGGCTGCCGGAGCTGGCCAATCAGTTGACCGACATCGCACGCAACGAGCGGCGTTTTCTCGGCTTCAGCGAGGAGGACAGCGGCTTCGATCCCGCCAAGTACGAGGGCCAGGTGGTGGTTGGCACCATCCACAAGGCCAAGGGGCTGGAGTGGGACCGCGTCTACCTGATGTCGGCCAACAGCTACGACTTCCCTTCCGGCCAGCCCTACGACCAGTACATCGCCGAGAAGTGGTTTCTGCGCCAGAGCCGGCGCGTGCAGACCGGCGGTCCGCTCAACCTGCCGGCCGAGACGCTGGCGCAGCTCGAAATTCTGGCCGGCCAGGGCGATCCGGCCGACTACATCGAAGGCGCGGCCTCGCAACAGGCCCGGCTGGACTACGTGCGCGAGCGGCTGCGGCTGCTCTACGTAGGCATCACCCGCGCCAAGAAGGAGCTGGTCATCACCTGGAACACCGGCCGCGGCCCGAATCAAGCCGAATTGACCCAGGCGTTGCCGTTTGTGGCGTTGCAAGGGAGCGTAATGCGTGACGAGTAATGCGTAACGAGTAATGCGTAACCCGGAGTGTGTGAGGATGTGGGTTGTTTCTGGGTTGCGGTGGAGCGTGCAGGGCCATTGGTTTCGCGGCGTGTGCGGCGAGAACATGGCATGGGTGCATCTGCATCTGGTCGATGAGACGTCGAGAACGCAGCGCAGGTCGAGTAGGCTGGTTCCTCCAGCCGTATCGAGACCGGAGCGGGTCATGCGCACAAGCCGTTTGATCTCGATTCGCCTTGACCGGCGCGAGCAACGAGGCGACCGGTGAGGGCACCGACGGGCACGGTCA
>JAKQCW010000072.1 GCA_029558955.1 Chloroflexota bacterium
CTGCGTATTCCGACCCATCGTGACCGCCCATTCCGAGAAGGGTGTGACCGGTGATTCCGAGGTCGTGACCGGCGATTCCGATTTGATCGTGACCGATTTGGGCCGTCGTCGGAATCACCGGTCACGTTGTCGGAATCGTCGGTCACGATCAAATCGGAACGGCCTGTGCGGCCAGCGTGGCAACCATCGTTGTCACGGCTACCCTCGCGCGCTTTGCGCGGAGCAAAGGGATGCCGGCGGAGCGGATTGCCATGCACAACATCAAGGAGCTGTTACGGCTCAAGTACGACTGCGCGCTCTCGCATGAGCGCATCGCGCGCGCGCTGTCGATCTCCAAGGGCGTCGTCACCAAGTATGTGAAGGCCGCCGAGGCCAGCGGCGTGGGCTGGGCCGAACTGGCGGCGGCCGACGAGGCGCGCCTGCGCGTGCTGCTCGGGGCGACCCCGCGCCCGCGTGGGGCTGCGGTGGGCTACCGGATGCCCGATCTCGCCGGCGTCCATCAAGGCCTCAAGCGCAAGAACGTCACGCTCGCACTGCTGTGGGAGGAGTACGTTGTGCACGGTCACGATTCTTGATGGTTTGTTGGTCACGAAAGATGAGGGCCGTCCCGTGCGTGATCCGGAAGTTCGACCACCTTGGGGCTCTGCCCCAAGCCCCGCACTCGCCGTGGGGCAGCCGGGCCAGGCTTACACCGCCTGGCCCGGTGCCGATAGCGTAGATTGCCTGCAAGGCGTCAAGGGTGACGCTTCGCCGCAGTCCGTTGGACTGCGCCCTTGACCCCTCTCCGGCAAAAGTCATTCCAATGTCCTTGCGCGGCGCATATTCGATCGTCAGACAACGGATTCTCGACCATCGAAAATGATGGCTGGGCAGTCATTTTCCGTAATGGAAACGTCCCATTAAGGCGCAAGTACATGATTTTTCGAGTCCATCATTTTTCGTGACCCGACCTTGATCAAGAACGGCGATGGCGACCCGCACACCCATCAAAAAGAGTGACCACACCACAGAATCAAGGACTAAGCCGGACCACCATCATCGACGTTGATCAGACTTACGCCCAAGACCATCAAATCCGATGACCACACTCATACGTCCAGGCGACGGCCGGGCCGACCTACCAGTATTCGCGCTTCTGCGACCTCTACCGGGACTTCGCCAAGGGCCTCAAGCGCTCGATGCGCCAGGTGCACCGCGCCGGCGAGAAGCTCTTCATCGACTATGCGGGCGACACGGTGCCGATCGTCGACGCCGAGACCGGCGAGATTTCTCGGGCGCAGATCTTCGTGGCCGTGCTCGGGGCCTCGAACTACACCTTCGCCTGCGCCACGGCCACGCAGTCGCAAGCCGACTGGCTGGGGGCGCTGGGGCGGGCGCTGCGTTTCATCGGCGGCGTGCCCGAGCTGATCGTCCCCGACAACACCCGCGCCCTGGTGGGCGAGCCGGACCGGTACGCGCCGCAGCTGCAGCGCACCACTGCCGAGTTCGCCCAGCACTACGGCGTGGCGATCCTGCCCGCACGCCCCTACAAGCCGCAGGACAAGAGCAAGGTGGAGGTGGGCGTGCAGATCGTGCAGCGCTGGATCCTGGCGCGGCTGCGGCATCGGCGCTTCTTCTCGCTGGCCGAGCTTGGGGTGGCCATCGCCGAGCTGCTCGAGGATCTGAATGCACGCCCCTTCCAGCGCCTGCCGGGCAATCGTCGCAGCGCCTTCGAGACGCTCGACCAGCCGGCGCTGCGCGCACTGCCCGCGACGCCATTCCAGTTCGCCCAGTGGAAGAAGGCCAAGCCCAACATCGACTACCACGTCGAGTTCGACGGCCACTACTACAGCGTGCCCCACGCGCTGGTCGGGCAGGTGCTGGAGCTTCGCGTCACGCCCTCGAGCCTCGAGTGCTTCGCCGGCGGACGCCGTGTGGCGGTGCATGCGCGCAGCCACCGGCGCGGTGCCTTCAGCACGCTCACCGAGCACATGCCCGCCTCGCACCAGGCCCACCGCCAGTGGACGCCCAGCAAGCTCATCGCCTGGGGCGCCACGGTGGGGCCGCACACCGCGCGCGTGGTCGCCTTCCAGCTCGAACGCATGCCGCACCCCGAACAGGGCTACCGCGCCTGCCTGGGGCTGATGCGCCTGGCACGCCAGTACGGCAACGCACGGC
Organism: Chloroflexota bacterium; assembly: GCA_029558955.1. Classification (GTDB taxonomy): domain Bacteria; phylum Chloroflexota; class Anaerolineae; order JAAEKA01; family JAAEKA01; genus JAAEKA01. Next base: position 2,158 of record JAKQCW010000072.1, read on the forward strand.
TCGAGGACGCCGCCGGCCGCGCCGTCGCGCTCGGGGCGATGCGCTACAAGAACCTCGCCTCGATGCTCAAGACCGGGCTCGATCGCGCCCCGCTGCCGGCGAGCACACCGCAACAGGCCGAGCTGGCCCTGCCCGAGGCGCACGCCAACCTGCGCGGCGCGCACTACTACCACTGATCCCGCAGCGCCGTTACGCCGTAACGCACACCCCAACCCCGGAGAAACCACGATGCTCACCCACCCCACGCTCGAGCAACTGCGCGCCCTGCGCCTGGAGGGCATGGCACGCGCCCTCGAAGAACAGCACGCCCACCCCGCCATCGAGGCGCTCACCTTCGACGAGCGCCTGGCCCAGCTCATCGACCGCGAGCTGCTGCTGCGCGACGGCAAGCGCATCGAGCGCCTGCTCAAGGCCGCCCGCATCAAGGTCGGCGGCGCCTGCCTGGAGGATGTCGACTACCGCGCCGGGCGCGGCCTGGAGCGCAGCCAGTTCGCCGCACTGGGCACCTGCCACTGGATCCGCCAGGCACAGAACTGCCTGATCACCGGCCCCACCGGCAGCGGCAAGACCTGGCTCGCCTGCGCACTCGCCAACGCCGCCTGCCGCCAGGGGCTGTCGGCCTACTACGTGCGCCTGCCGCGCCTGTTCGAGGAGCTGCGCCTCGCCCACGCCGACGGCAGCTTCAGCCGACGGCTCATGCAGTTGGCCCGGCTTGACCTCATCGTGATCGACGACTGGGGCCTGGCGGCGCCTTCGGCGCAGGAGCGCAGCGATCTGCTCGAGCTCCTCGACGACCGGGTCGGCAGCCGCTCGACGGTGATCACCAGCCAGCTGCCGATCGAGCACTGGCACGCCTACCTCGGCGACCCCACCTTCGCCGACGCGATCCTCGACCGCATCGTGCATGCCGCGCACAAGCTCGCCCTGAAGGGCGAATCGATGCGAAAGAAGGCCACGGCATGAGGCCGCGCGTGCTGTACGGCTTACCCACAGCCGGCCGCCCGCCAGCGTGTGAGGCGCGCTGGCGGCCGCCTGTGGATAAGCCTATGCCATGCCCTGAAATGACCGTGATCGTGACCGACGCGGTTAAACTCTGAACACCACGCTGGCGCGCACAGAACACCGGTCACGTTCGTCGGTATGAGCGGTCACGATCGTCGGAATGCGCA
>JAKQCW010000085.1 GCA_029558955.1 Chloroflexota bacterium
CCGAGTTCGACTCTCGGGGGGCCCACCAGAATTGAAAAAGCCAACCTCTCGGGGTTGGCTTTTTCGTTGGTGCGATCTGTCGCCATGTCGCCGGTGTCGCTATGTCCTGTGAACATGGAGACTACCGTTTCTTTTGGTCTAAAACGGTGTTTCCACTCTCTTGTGAATTCGCGCTGGCCTTGTTTTTCAAGGCCGTAACCGTTGAACTCAGTTGCTCAACCCGATCCCGAAGCAATTGGTTCTCGGTCTCAAGCGACGTAAGCGCTCACCCAGCGGCGTCGTTGCTACGCAGCGGGGCTTGAGATATCCGAGCGCAACGGCGCTTTCCCGAAGCGCTGCTTCCACAGCCTGGGCGTGAGCTGTGCGACATCGGTAGAGGGATGCTGGCCGACGCGCTGGAGCACATCGACGAGATAGTCGTACGGATCGACTTCCTGTAGCCGACAGGTCGCAATCAGGCTCTGGACGACGCCCACATGCTGGGCGCCGAGCTCGGTCCAGCTGAACATCCAATTTTTCCGACCCAGCGGAATCGGCCTTAGCGCTCGTTCGAGGTGGTTGGTATCGATCGGCACATCCGGGTCGGCCAGGAACACTTCCAGTGCCGCCCGTCGCTTGTGCGCGTAGATCAGCGCCTTGGTCAGCGGGCTGCTCGGCAGCAGCCCCTGCGCGTCCAGGCGCTCCTGTACCCAGGTGAAGAAGGCCGCCACGATCGGGCGGGCGTGATCGAGCCGGTACTCGCGCTTGACCTCACCCTTGAGCTTGTCGTCGCGGATCTTCGCTTCGACCGCGTAGAGCGCTCCGATGAACGCGATCGCCTTGGCCGCCAGCTCGGGCTCGGCCGCTTCGGCGTTGATGAATTCGCGCCGGCAGTGCGTCCAGCACTGCGCGTGCGTGAGCCCGGTCTTGCTCGCGTAGCTCTCGTAGGCGCCATAGCCGTCCGAGAGCAGGACACTGCCTTCGGCCGGCTCGAGCCCGAGCACCTTCTCGACATTGCTGTGTGCGCGGCTCTCGAAGAACGGGAAGCAGATCTCGTGCAGCTCGCCATACACCGGCCAGAAGTAGCAGCCCTTCATCTTGCCCGGGCCGGCACGGCCGGCCTTGATCGGGGTCTCGTCCATGGCCTTGACGCGGCTGGCGCGGATCGATGCGAGCTGCGCCTCGTAGATCGGCACGAGCAGCGCGGCGGCCTGTGCGGCCAGTTGCGTGAGCCAGGCGCGGCTGACCGTGATGCCGGCGTCGGCCAGGCGCTGATGTTGGCGGTACAGCGGCAGGTGCCAGGCGAACTTGTCGAGCAGCAGGCCGACCAGGAAGCTCACATCGGCGCGGCTGCCCTCGATCACGCCGGCGGGTGCGGCCGGACAGTGGATCGCCTGCGTGTCGCGGCGCTTGATGACCGGGCGCACGTACTTGAGGATCACGTAGCTGCCCGGGCGCTGCGCCAGGCGGTGGCTCACCTTCTCGCCGATCACCTCGAACTGGTCGGCGGTGAGGCCCTCGATCTCGGGGTTGGCGAGCGTGATGGTCTCGACCGGGACGCGCGTCTCGTCGAAGAACAGCGCCGAGTCGTCCTTACCCTGGGCGAAGTCGGTGTGCGAGGCACGACGGGTGTGTCCGGCCACGGTCTTGCCGGGGGCATCGGGCTGCGTGTCGGGGATCGGCAACTCGCCCAGATGCAATTGCGTCGGGTCGGGTGACACCAGGCGCTTCTCGCTCTTCTGGCCGAAGAGCTGGCGGCGGAACCACTCGAGCTGATGCTTGAGCGCCGCAAACTCGAGGCGCATCGCATCCATGTCGCGCTGCAAGGCGACGTTCGCCTGCGCCAGTCCGACGATCTGCTCGGGCGCCCACTGGGCGGCCTCGGCAAGGGTCGGAACGGGGGTGCAGTGCGGTGCGGACATGGCACAGATTTTACCGCAGAGCCCAGCATTCATGCGGGCTGCACGGCGTTTGTAGGTAATCTGAAACGGCGCTTGTAGCGGACCGGCTCGATGCCTTCGAGCAAGAGCTTGAGCCCGGTCCAGTCCATCTGACGCGTGCTGACGTGCGCCCAGTTCGACACGAAACGACCCTGCTCGAGGCGCTTGGCCCACACGCAGAATCCGGTGCGGTCCCAGTACAGCACCTTCATCTGCGTGCCGCGCCGGTTGATGAACACGAACAGCTCGCCCGACAGCGGATCGCAGCCGAGCGCCTGGCGTGTGAGCGCGTACAGGCCGTCGAAGGATTTGCGCATGTCGACCGGGCGGCCATAGACATGGACCCGGACTGCGCCTTCGGGGAAGAACATCAGCCGCGCGACAGGTGAAGGATCACGCCGTCGCCCAGATCGAGCCGCAGTTCGAGGCGACCGGTGCCTCCGAGTTTGAGCGTGCCGGCGTAGACGAAGCCGGTGGGCTCCATCACCGGCGCGGCGGGCTGCGTACTCGGTTCGCCCAGCAGGCGACGCCAGCGCCGGAAAGTCGACTCGCTGAGTCCCTCACGGGCGCAGAACGGCTCGATCCCCAGGCCGCTCGCGGCAAACCGCGCAAAGACGGTTTCCCACTCCTGGCGGCTACGCCGCCGCCACTTGTTGTTGGTCGCTGTCGCTCTGGTCACTGCCGGCTCCTCCCTGATGAATGTGGGAGGGATTGTTCCGCGTGGGCGCGGGCGGGCAAAGAACGCCGCTCAGTGACCGGTTACTCATGTCCGTGGGCGCCCGGCGCTTCGCGTCATTGGCGATCGCCTGGAGTCGTTGGAGCACCACCCCGGCTCGGAGTTCTGGCAGGACCTCATCGGCGACTACGAAGACAGGATCGTCGCTGCCACGGCTGCGACCGGCGCTGTGATTGTGAGCTGGTTCAGCAGCGGCAATCCGCCGTGGGTGCAGGGAACGGCGTGGCTGACCGCGCCGAATCGTGTAGTGACGAACCGGCACATGCTGATGTCCGCGCCACCGGAGTCTCATCTGGTCGCGCGAGCGATGGGTCGGCGCCGAAGATCAAGTCGGGTATTGAGCTCTATCTGGACTTCA
>JAKQCW010000092.1 GCA_029558955.1 Chloroflexota bacterium
TTGATGGTCAATCACCGCGCCCACCGCTGGGTCAACCTGGTGGTGGACGTGGAGGGCTACAAGGCCCGGCGCGAGGAGCAATTGGTGCGTCTGGCCGAACGCATGGCCGAGCGGGTGGTGAGCACCGGGCGCGCGGTGGCGCTGGAGGCCATGCCCCCGCGCGAGCGCCGCATCGTGCATATCACCCTGCGCAACCATCCACAGGTCACGACGCAGAGTGTGGGCGAGGGCGATCAGCGCAAGGTGACGATTGTGCCGCGTTGATCGGCGACCTATCGACAAAAAGCAGCGGCGACCGGTCATCCGGCCGCCGCTGCTTTTTTGTTGCGCAATGTCACCCATTCCGCCGGGCCGGAGCACGCGCGGCTGCACCGTCGGGCGGGCTACGCCATCGCCATGTCCTGCCCGGCAACAGCAGCGCCCGGCTGCCTGTGGTCATACGGCTCGACCGAACACCCGATGGTTCTTGTATGGGACGCCGCCCAGGCTTTCCAGATCACGGCGCATCTGCACGGCCGTCTCGGCCACCTGCGTCAGATCGGCATGGGCGAAACCAGCTTCCTTGATGGTCTTTTCCATCTCTGAATAGAGCAGCGCATTGCCGCCGCGGCCCTGAAACTGAGGCAAAATGCCCGCGCCGTTGACGATCACCCAACGCGTGCGCCGGTATTCCAGCAGCAGATCGGCCAGGCCCAGGGGGAAGAGCCGCCCCTGATGGCGCTGAATGGCGGCGGACAGATCGGGAAAGGCAAAGAGGAAGCCCACCACATCCTCCCCATGCACGATGATCTTGATCAGCTTGGGGTCGGCCACTGTCACCAGGTCGTTGGTCACCTGCGCCAGCTCTGCATCAGTGATGGGGATATACTCCCAGTTGTTCACAAAGGCCTGGTTATAGGCCTGGCCGATGCGAGAGGCCATGGCGCGCAGCTCGGCCTTGTTGCGGAAGGTGACGACGCGCAGTTGGCCGCGGGCCTTGATCTTGTCGGCGATGCTGTGGATGCGCTCCGGCAGGCTGAACTGTTGGGCGGTGATGTGGCAGGAGACGAAATCGACTTCCTTGCTGAAGCCGGCCGCCTGGGCATAGGCGGGATAGGCGGGCGGGTTATAGAGCATCATGGTCATCGCAGCGCGCTGCTGGAAGCCATCCACCAGAAAACCCATGCCATCCAGTATGCCGATCCCCTTGGGGCCGATGATCTTGTTCAGCCCACGCCGTTTGGCCCATTCCAGGGCACGCTCGAACAGCGCCGCGGCCACGGCCGGGTCCTCCACAGACTCGAAGTGGTAGAAAAACGCCGTGCGACTCTGATGATAGGCGTTGTAGTTGCGGTTCTCCAGCACCGCGATGCGGCCGACATCTTCCTTTCCTCGCACGGCCAGGAAGAAGTCGGCGTCGGAGTGCTGATAGTAGGGATGTTTGCGGCGGTTGAGCTGCAAGCGCATGTCGCCTATCAGCGGCGGCACCCATTGGGATGATCCCCGGTAGAGGCGCAGAGGCAGTTGGATAAAGCGCGTCACCTGATCTTTGCGCGCGGTGTCGATCTGAATAAGGTCCATCAGCGCTGCCTCCGAAGCTCACATGGTGATTCAACCCGTCGCTGGGCGGAGGCGGCGCAGATGTTCACGCGCCTCGTCGGCGTAGGGGCCGCGCGGCGCCTGCTGCAAATAGGCCCGCCACTGCTTGACCGCCTCCTGATTGCGCCCCTGTCCCTCCAGGGCAAGCGCCAGCCCGCGCATGGCCTCGGCGCGCTGCGGGTTGAGGGCCAGCACCTGTTCGTACAGCTCGCCAGCAACCTGCCAGCGCGACTGTTCACGCAGGATATCGGCCTGGAACTGCAAGGCGCCCTCGCCAGTCTCGCCGGCCACAGTGGCTATCCGTTCAGCCCGCTCTGCCTGCTCCAACGCCTCATCCAACTGGCCAGCGGCCTGATAGGCTGCCGCCAGGCGGAGGAAATAGGCCGAATCCTCCTCCAGGTCTGCCTGCACGCGCGCCGCCTCGGCATAGGCGGCCAGCGCATCCTCGGTGCGGCCGGCCAGCACCAGCGCATCGCCCAACAACAGCCGGTAGAGGGCATTCTCTGGCCGCAACGTCACGGCCTCTTCGTAGGCAGCGATGGCCTCGTCCAGGTTGCCCTGGTCGCGATAGAGATTGCCCAGCTTGACGTGCGCGTCCACGTAGCTGCTATCCAGCAGCAGCGCCGATTTGAAGCTGCTGACAGCCTGTTCCACGTCGCCCCGCAGGCGGTAGGTCTCGCCCAGGCCGACATAGGCCTGGATGTTGCGCGGGTTGCGCTGGATGGCGGTCTCGAAGTCGGTGATGGCAGCGCCATAGCGACCCTGACCACGGCGCATCTCGCCGCGTTGCACCAGCACCCGGGCCGTCTGCTCATCGCCCTGGGCCAGCCGCAGCGCACGGTTGAGCATGATCTCGGCCCGATCCAGGTTCTGCAACCCTTGCAGGGCAAGGCTCAGTTGAATGTAGGTCTCGACAGAGCCGGGGTTGAGCTCGGCGGCGTGCTCCAGAATCTGCAAGGCCTCGCGGAACTGGCCCCGCTCGATGGTGGCCTTGCCCAGCTCCAACTGAGCCTCGGCGCTGTTGGGGTTGTTCTCGACGGCCGCCTGGATCTGGGCAAAGGCCTGTTCGGGTTGGCCCTGGCTGCGCAAGAGCTGCGCCAGTTGCAGGTAGGGCGCGATCAAGGTGGGGCTGGCCTGTTGGGCGGCCTGATACTGCGCGGCGGCCTCCTCCAGATTGCCCTGATCTCGGGCCAGATTGCCCAGCCGCAGAAAAGCCTGGGCCGCGGCCTGGGGATTGTTCTCGGCCAGCGCGGCCACTTCGCCGATGAGCTGCAGGCCGCGCTCCGTGTCGCCCGTGGCCTGGTAGACCATGCCCAACTGCAGTTTGGCATCCACCAGATCGGGGTTGAGGGTCAACGCCTGCTCCAAAGCGCCGGTGGCCTCGTCATACCGGCCCTGCTTGCGGAAAAGATCGCCCAGGAAGTAGTACGCGACCGCGGCCTGGTCCTCGAATTGAGTGGCCCGTCGGTAGCGCCGTTCGGCCGCGTCCAGGTCGCCGACCGCCTCATAGGCCTGGCCCATCTGGACGTAGGCCCCGGTGAAGGCCTCGCCGCCGGGCAATTCCAGCAGATCGGCGAAGCCCTGGATTGCCTGTTGGGCCATGCCGGCTCGACGATAGGCCTGCGCCAGCCGGAAGCGGGCATCCAGGTTGTCGGGCGCCAGGCTGAGGGTGACGGAGAATTGATCGAGGGCGCGCATCTGCAGGCCGGAATCCTCGTACAGCCCGCCCAACGCCAGATGCGCCTGCCAGGCCGCGGGCGCCAGCGCGATGGCCCGTTCGAGTTGCTCGGTGGCCTCGGCATTCTTGCCCTCGCGGCGATAAGCCTGGCCCAGCCGCAGACGCAGGTCAGCATCGTCAGGCAGCGCGGCCACGCCCTCCTGGTAAACCTTCAATGCCTCGGCGAAGCGCTCCTGGGCTGTGAGCAGCGCGCCCAGTTGCAGGTAGGCGGCCGCGTAGCTGGCGCGGGCCGCGATGGCATCGCGATAGCTGGCCAGGGCCGCGTCGATGTCGCCCGCCTCAGCCAGCGTATTGCCACGCTTGACCAGGGCGGCGGCCGCGACGGTCGGGTTGTTCTGGCTGTCCTGCAAGGCCTGTTCCAGCACGGCCGCGGCCGCCGCGGCGTCGCCGCGCGCCCGGTAGACGTCGCTAAGCTGCAAGAGGGCGTCGCCGTAGGCAGGGTCCAGCGCCAGGACCTGCTGGTAGCCGGCCTCAGCGGCGTCGAGGTCGCCGGCCAGGCGATCGATCTCGGCGCCCAGGAAGAGGGCCGGGACCATCTCAGGCGAGACCGCCAACGCCGCGTCGACGGCGTCCCGCGCGTTGTCCAACTGGTTCAGCGCGAGGTAGGCCTGGGCCAACTGCACGGCGCCTTCGGTGTTGGCGGGGGCCAGCTCCCGCAGCGCCGTCAGTTGCTCCACCGCCTTGGCCGGCTGCCCGGTGCGGCGCAAGGCTGAGCCGAGGAGCAGCCGCGTCTGGGGATCGTTGGCGTTGATGGCGACCGCCTGTTGATAGTAGCCGATGGCCTGGCTCAGATCGTTCTGGCTTTCCAGCACCCGTCCCAGCTCGACCAGCGCCCGGTAGCGGGTTGGGTCCAGCCGCACCGCCTGGAGCAATTGATCGGAGGCAGCCTCCAGGTCGCCGGCCCGGCGATAGGCCTGCCCCAGCTTGAAACGAGCTTCGGCATCCTGCGGCGCGGCCTCCACGGCCTGCTGATAGATGGCCAAAACATCGTCGAAACGCCCCTGTTGGTCGAAAAGGTAGGCCAGTTGCAGGTAGGCGCCGATGTAGCTGGGGTCGGCGGCCAGCGCCCGCCGGTACTGGGCCTCGGCCAGCTCCAGTTCACCGCGATCGCGGTAGGTGTTGGCCAGCTTGGTCAAAGCCTGGGCCACCTGGCGCGGCTGTTCCACCGCCTGGGCGGCCACCTGGGCCAACGCCTCCTCCGCCTTGGCTGTATCGCCCATGGCCTGGTAGGTGGCGCCGATCTCGGTGTAGATGTCGGCGTCGTTGGGGCTGATCTCCAGACTCGCCTGGTACTGCTCCAGCGCCTGCTCGAATTCCCCCTGAGAACGGTGCGCCGCGGCCAGCGCCAGGCGGAGATCGAGGCTGTCCGGTGCGCGCTCCAGCGCCTGTTGATAGAGGCTGATGGCCTCAGCCGGCCGGCCGCGGGTGGTGTAGACCTGCCCCAGCCACAGATAGGCCCGCTGGCTGGTTGGGGCCAAGCGAACGGCCTCGCTCAGTTCGGCCTCGGCTCGATCCATCTGGCCCAGCCGGCTGGAGACCTGCCCCAGGAAGAAATGGGCGTCAGCATTGGCTGGGGCATTCTGCGCCGCGGTCTGGAACTGCTCCAGAGCCAGGTCCCACTGCTCCTGCGCCAGGAAGATCTGCCCCAACTGGATGAAGGAGCCGACGAAACTGGAGTCCTCCTGCTGCGCCTGCTGGTAGCGGGCGATGGCTTGGTCGGTCAGGCCTTGCAGCGCCTCCAGGTTGCCCAGGCGCGTCAGCGCGGAGGCGCGGCCGCGCGGGTTGGCGACGGACGCGGCCAGCGCCTGGTTGTAGAGCTGCTCGGCGCGCGCCAGGTCGCCGCGCTCCTGGTAGATGCCGCCGCTCTGAATGTAGGCGTCGGCAAAGGCCGGGTCCACCCGCAATGTGCGTTCATACTGGGTCAGGGCCGCGCTGGCGTCGCCGCTGCTGCGGTAGGCCTCGCCGATCTGGAAGTAGGCCTGGGCGTAGGACGCATCCTGTTTGATGGCCGCCTCGTACTGCTCGATGGCCTGCTGGAACTCACCCTGCGCCAGCAGAACATTGCCGGTCTTGACCGCGGGAATGGGGGAAAGGGGGTTGGCCTGGGCGGCCTGGCTATAGCTGCTGATGGCCGCCTCGAAATCGCCCGCAGCCAGGCGAGCATCGCCGTCGGCGATGGCCCGGTTGAAGGCTACTGCATCGAACTGGCTGACAGCCGTGGTGGGCTGGCGGTTGGCCAGCAACACCAAGGCCGCCACCAGGAGAATGGGCGCCACGATCACCGCGACCAAGCCGATGCGGGCGGGCGTTGACAGGCGGGAGAGTCGTCGATTCAAGCTTGCCACGGATTATCACCAATTGCCAATCAAGGTTTGTCGTCGCTGTTCAGGCGTCGAAGGGGCATTATACGTGCGGGCGCTGCTCCGCGCCAAACCAGCCAATGCCGAACCGCGCGCCATAGACGGTCATTCGGGCGGGTCAGGTTCCTGTCAACTACCCGGCAGGGGAGGTGCGATGGGCAGCGTCATGATGAATGTGCTGCCCTGGTCCGGTCCCTCGCTCTCGCCCCAAATTCGCCCGCCGTGGGCCTGGATGATGGCCTGGCACAGCGCCAGGCCGATGCCCATGCCCCCGTGGCGCCGGGTTGACGTGCTGTCCACCTGGTAGAACCGGTCGAAGATCATATCTAACTGCTCGCTCGAGATGCCGATGCCCTGGTCGGCCACTGAGATGATCACCACGTCGTCGGCGTCATGGGCTGAGACCGTGATTCGCTGGCCCTTGCTGCTGAACTTAATGGCGTTGTCCATCAAGTTGCCCAGCGCCAGATCGAGATAGCCTGCCGCACCCATGATGGGGGAGAGCTGATCAGGAATCTCCACAGACACGGTCAGGCCGGCATCCACCGCCAACTGCTGCCAGATGGCCAGGGTTGAAACCAGCCAGGCCCGCGTGTCCAATTGGGAGGTGAAAAGCTCCTTCTGCTGGAAATTCTGCAAAGTCAACAGGCTGTTGAAGATGAACTGCAGGCGCTTGCCCTGTTGGGCCACGATGTGCAGGGCGCCGGCCTGATCGCTGTTCACCGGGCCCATCCCACCGCTCTGCATGAATTCAACGTAGCCTAGCATCAGGGTCAGCGGGGTGCGCAGTTCATGGGAGACATTCTGGATGGCCTCTTCACGCGCGCGCAGGGCACGGCTGAGCTTGGCGTTGCTTTCTTGCAACGATGTGTACAGATGAGCGTTCTCCAGCGCGATGCCGGCCTGGTCGGCAAAGGCCTGGAGCGTCTCGGCGTGTTGCTGATTGAGGACGCGCGGCTGCGTGCTGTCCAGGTTCAGGAAGCCAAGCACCTCTCCCTTGCTGATGATGGGTGCGGCGGCATAGGAGCGCGCCCATTCAACGCCTGGCGGCACAATCCACCCGGCATCCTCGGCGGTGTCGGCGATGGCCAAGGGCTGCAAGGTTTCGGCCATGCGTCGCAGGTTGGGAGTCTCCTGCACGCTGAGGCTGAGATTGATAATCGGTTCCATCGCACCGCTGGGATAGCCCCGGATTCGTCGCACCTTGGCCATGCCATGGTCGATCAGCATGATGTTGCTGGCGTCATGCGGCGCCACGGCATCAGTGAGCTCCAGGATGCGATCGAGCACCTCCTCCAGACTCAGCGTGCTGGTCAGCGTCGCCAACGCGTTGCGCAGACTCTCCGCCAGATCACGCTGCTGCCGCTCAGCCTGCTCTGCCCGCACGCGCGCCGTGTCATCGCGAAACACCGCCAGCCAGCCCTGCGCCGCGCCGTCGGCGCGCAGCAGGGGGGAGATGCGCAGGTCATAGTAGAGGAGGGAATCCTGGTCGCCGATCTTCATCTGCGTTCGAACCGGGTGTTCGGTGAGCGATTGCTGCGACAGCTCGGGCCAGGCAGGCAGGACTGAGACCGCGGGCGCGCCCAGAACCCCCAAGACCCGTTGACCGATCATCTGCTGGGCTGCCTTGTTCAGATCCACCACGCGGCCGTGAATATCGACCACCGCCACGCCATCGATCATGCTTTCGATCAAGGCATCGCGCGCGATTGGCAACAGGTCGAGCAAGCGATAGCGGGTGAGCGCCCAAACCGATACCATGCCGGTGACGATGAAGAGCACCGGCGCCGGGTCAACGTGGCGCAGGGGGCTGAAGCCCGCATTGTAGATGATGTTGCCCACCACAGGCGCGAGGGCGGCAACCAGGATAGCGCCGTTCTGGACACGCTGCAACGGTCCGCCGCGCAGAAAAGCATGCACCGTCAGGCCCACCGCCAGCAGGACAAGGACATAGGAATAGATGGCCAACAGCCAAAACAATGGGCCGCGGGTCACAGCCAACACAGACAGGGAGCCTCTGACCTCGACGGTGATGGCGGGATAGAGCCAAGCCAGCCCAGGCGTGGTGTAGATCAGAACAAAGCTCACTATCGGCACAACGGCAGCCCCCGCCAAGGTGACCGGCGTCACCCAATGTTCACGGCCGGTAAACTGCAAGACGAAGATCAGCCACAGGGCGGGGGAGGCAAGAACAAACGGATACTCCAATCTCTCCCAGAAAAGTTTGGCAGTCAGTGAGGTGCTGAGCAGCTCGATGGCGTCGAAAGCAGACCAAAAAGCCAGCGCCAGCATCAAGGCGGCCAGGGTCCCGGCGCCTGGCGTCGGACGCCGCCGCCAGGCTGCTACTGCCAGCGCCGCCGACAAGAGCGCCGAAACAACGAGAAGTCCGGCATACGGATTGATCTGGAACGGCATCACTCTCCACCTACCTGGTTGACCTGGCATGAACCGGGTTGAACCATGCGTCCGATTTCTACGGGTGCTTGGCCTCGATCTGGCTGAGCATCTGCAAGATCGCCTCGGGCGGCTGCGCACCGCTCCAGGCGTATTGGCTGTCGACGATGTAAAAGGGCACGCCGCTGATGCCGACCTGCTGCGCCCAACGCGCCTCGGACTGCACCTGGTCCTGCGCGGCGTCTCCTTGCAACAGGGCGCGCATGGCGTCCCGCTCCAGCCCGGCCGCGCCGGCCAGGTCCACCAGCACATCCAGATCGCCGATATCACGGCCCTGCTCGAAGTAGGCGGCGTAGACCGCATCGATCACCGCCTCTCTGGCGCTGTCGGGGGCCAGGGCGATCAGCCGGTGAGAGAGCAGCGTGTTGGGC
>JAKQCW010000099.1 GCA_029558955.1 Chloroflexota bacterium
GCCGCCCTGGCTCAAGGACGAGCAGGGCGCCGACACCGACGTGGCGGCGTATTACCTGTGCGCCAACCGCAACAAGCGCTCGATCACCATCGACATCACCCAGGCCGAGGGCCAGGCGCTGGTGCGCCGGCTCGCCGCCGAATCCGACGTGGTGCTGGAGAACTTCAAGGTCGGCGGCCTCGCGCAGTACGGCCTCGACTACGACAGCCTGAAGGCGGTCAATCCGCGCCTGGTGTATTGCTCGATCACCGGCTTCGGCCAGGACGGGCCGTATGCGCCGCGCGCCGGCTACGACTTCCTGATCCAGGGCCTGGGCGGGCTGATGAGCATCACCGGCCGGCCCGACGGCGAGGAGGGCGGCGGCCCGATGAAGGTGGGCGTGGCGCTCACCGACATCCTCACCGGCCTGTACGCCACCAACGCGGTGCTCGCCGCGCTGGCCTGGCGCGACAAGAGCGGCGAGGGCCAGTACATCGACATGGCGCTGCTCGACGTGCAGGTGGCCTGCCTCGCCAACCAGGCGGGCAACTACCTCGCCACCGGGCAGAGCCCGCAGCGGCTGGGCAATGCGCACCCCAACATCGTGCCCTACCAGGACTTCCCCACCGCCGACGGCTACATGATCCTCGCCATCGGCAACGACGGGCAGTTCGCGCGCTTCTGCGCGGCCGCCGGCGCGCCACAGCTCGCAAGCGACGAACGCTTCGCCACCAACCGCGCGCGCGTCGTCAATCGCGCGACGCTGATCCCGCTGCTGAAGAAGCTCACCGTCGAGCGCGGCACCGCGGATTGGATCGCCAGGCTCGAGGCCCTCGCCGTGCCCTGCGGCCCGATCAACACCCTCGCCGACGTCTTCGCCGACCCGCAGGTGCAGGCGCGCGGGCTGAAGGTGACGATGCCGCATCCGGTCGCCGGCCAGGTGCCGCTGGTGGCCAGCCCGATGAAGCTGTCGGCCACGCCGGTCGACTACCGCCTGCCGCCGCCGATGCTGGGCGAGCACACCGACGAGATCCTCGCCGCCACGCTCGGCCTCGACGCCGCGGCGATCGCCCGCCTGCGCGCGGACGGCGTGGTCTGAAACGGCACAAGAACACTCAAGACGAACACAAGGGAACAGCATGAAGATCCTCGTACCCGTAAAGCGCGTGGTCGATTACAACGTCAAGGTTCGCGTGAAGGCCGATGGCAGCGGCGTGGACCTGGCCAACGTCAAGATGAGCATGAACCCCTTCGACGAGATCTCGGTCGAGGAGGCGGTGCGCCTGAAG
>JAKQCW010000110.1 GCA_029558955.1 Chloroflexota bacterium
AGGCTGGCTCGGTCAGGAGACCGGCCAGAGCAGTTTGGGCCAGGCGCATCAGCCTGTTTCACCTCTCACCCATCAGAAGGATCACGGCAACTCATGACCAACAACAAGCCTTTGCTCTACGCGTTGCTGGTTGTGTTGCTGACCGCCCTGGTCGTGGCCGTCGGCTGGGCAGGATATACCCTGCTCTCGCTGGCCTTCGAGTCGACTCCTACCCCCACCGCTGCCCCCACCGTCGTCACCGTGGTAGTCGTCGCCACACCCACGCCCACCGGGTCGCCTGCAACGACAACCACTGTTTCCCCCGTCGCAACCGACCTGCCGGCCAGCGCCGGCACGCCAACGCCCCCTGCCCAGGCTCTGGAGGTCGTGGTGGTGGCTGATCTGGTCAACGTGCGCTCCGCGCCCGGCCTGGAACAGCCCATCATCGGCGCGGTTCCCATGGGCACGGTGCTGCGGCCGGAGGGACGCACGGCCGACGGCCAGTGGCTGCTGGTCTGCTGCGCCTTCGGCCAATGGGGCTGGGTGGCCAATCAGGCGGAGCTGGTGTCGCTGAACTTCGACTGGGCGATTCTGCCCGTGGTGCAGTTCCCGACCCCGCTGCCGCCGCAGCCCACGGCGATCCCCTGGCCGACGGCCACGCCCTGGCCCACGCCGCTGCCGCCTCAGCCGCTGCCCACCTGGACCCCCTGGCCGACGTGGACGCCGGCGCCTCCGCCGCCGCTGCCCACGGCCACACCTGTGCCGGTGGAAGGGTGGTGGGGCGAATATTTCACCAACCCCAACGTGCAGGGCGCGCCAGCCCTGGTGCGCGTCGACCCGGCGGTGCGCTTCAACTGGGGCTTCGGCAGCCCCGCGCCCGGCATCCCGGCCGACAACTTCAGCGCGCGCTGGACGCGCATGGTTTGGTTCGACCAGGGACAGTACCGCTTCCAGGCCCAGGTTGACGACGGCGTGCGCGTCTGGCTGAACGGCGCGCCGATCATCGACGAATGGACCGATGGCAGCCTGCGCACCCTCTCCACCAGCCGCAGCCTGGCGGCCGGCTGGTACAGCCTGCGGGTCGAATACTTCGAGCGCACGGGCGAGGCGGTGATCGACTTCACCTGGGAGCGCCAGCCGCAGACATTCCTGGAGTGGCGCGGCGATTATTTCAACAACCCCAACCTCAGCGGCCCGCCGACGCTGACGCGCAACGACATCCAGATCGCCTTCGACTGGGGCCTGGGCAGCCCGGCGCCCGGCCTCCTGCCGGCAGACAACTTCAGCGTGCGCTGGACGCGCCAGCTTTTCTTCCTGCGCAGCGACATCTACCGCTTTGCGCTGCGCGTGGACGACGGCGCGCGCGTCAAGATCGACGGCGTCACCATCATCGACGCCTGGCGCGAGGGCCCGGCCGCCGACTACGTGGTGGATCGCTTCGTGCAGGCCGGCGAGCGCACCATCGAGGTCGAGTACTTCGAACGCGCCGGCACAGCGCTGGTCTTCTTCAACTGGTCGCTGCCCGCGCCGACGCCCACCTGGACGCCGCCGGCGGCGGCCACCTGGACCCCCACCCCCACCTGGGTACCGACCTGGACGCCGACGCCCACCTGGATTCCTACCCAGACGCCTACGGCCACAACGACGCCGACCACCTCTGTGACCAGCACGCCAACGGCCACGGCCACCGCCACCGCCACCCAGACGCCCACACCCACAACGACGCCGACCACCTCCGTAACCAGCACGCCAACGGCCACGGCCACGGCCACTGCCACCCAGACGCCCACGGCCACAACGACGCCGACCACCTCCGTAACCAGCACGCCGACGGCCACGGCCACGGCCACTGCCACCCAGACGCCCACGGCCACAACGACGCCGACCACCTCTGTGACCAGCACGCCAACGGCGACGGCCACGGCCACGGCCACCCAGACGCCCACACCCACAACGACGCCGACCACCTCCGTGACCAGCACGCCGACGGCCACGGCCACGCGCACGGCCACGCCGACCACTGCTGCGACCCAGACGCCCACGGCCACTGCCACCGACGAACCATCGCCCACGCCGACCGCCACCGAGGAACCAACGGCCACTGCCACGCCGACTGACACCGCTGAGCCGTCGGCCACGCCCACCGACGAACCTTCTGCCACGCCCACCTGGACGCAGGAGCCGTCGGCCACGCCAACCGCCACCGAGGAACCGCCGGCCACTGCCACCCCGACCGACACCGTTGAGCCGACGGCCACCGCCACCAGCATGCCGGTGCGTCCCACTGCTACGCGAACGCCGACCGTCACCCCACCCGCGGCCCACTTCATCGAGATCGCGCCCAGCGAAGGGCCGGTCGGCACGACGATCCTGGTGGCCGGCGCGGGCTGGCTGCCCAACGACCGCATCACCATCGCGCTGACTCCGCCGCGCATCCAGCCGGCGCGCCAACAGCAGGCGTTGCCCGTGGTGCGGGTGCGCGCTGACCGCGCGGGCCGCTTCCAGGCCACCCTCATCGTGCCCGACGACGACCGGCTGACCCCGGAGACGCAGCTCTGGGTCGTGGCCAGCGGCAGCCGCGGCATGCGCGCCGTCGCCACGTTTGTGCTGTTGCCGTAACTCGTAACTCGTAATGCGTAATGCGTAACCCGGAATGGTGGGGGAGGTTTTTTTGGATGAGGATGTGCGAAGCCCGTAACTCGTAATGCGTAATGCGTAACCCGGAATGGTGGGGGAGGTTTTTTTGGATGAGGATTTGCGTAACTCGTAATGCGTAATGCGTAACCCGGAATGGTGGTCGGTGTCTTTGAGGATGAGGATTGTGCGTTATGCGCAATGTGAAACCTGGAGGCTGCGGAATGCATCTCCGGGTTACGCATTACGCATTACGCATTACGAATCACGAATCACGAGGCGCCTACCATGACACAGATCGACGACCGACTGCACGCTCTGGTGCAACATGCCTATGCCCATGCGCCGGCGGTGCGGGCGCGCTTTCAGGCCGCAGGCCTGACCCCCGACGACGTGCGGCGGGTGGCTGACCTGGCGCGCGTGCCGGTGATGCCCAAGGATGAACTGGTGGCCTTGCAGCGGGCCGATCCACCCTTCGGCGGCCTGCTGGCCGCGCCAGCCGAGGCGGTGCGCCACATCTTCATGTCGCCAGGGCCGATCTACGAGCCGGACGCAGGGGATGACGCCAGCGCGGTGGAGATGGCGGTGCTGGCCATGCGCCAGAGCGGCCTGCGCCCCGGCGATGTGGTGCTCAACTCCCTCTCCTATCACCTGTCGCCGGCCGGCCTGCTGGTGGACCGCGCGCTGCTGGCCTTGGGCTGCGTTGCCGTGCCGGGCGGCGTGGGCAACACCGACTTGCAGCTTCAACTGCTGCACGACCTGCGCATCAGCGGCTATGCCGGCACGCCCAGCTTTCTGCTCAGCCTGATCCGGCGGGTCGAGGAGCGGGGCATGGACTGGCGCCGCGATTTCCACCTGCGCAGCGCCTTCGTCACCGCCGAGCCGCTGCCCGCCAGCCTGCGCCAGACCCTGGTCGACGGCTACGGCCTGGCGGTGGGCAACGCCTATGGCACGGCCGAGCTGGGCTTTTTGGCGCTCAACACCGCCGGCGGGCTGGCCATGCAACTGCTGCCGCTGCCCATCGTCCAGGTGGTCGCGCCCGACAGCGGCCAGAGCGTGGGGCCAGGCGAGGCGGGCGAGGTGGTGGTCACCAACCTGGACCCGGCCTATCCGCTGATCCGGCTGGGCACGGGCGATCTGGCGGTCAATCTCGACCCTGGCCCCGGCGTCAGCCGTCAGGAGGAACGGTCGATCATCCTGGTGGGACGCAGCGGCGAGGCGGTCAAGGTGCGCGGTATGTTCGTCCATCCCAACCAACTGCGCTTCGCCGTGGCGCAGATCGCGCCCGGAGCGGCCGTGCAGGGAATCGTGGGACGGCAGGAGCATCTGGACACCTTCGACCTGCGCGTTGCCCTGCCGGCCGCGGTCAGCCCATCGGACGCGCTGGCGGCAGGCATGCAGGAAGCCGTGCGCCAGGCCTGCCGCGTGCGCGTCGACGGCGTGGAGTTCGTCGCTGCCCTGGCCCCCGACGCCCCCGGTCTGGTGGATCAACGGCGCTGGGAGTGACCGCAGCAGCACAAACAACGCCAACCCGCAATGCGCCAGGCCACATCAAACAGATCATAATCCACCAAGACACCCAAAACCCCAGGAAACCAAGGTCAAAACTCGCGCCCCCTCACATCCCTGGCCAACCGCTCTCACCGAGTAACTGCTCAGCCGGCGGGCCAAACGTTGATCTCGTTACGACAGCCTACTCGATCCAAGGGTTGAGTAGCCTT
>JAKQCW010000124.1 GCA_029558955.1 Chloroflexota bacterium
GTTCCTGGATGAGGTCTACATGCGCAAGCGCATTCACTCTTCATTAGGATACCTGACCCCAGCCGAGTTCGAGAGCCAGTGGCTGGCTCGGAAGGCTAGTTCGACAGACTTGACTTGACATTCCGGCAAACTCGCCTACAATGGGATCACCCCCCCCAGAGCAGGCGAGAGCGGCCAGGTCTCCAAGCCAAGCCACCTCGTCTTTTCATTATCTAAGCCGATTTTCGTGTCCAGTTGTAGGGGCGCACCTCACAGGTAGGAGTTATTGATGCAAACGGTATTCGATACGATCACGTAATGGCAGCGGAGAGGCTCTCTCTCTATATAGTGGCGTGGTATATGCAAGGCCAGGGAGATGGTGGGGGGGAAGGTTATATGGGTTTATCTATGGTATGTCAGTTTTCTGCCACAAAACAAAAGTAATCCAGATTTTACCTTTGACTTGCTATCAGACACTTGTCATAATGGGCTCCATGTTCTTCCGATCTGGACTGATAATTGTCTGGGTGGCGTTGGTGGGTGGAGCCTTTCTCCTGCTGCCCCACTCTCCAAAGACGGCTGTATGTCAGATCGAGAACCGCATACTCGTATACCGGTTGTTGTTCCAAGCACGGCTTCGAGCGGCGTGCGCCAGATGGAGCCGCGCCGGCGCGAAGCCTCCTAACGACTGGCTTGCAGCAAGCGCGTGCCGGCGCTGCTGGTCTCAGCAATCCAGCCGGTGACTGGGCCGAAGCGCACCTGCCACCAACGTAGCCCATCGGCCTGGAGCGGGCCCCCGATGACCTCGCCCCGATCGCCTGACCGCACCCTGGCAAACACGTCATCCTCCGGTTTTTCCAGCCAGCCGGCCGAACGGCGCAGGTTGGCGCCGGCGTAGACCACCTCCACCTGTCCACCGATCCGAATCTCATCCGATGGCGTCGCAACCTCTACCGTCGGCAGCGCAGCCGGCGGGTCCCGGCGCGCGTTGTCCCAGGCCAGGTTTTCAGCGATCACCTCCTCGCCCAGGTGCAGCGTCACCTGCTTGCCCGGCCCGCCGCACTCGGCCAGCGGCCCCTCATCGGCCGCGTCCACCTTGATGATGTAGCGCCCCAGCCCGGTGTTGTCATAAACGACGGTCGCCGCGCCGCAGCCCTCGGCGCCGTTCACCGTGGCGGTCAACTCCGGCGGCGCGGCGCCGGCCGCGTCGGCCTGGATCTCGCCGAAATAGACGGCCGGCGGTGTGCGGCTGACGGGGTTGGCCAGGGCCACGACCTGCGGCTGGCCCAGCGCCGCCGCCGTCCCCACCTTCAGCACCAGCGTGATCGGCTCGGTGACGTTGATCCAGTAGCCCTGGCCGAACCGAAGCGTTTGCAGGTCGTTGGCCCATGCCTGCTCTGGCCCGACGCGACGGTCGTACACCGTCCAGGGCGCGCCAGGCTCGGCGGCGTCGAAGCCGTAGACCGTGGAGTAGCAGCAGTCAGCGCCGCGGCCGATCTGGTTGCCATCCAGCGAGGCCAGCGCCTCGGCGATGGGCAGGTCCATGGGCACGGGGTAGGCGAACAGGTTCCAGCCGGCCGTGTAGAAGGGGATCTCCACGCCCGCGGTCAGCACGTAGAGGCCCGACTGCTCCGCCTTGGCCGTGGCCTGGTTCTCGGCCGGATCGCGCTGGGTAGGCAGGCGGGTCCAGGTGACGCCCTCGTCGGGGGAGTAGTAGATGGTCAGCGTGTGCTCGTAGCCTTCGGGAACCTCGCGCTGGTAGTAGGCGAATTCGATGCTGCGCGGCGCCGCGTCGGCGGCCTGGAAGCGGTAGGCCTGGCCCACCGGGGTCAGCCAGGCCGGCAGGCCGGGCGGCTTGGGCAGCGCCTCCAGCGACTCGACGCCGGTGTCGCCGGTCAGCGCGTCGGTGCGGTTGAAGATGGTCACGCCGCCGTCCTCGGAGGACATGGGCGCGCCCAGGGCCCGGCTGTTGGCATAGAGGCCGCGCACGTCGGCGCCCAGCAATGCCCGGTCATCGGTTCCCAGCAAGGCGCGGTCATCGGTGCCCAGCAGGGCCCTGTCATCGGTTCCCAGCAGGGCCCTGTCATCGGCGCCCAGCAGGGCCCTGTCATCGGTTCCCAGCAGGGCGCGGTCATCGGTCCAGAGCAGGCCGCGGTCATCGGTGCCCAGCAACGCCCTGTCATCGGTGCCCAGCAGGGCGCGGTCATCGGTGCCCAGCAGCGCCCGATCGTCGGTCCACAGCCCCGCCCAATAGTCCACGCCCAGCAAAGCCCGGTCATCGGTGCCCAGCAAGGCGCGGTCATCGGTGCCCAGCAGAGCGCGGTCATCGGTGCCCAGCAAAGCCCGGTCGTCGGCGCCCAGCAAGGCGCGATCGTCGGCGCCCAGCAGGGCGCGATCGTCGGTGCCCAGCAAAGCGCGATCATCGGTGCCCAGCAGGGCGCGGTCATCGGTGCGCAGCCCCAGCGGATCGATCCGCGCGATCAGTTGCTCCAGGGTGAGAGCCCCGACCAGCCCGTCATCGGGTTGGCCATGGCGGCGCCGGGCCAGCGTCCGCACCAAGGCCAGCTTGCGCGGCCAACTGGGCGTCAGCGTGACGGTCGCGTCGCCCCAGGTGTAGGCGCCGTCAGGCGCGCGGCTGGCCTGGAGATAGAAGCGGCTCACGGCCTCGCGCCGATCGTGCAGCCACGCCCCCTGCTCGCCGCCGGACGCGGCGTTCTCCAGCCAGGTGCGCACCATGCCGGTGTAGGCCGGATAGTCCAGCGTCACCTGCGCCCGCAAGCGCTCGTCCCCATCCCCGGCCAGCGGCGCCGCCACAGCCACCGGCGCAAAGGCCTGGCTGCCCAACTGATAGCCCGGCAGAATCTGCGTCAACAGGCGCTGGTCGGCGGAGATGGGCTGCGTCACGGTGATGGCCAGCCCCGGCCGGGCGATCTGGATCGACGCGGCCTGGCCGGGCGCGGCCGGCTGGCTGGTCGCGATGGCCACCGACCCGCCGCGGAAGAGCCAGGCATCCAGCGCCGGAACGGTGGTCGACAGCGATTTGGTCCCGGAGAGCACCACCGTGAACCCCTGGCCGCCGCCAGCCTCCGGCATCCAGCGCACCGTGGCCAGCCCCAGCTCCGGCATCTGCTGAACCGCGGCCCTTCCCTGGCCGTCCAGGGCTGTGACCGCGATGGCCGGCCCGGCCGGCCCGGCCGCCTGAGTCACGCTGATCAACAGCGTCGGGACCATCACCGGTCGCACCTGAACGTTGGGCTGCCAGCCCTCGACGGACGCGATGGGGATCGAGGTGGAGAGCGCGGAGACATCTTCGGCGCAGCCGATCAGCGCCGCGTCCCCGCTGTTGTCGAAGACACAGACGCGGTCGCCCTCGGTCGCGCCGCGCACCTTGATCGAGTCGCTGCGTCCCGTGACCCCCAGCGCGATCACCGTGTCGTCGCTGAGATCCGGGGTGCCGTGGGACTGGAACAAGAAGGTTTGGCCCTGCGCCACCGACATCCGGCCGCCGTCGGCCGCATTGCGCAGATCGAAGAAGCGCGCCGGCAAGGCCGCGCCGCCGCCGGCCGGCTGCACGAACTGCACCTGGGTGACGGCCAGCGGCAGCGCGGCCGGGCCGGGGTTGACCCGCTCATCCGGCCGGTTCACCATGGGATAGTGGCGCTGGATCATCTCCCAGTCTGAGAACTTGGTGGTGTGGGCGGCCAGGGTATCGCGGCATTCGCCCGGCCACTCGGCCACCGTCTCGCCGTCGGCGCCCTGGCTGTAAAAGCGCGCCGCGCCGAAGTCCGCGAATTCGCTGTAGGCATCGTCGTAGGCCGTGGTCATCACGCTGCCCGCGCAGTCCACGCTGATCACGTCGACGATGCTGCCGTCGGCCGCGGTGTGGTAGCCCAGGTAGTTGTCGGGCAGGAAGAGCAGGTGATGGCCCAGCTCGTGGGCGAAGGCCCGCCACCAGTCGCGCCCCAGGTCGGCCCGGCTCTGGCCGAACGGGTCCCACACCGGCCCGATGCGGATCGCACCCGGATTGTAGGCCTTGGCGATCTGTACGCCGTCGCGGTCCTGCTCGTCCAGCGCCCGTTGCACGATGCCCCCCATGCTGGCGCGCGGCCGCACCCGATTGCTGGCGTAGATCTGCACATCCGAGGTCAGCCACTGCTCCTTGTTCTGGAAGACGCGCACCCGACCCAGCGCCATCTGGCCGTTGGACAGATCGTACAGCACCTCCGACGAGCGCTGGAACGCCTCTTCCAACTGCAAGAGAAAATCGGGATCGCCGGTCGCGTCCCATTCCAGCGAGACATTCAGGTCGAAGAGCAGCAGGGGATTGTCGGGCGAAATGAAGAGCTCCCGCAGCAGGGCGCCGCTGACCACCGTCGAGGCGGCGATGGTGGTGCTGATCGGCTCGGCGCTGGTGTGGAAGAGCGTATAGGCCGTGGTGACGGTGCGGGTGCGGGTGATGGGCAACAGCGCGACCAGGGTGTCATCGGCGTCGATCTGGCCGCGGCCCTGCAAGAAGCCGTTGATGTCGGTGCGATAGGGGCCCCGGCTGCTGCCCAGCGGCCGCGCGCCGGCCACCTGGCCCGCGGGCAGTCGAAAGACCAGCGCGCCGGCCGCCGGCTGGCCGCTGGCCTGGTCCAGAACGCGCACCTGCGCGCCGCGCACGGGGAAGGGCCCGGTGGCCGCGCCCGACGCGCCGATGCTGGCGCGTTCCGCGGCCGTGTTGGGCTGCACCAACGGCCGGGCGGCCGCGGTCAGGCGCAGCACCGCGTTGTCGCTGCGCCCCATCAGCCCATCGGCCGCCGTGTCCCAGACAAACAGGTGCTGGCCGCTGCCCAGCGCCGCGCTCTGCACGCCGGCCGCGGGGGTGGCTGGCAGCCAGGCGCCCGGGCCGTTGAGCGAGTAGAAGGCCCGCACGTCGGCCAGCCTGCCCGGCGCGCCGTTGCTCAGGGTGAAGGTGACCGTCACCTCTGTCTGCGGGCTGATCAGCGCCGGCGGCCCGCTGCCAACGCCGCCGGCCGGCGTCTGCACCGCCAACCTGGGCGCGCCGGCCGCGGCCAGCCGCTCCCCCAACAGATTGCGAAACAGCACGCCGCCGGCCAGCAGGTCGGCCGCGCCGTCGCGGTTCGCATCGCCCCAGGCCACCCCGCCGCCGCTGCGCTTGGTCTCAGTCCAGGCCGCGTTGGGGTCCAGCAGGCCGTTGTCGTTCAGATAGAGCCGCGCGGCCTGGTCTCCGTTGATCGCCAGGTCCAGGTCGCCGTCGTTGTCCACGTCGCCCCAGGCCAGCCGGGCGTTGCGGTTGGTCTCGCGCGCGGTCCAGGTGGCGCTGGCGCTCAGCCGCCCCCCCTGGTTGCGGTAGAGATGCACCGCCTCATCCTGGTTGGAAACGGCCAGGTCCAGGTCGCCATCGCCGTCGTAATCGCCCCAGGCCAGGTTGCGCGTCTCGGCCGTCTGTTCCGACTCCCACGAGGGCTGGGCGTCCAGCACGCCGCCCCGGTTGACGTAAAGTCGCAGCCGCTGGCGGCGGTCGGCCACCAGCAGGTCCAGGTCGCCGTCGTTGTCCACATCGCCCCAGGCCAGCGCGCTGGTGTCCTGCGGCGCGGGCACGCGCCACACCGCGTCGGCCGACAGGCCGCGCGCCGGCGCGGCCGCCTGCGTGCCGGTCAGCGTCTGGCTGACGTTGGGCAGCACGCGCGCCACCCCGTCGCGGCAGATCAGGTTGCCCTGCGCATCGCGGCCACAGCTTTCCCCCGCGCCCACCGCCAGGTCCAAAAAGCCGTCGCCGTCCACATCGCCCCAGACCAGGCTGGAGATGGTCTCCTCGCTCAGCCCCTGCCACGTCGCGCCGGCGCTCAGCACGCCCTGATCGTTGCGAAAGAGCCGCACCCCGCCGTTCGAGCATTGCGGCTGGCCGCCCTCCAACTGGCAGCTATAGGTGCGGATCAGGCTGCGCCCTCCCAGCCCCACCCAGCGGCAGTTGGTCACGCCGCCGGTGATGGCGCAGGAAGCCGCGCTGCCGGCGGCCAGGTCCGGGTCGCCATCGCGGTCATAGTCCCCCCAGGCCAGGGTGCGCACGTCGCCCCAGGCCCCGTCGGCGCTGCTCTGGGCCGGGTCGATGGGCTGGCGTTCCAGCGCGCCCTGCTGGTTGAGGTAGAGCCAGAGCTGACCGGGGGTGCATGGGGTGGGGCTGGTGCTGCACTGGCGGGAGAAGCCCAGCGCCAGGTCGAGGTCCTGGTCGCCATCCACATCGGCCCAGGCGGCCGAGACGGGCGCGCCGTCGCCGCTCTGCGGCAAGACCTGAGCGGCCGCCAGCGGCTGGCTGGTGTTGCGGTAGAGGCGGTTGGGCTGGTTGGAGGCGTTGCCCGCGCCCACGGCCAGGTCCAGGTCGCCGTCGCCGTCCACGTCGCCCCAGGCCAGGCCGGCCGCGTTGAAGCTGTCCTGGCTTTGCCAGCTTTCCTGGGCAGCGATGCGGCCCCCCTGGTTGGGGTAGACCCGCAGCCGGCACTGGCTGCGGGAGGCGGCGCAGTCCGAGCCCACCGCCAGATCTTCGCGGCCGTCTGCGTCCAGGTCCCCCAGCGCCAGCGACTGAATGGATTGGGTGGTGGTCATGGTCCAACTGCTCTGCCAGCTTTCGCTGCCCGGCTCCCGGCTGATCAGCCACAGTCGGCGCGGCTCGCGGCCGCCGGCGGCCACCACGTCGGGGCGGCCATCGCCGGTCACATCGCCCACCGCCAGGTCGATGACGGCGCCCTCGGTCGCGGCCAGGGGGGTGGCTGTGCGGGCCAGGCCGGTCGGGCCGTTGTCGTAGAACGCCACGCCGCTCTGGCCCCCCACCACCAGCTCCAGCGCCGGGTCGTCGTCCAGGTTGACCCAGACCAGCGCCATGCTGTCCTCCATGTCGGCCGATGTCCAGATGGCCTCCTGGCTGAAGCGGCCACCTTCGTTGCGATACAGGCGGTTGGCGGCCAGGGGGCAGGGCTGTCCCGCGCTGCAGCCGCGCTCCGGCAGCACGTTGGCCACGGCCAGGTCCAGATCGCCGTCGCCGTCCGCGTCGCCCAGCGCCAGGGCGCGCGAGTCGTCGGCCTGGCGGGAGCTCCAGACGGCCTGGCGGGTCAGTTGGCCCCGAACGTTTTCGTAGAGACGTTCCAGACCGGGGGTGCAGCGGGTCTGCGTCCCCAGTTGGGTGGTTGTCGCCTGGCAGCGCACGCTGTTGGCCACCACCAGGTCCAGGTCGCCGTCGCCGTCCACATCCCCCCAGGCCAGCGCGCTGCTGGCATCGCTTTCGGCCGAGGTCCAGGCGCCGGGCGCGTCGCTGCGCAGCGTGCCCCCCACGTTGATGGTGAGACGGCTGGGGCCGTTGACGTTGCTGACGGCCAGGTCCAGGTCGCCGTCGCCATCCACATCGCCCCAGGCTGCGCCGGTGGTGGCCGAGGCATCCTGCGACAGCCAGGCCAGCGTCAGCGGCTGCGCGGCTTCGTCCGTTCCGACGGGCTGTTCGGGCGGTGCGCCCTGCGCCGCGCCGCCTGGCGCGGCCAGAGTCAGAAATGCAGCCAGCAGCAGGCCAGCCAGGCCCAGCGCCAGGCCGGGGCGCGCCAGTCGTTCAGGCCAGCCGGCGTGGCCAGGCAGAATCCCCCGCGTCGGGTGCAATCGAACAGGATGGTCAGAGTTGTTCATGCGCTTGTCGCCTTGGTGTTGATCCACAATCAGCTCGCCGTTCGGGCCGGTCTCCGACCGAGCCCCGCCGCGCGCGCCGCTCGGGCCGGTCTCCGACCGAGCCCCGCTCTCCTGTTCAACGGCGCGGACAGCTTTTTGTTTCACCCCCTCCGGCATATAATTCACGCCACGACTCCACACCGGCTGCACAAGGAGAACGACCATGCGCCATTCGCACCAACGGATCGCCGAGGGCCTGCTGTTCACCGACCAATACCAACTGACCATGGCCCAGCTCTATTTCCGCCTGGGCCTGCATCAGCGGCCGGCGCAGTTCGACCACTTCTTTCGCCGCTACCCCAACTACGGCTCGCACCAGGCCGGCTACTGCATCAACGCCGGGCTGGAGTGGCTGCTCGACTGGATGCGGCAGACCCACGCCACCGACGACGACATCGCCTGCCTGCGCAGCCAGCGCGGACAGGCCGGTGAGCGCATCTTCGGCGACGACTTTCTGAGCTGGCTGCGCCAAAACGGCCACTTCGAGGGGATCACCCTGCACGCCATCCCTGAGGGCCGCGTCGTCCACCCGGACGCGCCCTTGACGGTGGTGCGCGGGCCGATGGCCATGGCGCAGATCCTGGAGACCCCGCTGCTCAACCTGCTCAACTACCAGATCTTGATCGCCACCAAGGCCGCGCGCCTGCGGGAGGTGGCCGGCGCCAGCGCGGTGCTGGAATTCGGCATGCGCCGCGGGCCGGAGCGGGGGGTGAACGCCGGCGGCCGGGCCGCGCTGATCGGCGGCGCGAATTTCAGCTCCAACGTCGGCCTGTCACACATCATGGGGCTGGACCCCAAGGGTACCCACGCCCATAGCATGGTGCAGATCTTCATGGCGTTGGGCGAGGGGGAGCTGGCCGCCTTCCGCGCCTACGCCGACATCTATCCCGACAACTGCCTGCTGCTGGTGGATACGGTAGACACCCTGGGCAGCGGCGTGCCCCATGCCATCGTCGTCTTCGAGGAGCTGCGGCGCAAGGGCCACCGGCCGGTGGGCATCCGCCTGGATTCGGGCGACCTGGCCTATCTGTCGATCCAGGCCGCGCGCGAGCTGGACGCGGCCGGCTTCCCTGAGACCACCATCGTGCTCAGCAACGACCTGGACGAGCTGACCATCTGGCAGATCACCACGCAGATCCGCGAGGAGGCGGCGCGCTACGGCGTGGACCCGGACGCGCTGATCCGCCGCCTGACCTACGGCGTGGGCACGCGGCTGATCACCTCGGCCGGCCAGGCCGCGCTGGATGGCGTTTACAAGCTGGTCAGCGTGCAGGTCGAGGACGGCTGGAGGCCGGCCATCAAGATCTCGGAGACAGCCGCCAAAACGCTCAATCCCGGCGACAAGGGGGTGTGGCGGCTGTACGACGCCCGCGGCAAGGCGACGGCCGACCTGCTGACGCTGGAGGACGAAGATCCGGCCGGCCAGGCGGAGCTCACCCTGCACCACCCCTCCGATCACACCCGGTACCGCACGCTGGCGCGGGCGGAGCTCAGCGAGATCGAGCCGTTGCTGGAGGCGGTGCTGGTGGAAGGCCGGCTGGTGGCCGATCTGCCCGATCTGGAAGGGCTGCGCGCCCGCTGTGCGGCCGACGTGGCGCGGCTGGACGCGGGCGTGCGCCGGCTGGTGACGCCGCACATCTACCACGTGTCGCTGAGCCAGCGGCTGTGGGAGCTGAAACAGACGCTGATCAAGGCTGCAAAGGGGGCGCTGTGACCGATGTCGCCTGAAACGCACGCGCAGTCGCAGCAGCAAAAACTCTCCAGGCCTGCGCCGGGCGAAATCGTGGCCGACCTGTGGGTGCAGCATTCCCGGCCCGGCAGGTTTCCAGATCGTGCGCCCGACGCGATCAGATGGTTGAGCCGGAGGCGGCCTTTGGGGCCCCAGTCCCTGGCGCGCCTCCGGTTTCTCGCGATATTTCCCCCTGTGGTACACTCCGTGGCATCACATCATCAGGAGACAACCCATGACTGAACCATTGCTGACCGGCGCGGAAGAGATCGCCTGGAACCTGGCCGATCTCTACGCCGCCATGGACGATCCGCAGCTCGACGCGGATCTGGACACCTGCGACGCCGAGGCGCAGGCCTTTCAGGCTGACTACCGCGGCCGCGTGGCCAACCTGAGCGCGGCCGAGTTGGCTGCACTCATCACCCGCTATGAGACGCTCAACGAGCGCATGGGCCGCATCGGCGCCTTTGCCGGCCTGAACTGGACCCAGAACACCGAAGACCCGGCGCGCGGCGCGCTGATGCAGCGCATCACCGAGCGCGGCGCCCGGCTGAGCCAGGAGCTGGTCTTCCTGGATCTGGAGCTGGCCGCCGCGCCCGACGAGACCGCGGCGGCCTGGCTGGCCGATCCGGCGTTGGCCCGCTGGCGGCATTGGCTGGAGATGGTGCGCATCTTTCGGCCCCACCTGCTCAGCGAGCCGGAGGAAAAGCTCCTGAGTGAGAAATCGGTCACCGGCGCGGCCGCCTGGGTGCGCTTCTTCGAGGAGGTGCATGGCGCGGCCCGCTATGAGCTGGACGGCGAACAACTGAGCCGCGATCAGACGCTCAGCAAGCTCTACGACCAGGATCGCGACCTGCGCCGGCGCGCGGCGGCCGCGGTCACGGCCGGCCTCAAGACCATGCAGCGCACCAACACCTACGTCTTCAATACCCTGCTGGCCGACAAGGCCTCCGACGATCGGCTGCGCAGCTACCCGACCTGGATCAGCGGCCGTAACCTGGGCAACCAGGTGGACGACCGCACGGTGGAGGCGCTGATCGACGCAGTCACCGGCCGCTACGACATCGTGGCGCGCTATTACCGGCTCAAGCGCCGCCTGCTGGGGCTGGATGAGCTGTTCGACTACGACCGCTACGCCCCGCTGCCGGCCGCCGATCGCTTTTACTCCTGGGAGCAGGGGCGGCAGATCGTGCTGGACGCCTACGGCCGCTTCCATCCGCGCATGGCCGAGGTGGCCGGCTGGTTCTTCGATGGGCGCTGGATCGACGCGCCGCCGCGGCCGGGCAAGATGGGGGGCGCCTTCAGCCACGGCGTCGTGCCCTCGGTGCATCCCTACATCCTGCTCAACTACGAGGCCAAGCCCAGGGACGTGATGACCCTGGCCCACGAGCTGGGCCACGGCGTGCATCAGAAGCTGTCGGGGGTGCAGGGCGTCCTGCAGGCTGACACGCCGCTGACCACGGCCGAGACCGCCTCGGTTTTCGGCGAGATGTTGGTCTTCCAAAGCCTGATGGCGCAGGAGAGCGACCCGGCCACGCGGCTGGGGATGCTCACCGGCAAGATCGAGGACAGCTTCGCCACCGCTTTCCGCCAGATCAGCATGAACCGCTTCGAGCACGCCATGCACACGGCGCGGCGCGAGGAGGGCGAGCTCACCACCGAGCGCTTCAGTGAGCTGTGGCTGGCGACGCAGCGCGCCATGTTCGGCGACAGCGTGACCATGACCGAGGACTATGGCCTGTGGTGGAGCTATGTGCCGCACTTCCTGGGCACGCCCGGCTACGTCTATGCCTACGCCTTCGGCGAGCTGCTGGTGCTGGCGCTCTATGCCCGCTACCGGCAGGAGGGGGGCGACTTCCCCGAGCGCTACATCGCCATGCTGACCGCCGGCGGCTCCAACTGGCCGCACGAGATCGTCAAGCCGCTGGGCGTGGACCTGACCGACCCCGACTTCTGGGGCAACGGGCTGGACATCCTGGAAGGGCTGGTGGCCGAGGCAGAGCAGTTGGCGGATAGTTTGGGTTGAGGTGCGGAGCCGTCCACGAATGGAGCACGAATACACGAATGCGGTTGGTGTGGCGCGCCGTCCACGAATGGGGCACGAATACACGAATGCGGTTGGTGTGACGCGCGCCGTCCACGAATGGGGCACGAATACACGAATGCGCTCGCCGCAGCAACTGCTTCTTCGCCCATGTGGGTGCCGACTGCACCTCCACCCGTGTGAGCGTCGACTGCACCTCCATCCATGTGGGCGCCGACTGCACCTCCACCCGTGTGAGCGGCGACTGCACCTCCACCCGTGTGAGCGTCGACTGAACATCCATCCATGTGGGCGCCGACTGGATATCCACCCATGTGGACGCCGACTGAACATCCACCATGGATGTCATCTACGCAGAATCTCCCGTACGCACACCCAAGCATTCGTGTATTCGTGGCCCCATTCGTGGACGGCCCCCCGCGCACCCAAGCATTCGTGTATTCGTGCCCCATTCGTGGACGGCGCGCGTCACACCCAAGCATTCGTGTATTCGTGGCCCCATTCGTGGATGGCCCCCCGCACACCCGAACATTCGTGTACTCGTGCGGTATCGGCGGCGCCTTGACCCGGTACGCAGCCGAAGGCGTCGAAACGCATCTGGTTTGCGCCACACGCGGCGAGCGCGGCTGGCCCGGCCCGGAGACCGACAACCCGGGGCTGGCAGCGCTGGGCCGTCTGCGTGAGAGCCCCTTGCTGGACCTGCCGGCTGAGACCCATCGGCGCCTGCTGGGCCGCGGCTCATTCGTGCGCGTCTTCAGCCTGGTCAACGGCGGACGTGCCGTGGAACATGACTTGTTCGCCGGTTTGAGATAGCGCCAGCGCCGCCCCTTGCCCACCATGACCCTCCATTCATCGGAAGGTCGGGTGCAGCCCTCTGGGCGCCTGCTTGGTGATGTGCTTGGTCTGGTTTGACGGAATTGGCCAAACACAGCATAATTGGGGCCTATCCATCCGCACTCGAAAGGAGTCTCATCAATCCATGAGCAAGTCCGCTTCGCAGCGCAAGCCGGCGCCGCGCAAGACCGTTCCGCAACAACCTGACACCTCAACCGGCAAGAAAGGCGGCTCAGGCCAGAGCCAGTCCAACAAGAACAAGCAGGGCAAGGGCCAGCCAGCCGTCAAGCAGCGCACCACTCTGTTGACCATCGTCCTGGCGCTGGTCAGCATCGGCGCCGTGGTAGACGCCATCGTGCCGCTGCTCTATCGACGAGAGACCTATGAGATTTCCCATCCAATGGTCTTGGGCGGCGCGATCCTGGTGGGCCTGTTGGGCGTCGCCGGGGTTGTCGGTCTGTGGCTCTGGAAGCGCTGGGGGCTTTATCTCTTCGTGGCCAGCGTCGTGGGCAGCATCGCCGTCGGCCTGATGATCTATCCGTCCATGGTGGTGGCCTTCCACGCCGTCATCCCGCTGCTGATCCTGGGCTATGGTCTGACCAAAGACAATGCCCTGGCGCACTTCGAGTAGAGGCGCCATTCCGCGATCCAAGCAATCTGAACAAGCCCCGCAACGGGGCTTGTTTTTTTTTGCAGAAATGCACCGTTGCTGCGCAAAAATGGGGTGTCGCATCTCACACGGCTTCCCTTGAATTGGAACCCTTGCTCAGGAGAATCTCATCCGTTGCGCCGGGAGCGCCGTCGCGACCTTGACGCCGTCCGGTTTGCCATGTAGAATACAGGCACCGACATCTGTGCTCAAGGACTGTGCCATGGCTGCTGCATCACCCCCTGTTCGTATCAACCTGGTGCTGCCGGCCGACGTTGCCAAGACCCTGTGAGAGGTCGTGCCATCGCGCAAGCGAGCCCGCTTCATTGGCGAGGCCATCGAACATTAGTTGAGACGCGTCCAGTTGGAGGCTGCCCTGAAAGCCAGCGCGGGCGCATGGCAGGATGCCGATCACCCGGTCACAACTCAATGGAGGTTTCAAGATGACAAAACCACAATCTCGGCGTTGGACAGTCTCTCTGGTGCTCCTGCTGCTGACCAGCCTGCTGGCCGGCTGTGTTGGCCTCTCGCAGGAGTTGACGCCCCCTGAGACTCCGGTCCCCACCCCTGAGGAAACTCAGGCAGTTGGCATGGCCAACCCGGCCTCGGTTCATTGCCAGGAGCAGGGCGGCGTGCTGGAGATCCGCACCGGCGCCGACGGCGGCCAGTACGGCGTCTGCCTCTTTGCCGATGGCAGCGAGTGTGATGAATGGGCCTTCTATCGCGGCGCGTGCCAGCCGGGCGGCCAGGCCATCCCGACGCCCACGCTCCCCGGCGCGTTGGCGCCTGAGGCGGAAATCGGCGAGATTCTGGCCCAGATCCAGTTGCCCGCCGACGCATATTCGGGCGAGCCTGCTCTGCTGCCGCTGTCTGTCCCGGAGGGCAGCCCGCCGCTGTGGGCCCTGTACAGCACCGGTATGCGCAACTTCGAGCTTGATCCGGTTCCCTCGCACTTCCTGGCGCTCTTCACCCGCAACGATGCAG
This sequence comes from Chloroflexota bacterium, assembly GCA_029558955.1. Lineage (GTDB taxonomy): Bacteria > Chloroflexota > Anaerolineae > JAAEKA01 > JAAEKA01 > JAAEKA01. Next base: position 13,930 of record JAKQCW010000124.1, read on the forward strand.
GTTGGCAGGAAGTCGCGCGCATCGATCTCGACGCCGAACCCACCGACGACACGCTGTTGATGGCCCCGATGCCCGATTTCATCGCCCCGGAAGGCGTGCAGCAGGTATCCATCGATGGCGATCACATCTGGCTGACGGTGGACGGCGGCGTGGGCGCGCACAGCGGCGTCTTCCAACTGCTGAGCTTCGACGGCCAGGCGCTGACCCTGGCGCTGGCCAGCTCAGCCGCCAGCCCCGGCGCCGGCTACGTCGCCGACGTCAATCAGGATGGCCAGAACGATGTGGTGTTCAACGCCACCGATCCTTACATCTTCTGCTACGCCTGCGGCGTGCGCCATCCCTATTTCCAGGTTCACACCTGGCTGGGCGATGCCCTGGTTCCGGTGGAGATCTCCGGCCTGCTGATGGGGCAGCGGGGCACGCCGCCGGACGAGGCCAACAGCCAGGCGGTGGCGCTGGCTGAGGCGGGGCTCTGGCCCGAGGCATTGGCCAAGATCGACGAGGCGGTGGCGCTGGCCGGCGACGACGACCCGGCCGCCGCGGCCGGCACGCTGCGCTGGAACCAAGCGCTGATTCGCCTCAACCACGACGCGCTGTTGGGCGCGGCCGGCGAAAGCGCCTACCCGCTGCTGAGCCAGGTCTTCTATGGCGACTACGCCGCGGCCGTGGATCTGATGCGCGCCGTCAGCGCCGAAGAGATCTTCAGCCCCGACACGCCGCTGGTGACCGGCACAGCCGCCGAGGGGTGGCAGCCTGAGCTGAGCAGCTATCTGCTGAGCAGCACCGAGGCGGCGCTGGCCCTCCAGCCTGAGCTGGCCCCGGCCTGGTTCGTGAGCGCCTGGGGGCGTTACCTGGCTGATCCCGCTGATCCACGCGTCATCATCGACGTCGCCCGCGCGGCCGAGCTGGCGCCGGAGGATGCGCTCTACAGCGCGGCCGTGGCCGCCCTGCCGGAGCTTCCCCCGCCGACGGCCCAGGCCAGCCAGGAGCCGGCCGTGCGCATCCGCTTTGCGGCCGGCGGCACATCGGCCGCCGTGCCGGGCAACATCGGCCCCGGCCAGGTGCGCCAGTATGTGCTGGGCGCGGCCGAGGGTCAGACCATGACCGTCAGCGTGGCCTCCCCCAACAACGATGTGGCTCTGGCCATCTGGGGCGCGGATGGCGTCGTGCTGCTCAGCGACCATGCCGGCGCAACCGAGTGGCAGGGCGTTCTGCCCGCCACACAGGACTACTTCATCGGTCTGTCCGGCGCCGCCGAGCCGACGCTCTACCGGCTGACCGTGTCGATCCCCCCCGCCAGCGAGTGAAATGTGGACAATGATGGGTGACTCGGCATCAGCGATGCGTCACGAGTCACCCATCAACAGCTCCCGCGCGGCCGCCGCGTCCTGACGAATCTGCGCAGATAGCGCCTCGATGTTGGGGAAGCGTTGCTCCGGCCGCAGCCGGGCGACGAATTGCAGCGTCGCCGGCCGGCCATAGAGGTCGCCGTCGAAATCCAGCAGGTGGGCCTCCACCGTGCGCGGGCCATTGTCGAAGCTGGGGCGCACCCCCACGTTGGTGACGCCAGGCAGCCATGCCCCGTGTCGCGGCAAGTCGTCATCCAGCCGCATCCAGGTGGCGTAGACGCCGTTGGCCGGCAGCAGGCGCCCCTCGGGCACTGCCAGGTTCGCGGTGGGAAAGCCCAGCAGATGGCCGCGCTGCGCGCCCTTGACCACTTCGCCGCTCACCTGGTAGAGACGGCCCAGTTGCCGGCCGGCCGCCTGGACATCCCCCTCCGCCAGATAGCTGCGAATGCGGCCGCTGCGCACCTCTTCCCCGCCCAGCAGTTGCGGCTCGATGGTGTGTACCTGGTAGCCCAGCTCCTGGCCGATGGCGCGCAGGGCCGGCACGTCCCCCTCGCGGTTGCGACCCAAGGCGAAGTCTGGCCCCACCCAGAGCGCGGCCATCTGCACCCGCCGCCGCACCTGGCCGATGAACTCAGCGGCCGGCATGCGGGCCGTCTCCAGGCTGAACGGATAGACCACGGCGAAGTCCAGCGCCAGCTCAGCGAACACCTCCAGCCGTTCCGGCATGGTGGTCAGGTAGGAATGAACCCGGTCTGGGCGCAGCAGGGCCGCCGGGTGGGGATCGAAGGTCAGCACGCCGGCCTGGCGGCCATGGCGGCGCGCGTCCTCGCGCATGGCAGCCAGCAGCGCCTGATGGCCGCGGTGGACGCCGTCGAAATTGCCGATGGCCAGGTTGCAGGGTGTGGTCAGCGGTGGGTCGGGCAGGGCGTAGAAGGTGTTCATGGCGGTTCTTGGTTGGCCAATATCTTGCTGGGCCGCCAGACGCGGGCGGCAGCGTCGCCGGCGACGATGCCCAGAAAGCGGCCCTGGGGATCGTAGGCGCGCGCCGGGCCCGCCTGCAGCGGCGCGGCCGCGGCCACAGCCTGGCCATGCAGCAGCCGGCTCACCTCGGCCGCGTTCAGGGCGACGGCCGGCAGATGCGCCACGGCCGCATCGGCCGGCTGCACGGCAGCCGCCAGCGCGCCGGCCTCGGTCAGGCTCTCCAGAGCGACGGCGTTTTCGACGCTGAAGGCGCCGACGGCGGTGCGACGCAGCGCGCTCAGATGCGCGCCGCAGCCCAGCGCCTGGCCCAGGTCGTGGGCAATGGAGCGCACGTAGACGCCGGCCCCACAGCGCACGTGCAGGCGCAGGGTCGCGCCCTCCAGGTGCAGCAGGGTCAGCTCGTAGATGGTCGCCGGCCGCGGCTCGACCTCCACCCTCTCGCCGGCGCGCGCCCGTCGATAGAGGGGCACGCCATCCCGCTTGAGCGCGGAGAAGGCCGGCGGCCGTTGCATGATCTCGCCGCGAAAGGCCTCCAGCGCCCGCTCGATCTGGTCGGCGGTCAGCGCCGGCGCGTTGTCCGCCTCGCCCGGTCGCTGAGGCGCGGCGCGGTCAGCCAGGGCGTGCCAATCGCTGAACCGGCTCACGATCTCCCCCTCGGCGTCGTAGGTGTCGGTGACCACGCCCAGCGTCACCTCGGCCAGATAGCTCTTGGGCTGGCCGGTCAGGTATTCCAGCAGGCGGGTGGCGCGGCCCAGGCAGAGCACCAACACGCCGGTGGCCATGGGGTCCAGCGTGCCGGCGTGGCCCACCTGGCGCAGGCCGGCCAGACGCCGCACCCGGGCCACCACATCGTGCGAGGTCCAGCCGGCCGGCTTGTCCACGTTCAGCACGCCGCCCAGCGGCGTCGGGTCAGCAGCGCTCATGCTGGCGGCTCCACGGCCGGGCTTTGCTGTGCGGGGAGGTGTTGCTGGCGTTGTTGGGCCAGCGCCAGCTTCAATGCCGCCAGCACCTGCTCGGCGGCCTGCGCCAGGGGGGGCGCCAGGGTGCAGCCGGCCGCGCGCGGGTGGCCGCCGCCGCCCAACGCCAGCGCGACCTGGGCCACGTCGAAGCCTGGGGCCGCGCGCATGCCCACGTCCACCTGCCCATCGGCGCGCTCGGTGAGGATCAGCGCCACGTCAGCCTCTTCGGCGCCGACCATGAAGTTGGCCAGGCCGGAGTCGCTCTGTTCGATGCTGTTGCAGCGGGCGCGCATGGTCAGCGGGATCGCGGTCCAGATGATGCGCTCCTCCAGCCGCAGCTCGGCCAGGGCCTGTCCCCACAGGCAGATGGTGTCCACATCGCGCCGCTCCAGCACCAGCTCGTTGACCGCGGCCAGCGAGGCGCCGGCCTCCATCAGCCGCTGCGCCACCCCCAACAGCGCGGGGGTGACATGGCCCACGCGGAAGCTGCGCGTGTCGGTGACGATGCCGGTCAGCAGGCATTGAGCCGCCTGCGGGCCGATGGGCCAGTGCAGCGCCTCGGCCACGCGCCAGACCAGCTCGGCCGTGCTGCTGGCAGCCGGGTCGACGATGTTCAGCGCGCCGAAGTGGAGGTTGGTGATGTGATGGTCGATGTTGACCAGCGGCGCGTCGGCCAGCGAGGGGTCGTAGGCCTGGCCCAGTCGCGCCATGTCGCTGCAATCGAGCGCGATCACCAGCTCGTAGCCGTTGCCCCGCCGCTGTGGCTTCATGGGGTTGCGAACCAGCTCCCGCCAGCCGGGCGCGACCTGATCGGCGCGCAGCAGGGCGGGGACGCCGTCCTGGTTAGCGGCGATCACCTGATGGCCCTGCGCCTCTAGCAGCCATTTCAGCCCCAGTTGGGAGCCGATGGCGTCGCCGTCTGGGTTGACATGGCTGAGCAGCAGGATGCGCCGCGGATCGGCCAGCAGTGAGTTGAGAGCTTCGAAAGCGGAGGACAAGCGAAAACCTCTTTGAGTCGAAGTCGGGGCGCATGGGCTGGCTCGGTCAGGAGACCGGCCAGAGCGCGGGGCGGTGGGCTGGCTCGGTCAGGAGACCGGCTAGAGCGCGGGGCGGTGGGCTGGCTCGGTCAGGAGACCGGCCAGAGCGCGGGGCGGTGGGCTGGCTCGATCAGGAGACCGGCCAGAGCATCAAGGAGTCGAGGCTTTAGCCGGCCACGCCCAACTCGACCGATGGCTCCTGGTCGGCGATCTCGTCCAACAGGTCGCTCATGCGCTGGCTTTGGATCAGCCCGTCGTCGAAGTGAAAGGCCAGTTCAGGCACATAGCGCAGCGCGGTGCGTCGCCCCAGCTCACGGCGCAGGAAGCCTTGGGCATGGCGCAGCGCAGCCAGCGTTTCTGCGCGCCCCTCCTCGCCCTCCAGACTGCTGATGTAGACGTTGGCGTGGCGCAGGTCGGGGCTGACCTGAACCCGGGTGACGCTGATCAGGGCCAGCCGCGGGTCGCGCAGGTCGAAGGTGATCAGAGTGGCCAGCTCGTGCCGGATCAATTCAGCCACACGCAGTTGTCGTCGGGTAGACATGATCATCCCTTGTCTGCAAGGACTGACAGTCCTTGGTGCGCAGGACTGTCAGTCCTTGTTTGACGCAGGACTGTCAGTCCTTGTTTGGCGCAGGACTGACAGTCCTTCTGAGGACTGTCAGTCCTACAGTCCTACTCTCTGCTACACGCGCACCTTGTGGAAGGCTTCCAGAATGTCGCCTTCTTTGATGTCGTCGTAGTTCTCGATGCCGATGCCGCATTCGAAGCCGGTCTTGACCTCGGTGACGTCCTCCTGGAAGCGTTTCAGCGAGTTGATGCGCCCTTGCATCACCGGGGCGCCGTTGCGCATGACGCGCACCTGGGAGTTGCGGGCGATCTCGCCGTCCAGCACGATGCAGCCGGCGATCTTGCCGCGCCGCGGGATGCGGAAGACGGCCCGCACCTCGGCCCGGCCGGTGCTGCGCTCCTCGAAGACCGGCTCCAGCAGCCCCTTGAGCGCCTTGTCGATGTCCGCGATCAGCTCGTAGATCACCTTGTAGGTGCGCACATCCACCTGGTTGGCCAACTCCGACTTCTGCGCGGTCGCGTTCAGCGCGTTGTTGAAGCCGATGACGATGGCGTCGGACGCCGCCGCCAGCATCAGGTCGGAGTCGGTGATGTCGCCGGTGCCGGTGTGCAGCAGCTTGATGCGCAGATCGTCGTTGCTCAGTTGGTTGAGCGAGTTGACGATGGGCTCCAGCGAGCCATCCACGTCGGCCTTGAGGATCAGGCGCAGCTCTTTGACCTTGCCCGCCTGCATCTGGGCGAACACATCGTCCAGGGTGATGGACTTGCGCACCACCGAGTCGGCCCGTTCGCGCTCTTGCAGGACGCGGGCGGCCGCCTCCTCGCGCGCCAACCGTTCGTTCTGGTAGACCTGGAAGGTGTCGCCGGCCGTGGGCACATCAGGCAGGCCCAACACGATCACCGGCGTGGATGGGGTGGCGGACTCGATGGCGTTGCCGTTGCTGTCGAACATCGCACGCACGCGGCCGGCGATGTTGCCCACCAACAGGGCATCCCCGACGCTCAGCGTGCCCTTCTGCACCAGCAGCGTGGCCGTGGAGCCGCGCGCCTTGTCCAGGGTGCCTTCGATCACACTGCCGATGGCCGCGCCTTCGGGGTCAGCCTTGAGGTTCTCCACGTCGGCCAGCAGCAGCAGATTCTCCAGCAGCTCATCGATGCCGCGTCGGAGCTTGGCGGCCACTTCGACGCAGATCACATCGCCGCCCCATTCCTCGACCAACAGCCCTTCGTCGGACAGTTGCTGCTTGACGCGATCGGGGTTGGCATTGGGTCGGTCGACCTTGTTCAGCGCCACGATGATTGGCACGCCAGCCGCGCGCACGTGGGCGATGGCCTCGCGCGTCTGCGGCATGACGCCGTCGTCGGCGGCCACCACCAGAATGGCGATGTCGGTGGCCTGGGCGCCGCGGGCGCGCATGGCGGTGAAGGCCTCGTGCCCCGGCGTGTCCAGGAAGGTGATCTTGCGGCCGTCACGGTCCACCTGGTAGGCGCCGATGTGCTGGGTGATGCCGCCCGATTCCTGGGCCACCACGTTGGTCTTGCGGATGGCATCCAGCAGCGTGGTCTTGCCGTGGTCCACGTGGCCCAGCACCGTCACCACCGGCGGGCGCGGGATCAGACGCTCGTCCGGAGTCACCTCCAGCAGGCGTTGGCGCAAGGTCTTGGTCTTGCCGTTGGCGTCGACGGCCGGCGCCAGATCGGGCATCGCCGGCTTGGCGATGGCCTTGACCTTGACCCCCATCTCCTCGCCGACGATGGTGGCCACGTCGAAGTCGATGGTGTGGGTGATGGGCGCCATGATGCCGTAGTTCATCAACACCTTGATGATGTCGATGGGGCTGCGTTGCATCAATTCAGCCATATCGCGCACGGTGATGGAGTCGGGAATCTCGATCTCTGTCGGCAGCGCCGGTGCAGTCGGCGCGGGACGCGGCGGCGCGCCTTCAGGCCGGCGGCGGGGCGGCTGGCCAGCCTGGGGGGGGCGGGACGCACCCTGGGGCCTGGGGCCGCCGGGCGCAGGCGGACGCGGTCCACCTTGCGGCCGTGGGGCGCCATCGGGCCGCGGTGCGCCTTGCGGTCGGGGCGCACCCTGCGGCCGCGGCGCGCCCTGTGGTCGAGGCGCGCCTTGTGGCCGTGGTGCGCCTTGCGGTCGCGGTGCGCCTTGCGGCCGCGGCGCGCCATCGGGTCGCGGTGCGCCTTGCGGCCGCGGCGCGCCATCGGGTCGCGGTGCACCTTGCGGTCGCGGCGCGCCATCGGGTCGCGGTGCGCCTTGCGGCCGCGGCGCGCCATCGGGTCGCGGTGCGCCTTGCGGCCGCGGCGCGCCATCGGGTCGCGGTGCACCTTGCGGTCGCGGCGCGCCTTGCGGCCGCGGTGCGCCTTGCGGCCGCGGTGCGCCATCCGGGCGAGGTGCGCCTTGCGGCCGCGGTGCGCCATCCGATCGCGGTGCGCCTTGCGGCCGCGGTGCGCCATCCGATCGCGGTGCGCCTTGCGGCCGCGGTGCGCCATCGGGGCGCGGTGCACCCTGTGGTCGCGGCGCGCCATCGGTCGGCGGCCGCTTGGCTGGCTGACTGGCGTTGCCGGTCGGGCGCGGCGGGGTGGTGGTCACGCCATCACCTGGCACATTGGGTTTGACGGCCGCGGCATCCCCTGTCGCTGGCGGCTGAGGCCGTGGTCGGCCTTCCCCGGAGGGCTGTTGCAACGAGTTCTGAGCGCTCTCTGGCTCGCTAACGGTATTGGTCTGTTCTGTCATGTGATTCACCTCTCCGCACGCTGACGCGCGGCGCAAGAATTGCCACGCGCCTGGCCGGGTCCGGCGGCGTGCTCGAATAGCGCCGGCCAAAGCGGGCGGCGTTGCGGTCTGCGCAGATCTAGGGTTGTGGTGCGGACCAGATCGCAGGTGAGCACCCCCGGGGGCGTGAAGAGCGGAGAACGAAGCGGAGGGGAAGGTGGGTTAAGTCACCTAAGCGTGCATAAGCGCGCTCCTCCTTGTGTGCGTTGTCCGTCTCCACGTCCACCTGACGTGCTCGCGTGGCGCCACGCCCATGTCTGTTTCTTCCACCAAAGGTCAGCCTGGGAGCACCGCTTCATCATCGTCGCTCTCCAGGGCTTCGGGCAGGCTGGCTGCGAAAGTTCGCAGCACAGCCAGTTCGTCGACGGTCAAAGTCGTTTTGAGCGCCCGGTTCAAGGCCGAGCTCTTGATGGCCTTCTGCCAGCAGGGCTGGCTCTGGCAAAGATAGGCGCCCCGGCCAGCCAGCTTGCCGGTCGGATCGATCTGCACACCCTGGTGAGCGGTGCGCACGATGCGTATCAAGGCGCGCTTGCTGTCAGTCCGCCGGCAGGCGATGCAACTGCGCTGCGGGACATGGCGTCGCCGCACAGGCTGTTTCACTTGGGCCACGGATCAATCGTCTTCGTAGCTGTACCAATCGGCGCGTCCACGCTTGCGGCGCTTGTCCGGCGTCGTCGAGGTCGTCGTGCGGCCCTTGGCCTTACCAGCCTTCTTGGTCTTGCCCTTGGCTGTCGCCGAGGACGCGGCCTCCGGCTCTACTTCTTGCGTGTACTGCTCGAAATCGCTCTCAGTGAATTCGTCCAGGCCCTCGTAGTCGGCGTACTCGTCGTAGTCGGCGTATTCATCGTAGTCGCCGTAGGCGGCGCCTTCCTCGTAGTCGGCGTACTCGTCGTATTCAGCGTATTCGTCATACACCTCGCCGGCCGCCTCGCCTTCTACTGCGACAGCCGCCTCGCCTTCGGGCGCCGTGGCTTCGCCTTCATAGGACTCGGCGTACTCGTCTGCGTATTCATCGTCATACTCAGCCGCGTACTCGTCCTCGTATTCAGCCTCGACCTCCTCGGCTGCAACGACCAGCTCGGGCGCGTCCACGGTTTCAGCCGTGATGGCCTCGACCTCGTCGCTGAGCAGTTGCTCGGCCACCGACAAAATATCCTCAGAGTCGGCGCGGGCGCGGGCCAGCGCCAGCCGGGCGCGCTTGGCCGTCAACTCACGGGCGAATTCCTCCAGCCCTTCGCTTTCAGCCTCAGTCTCGCTCTTGATGTCGATGCGCCAGCCGGTCAGCTTGGCGCTCAGGCGGGCGTTCTGGCCCTCCTTGCCGATGGCCAGGGAAAGCTGTTTGTCGGGCACCACCACGATGGCCGTGCGGTTGTCCACCGTGTCGTCGAGAATCACCGTGGTCACCTTGGCCGGGCTGAGCGCGCTGGCGATAAACTGCGACGCATCGGGGTTCCATTCGATGACGTCGATCTTTTCGCCGTTCAGCTCATTGACAATCGCCTGGATGCGCACGCCGCGCATGCCGACGCATGACCCCACCGGGTCGATGCCCGACTGCAAGGCTGCCACGGCCACCTTGGAGCGCTGGCCTGGCTCGCGCGCGATGCTCTTGATCTCCACCGTGCCGTTGTAGATCTCCGGCACTTCCTGCTCCAGCAGGCGACGCAGCAGCCCGCGGTGGGTGCGCGACAGGCGAATGGCCGGCCCGCGCGTCCCGCGCTCCACATCCACCAGATAGCAGCGCAGCTTGTTGTTGGGGCGGTAGCGCTCGGTGGGGATCTGATCATCCTTGGCCAGCAGCGCCTCAGCCTTGCCGTCGATGGTGCAGGTCACCGCGCCGCTGGCATAGTCCACGCTGCGAATGGTGCAATGTACGATCTCGCCCACGCGCGTCTGGTAGCGCTGATAGATCGCATCGCGCTCAGCCTCGCGGATGCGCTGTAAAATGACCTGCTTGGCCGTTTGGGCCGCGATGCGGCCAAAGGTCTTCGGCGTGTTCTCCACCAGGACAATGTCCCCCAGCTCCGATGTGGTCTGGATGGCGCGTGCTTTGGCCAACGAGATCTGCATCGAGTCGTCGTGAACTTCCTCGACCACCTCTTTCTCGATGAAGATCTTCATCTCGCCAGATCGTTGGTCCACCTGGGCGCGGACGTTGGTCCCCGTCCCAAAGCGTTTGCGATGGGCAGACACAAGTGCAGTCTCAATGGCCTCGAAGACCACCTGCGGCTCGAGCTCGCGCTCGACGCAGATGTTGTTGATGGCCATGATCAATTCGTTCTTCATGCCTTCTGCGCACTCCTGGTGCTGAACCTGCTGCCTCCACCGAGGCGTTGTCCTGTGATGTTGATTTTGCGTTACTACATCAGGCGCCGGGCACTTTCACTCAGTAGAATCAAGTGCCTGGCGCCGATGGCTGAGCAGTTACGATTTGACGTGCAAACCGCCGCAGTCGCGGAACGACCGGCGACTCTGCGCCGCCGGAAACTTCCCTGACAACAAGAAAAGTGGGGGATGCCCACTTTTCGTGACGGAACTTCTTCGGCTGCCGCTATTTTACCACAGCTTGCAATCAGATGCCAAATGACGCGAGATACGCTGCGCCGGTGGTGATCTCCTGGGCAGTGAAATACCAGTCCAGCTCGCAGGTGCGCACGGCCTGCGCCGGCAGGCTGGCCATGATGCGTCCAAAATCCAGCTCGCCCAGGCCTGGCAGCAGATGATCGCGCAGGCCGGCCGTGTCGTGCAGGTGTACCCCCACGATCCGCCCCGCGCAGGCCGCCAGCCACTCCTCGTGGCGGTGAAAGCCCAGGTTGTGCAGCACCTGGACGTGCCCGCAGTCGTACCAGAAGCCCACGACGGCCGGGTCGTTTTCGTCCAACAGCAGAATCAGCTCCTCCAGGGTGGGGATCTGCCAGTGCTGCACGCGCGACTCGATGCCCAGGCGCACGCCGCGCGGCCGGGCATAGGCAGCCAGCTCCGCCAGGCTGCGTCGGGCCGCATCCAGCGCCGGCCGGGCCGCGCCGGCCCGGTCGGCCACAACCTCGGCCAGCGTCGCGGCGTAGACCGCCGTGCCAGCCTGGCCGCCCAGGAAACGTTGCGCCAGCGCCCATTCCAGGTGGCGCTGGGCGGCCGTCTCGCCCAGGTGCAGGCAGACGGCCGCGGCGCCGGCCGCCGCGGCCAGGTCGATGCTGGCATAGCCCTGCGCCACCGCCCAGGCTCGCTGGGTGTCATCGGCCGCGCTGAGCAGGGCCTCGGCCGGCGCGCCGAAGGGGGAGGGCGCGGCGGGGGCCGGGAAATGCACCGAGCGGACGGGCAGATCGGCCAGGTCGGCGCCGGCCAGCATCGCCGGCGTGACGATGTGGCTGAGCTCGATGCCGCCGAAGCCCAAGTTCAGGGCGGCCGCGGCGAAGTCGGCCACCGTGGCGAAGCGGTGCTGCATCCACATGGTGGAAAGCGCGAACGGTTGCAGGGCGGGGTGGGGGTGGGTCATGGTTGGATGAGGCCGTAGCGTTGGTTGATGATGCGCTGGCCGCGCTGACTTGTCATAAAGCTGAAAAGAGCAGCAACTTCCGGGGCCGGCGTTGCGGGGGTCAGGAAATGGATGGGCAGCACGGCCGGGTAGTCAGGCCAGCCGCGCGCCACCCATTCCGGGCCGCGGCCATCGATGGAGAGGGCGCGCACCTCGTCGTTCAGCCAGGCGGCCGGCAGTGCGGCGATGGCCTGCGGGTCCGCGGCCACCTGCGCCCGCAGCCGCCGATCGTCGGGCAGCACCCGGGCGGCGGCGGTCATCGGTCGCACGCCCAGAAAGGCATCGGTCGCGACCTGGCGCGGCCCGGCGCCCTCCTCGCGCGTCGCCACCTGAATCTCGCCCTGGCCCGCGCCCAGCTCCTCCCAGTTGCGCACCAGCCCGCGCAGGATTTCCTGCACCCGCGGACTGGGCAGGTCGTCCAGCGGCCGGCTGGGGTGGACGACGATGGCCAGCGCGTCGTTGGCCACATGGCTGGCCTGCAGCCCAGCCAGCGCGGGGAGAGTCCCGCTCACCAGCGCCGCGTCGGCCTGGCTGTTCTGCACCGCCTGGATCGCGGCCGCCTCGTTGGCCAGCGGCAACAGGTCGATGCTGATGTGCGGGAAAGCCGCATGGTAGCCGGCTGCCACCGTTTCGGCCAGCGGCAGGGCGCTGGAGCTGGCGGCCAGCGTCAGCCGCACCGGCTCCACGGTCGGCACGGTGGTGCCGCAGGCCGTGGCCAGCAGCGCGGCGACCAACAGGCCGGCCCAGCGCGTCAGCCGGCGGCTGTCAGGTTGGCGGGTGGAGGGGGGGCGAAGGTGGCGCATAGAGCGGTTGATCGGCCAGGCGGCGGCTGATGGGGCCGGCCGGGAGGGGGTGGGGGCGTCCTACGCGACGGCGGCCAGCGTCTCACGGCGGGCCTGGCGGTTGCGGGCGCGCGCCTCCTGGTCGCTCAGTTGATAGCCGGCCAGGAAGCGTTCCTTGAAGGCCACGAAGGAGCCGTCGGCGATGGCGGCGCGGATTTGCTCCATCAGGCGCAGCATGAAGTGCAGGTTGTGCAGCGTGGCCAGGTGCAGCCCCAGCGTCTCGCCAGCCTTGAACAGGTGGCGCAGGTAGGCGCGGCTGAAGTGCTGGCAGGTGTAGCAGGTGCAGCCCTCCTCCACCGGCTGCGGCGCTGCGGCGTGCTGGGCGTTGCGAATGTTGAGGCGGCCGGCGTGGGTGAGCAGCGCGCCGTTGCGTGCGATGCGGGTGGGCAGCACGCAGTCGAACAGATCGATGCCCTGGGCCACCGCTTCCAGAATGTCCTCGGGCGCGCCGACGCCCATCAGGTAGCGCGGCTTGGCGGACGGCAGCAGGGGGCAGGTGTGGGCCAGGGTCGCGATCATCTGCGCCTTGGTCTCCCCCACAGCCAGCCCCCCCACGGCATAGCCGGGAAAGTCCAGTTCGGCCAGGAAGCGGGCCGATTCGCCGCGCAGGTCGGGGAAGATGCCCCCCTGCACGATGCCAAACAGCGCCTGGTCGGGTCGGGTGTGGGCGGCGCGGCAACGCGCGGCCCAGGCGTGGGTGCGCAGCAGCGCCCGCTCGTTGGCGGCCCGATCCAGCGGGTCGGGGCATTCGTCCAGGCACATGGCGATGTCCGCGCCCAGCTTTTGTTCGGTCTCCATCACCGATTCGGGGGTGAAGCGCTGCAAGCTGCCGTCGATGTGCGAGCGGAAGGTGACGCCGTCCGCGTCCAGCTTGCGCATGTGGGCCAGGCTGAAGACCTGATAGCCGCCGGAATCGGTCAGAATCGGTCCGTCCCAGTCCATGAAGCCATGCAGGCCGCCCATGCGCTGCACCAGATCGGCGCCGGGGCGCAGGAAGAGGTGATAGGTGTTGGCCAGGATCAGCCCGGCGCCCAGGCTGCGCAGATCGCGCGGGGTCATGGTCTTGACGGTGGCCTGGGTGCCGACAGGGGCGAAAAGGGGGGTGGGCACGGCGCCGTGCGGCGTGTGCAGGGTGCCCAGCCGCGCGCCGCTGGCCGGGTCGGTGGTATGCAGGTCGAAATGAATGGTCATGGGGCGATTATAGCCGTAGCCGCGCCGCTTGGGAAAATCGCGGCCAGACCCGGCTAAAGCCTCGACTCCTCTCACCCGCCGCTCGGGCCGATCTCCGACCGAGCCCACCCGCTTCATCCACGGCCGTCCGCCCAGACCCGGCTAAAGCCTCGACTCCTCTCACCCGCCGCTCGGGCCGGTCTCCGACCGAGCCCGCCCGCCTCATCCACGCCCGTCCGCCCAGACCCGGCTAAAGCCTCGACTCCTCTCACCCGCCGCTCGGGCCGGTCTCCGACCGAGCCCGCCCGCTTCATCCACGGCCGTCCGCCCAGACCCGGCTAAAGCCTCGACTCCTCTCACCCGCCGCTCGGGCCGATCTCCGACCGAGCCCGCCCGCTTCATCCACGGCCGTCCGCCCAGACCCGGCTAAAGCCTCGACTCCTCTCACCCGCCGCTCGGGCCGGTCTCCGACCGAGCCCGTCCGCCCAGCGCACATGGACGGCTGTTCTCCGACGCCGCGCCTGAACCGCTGATTTTTCCCCGTCATGCATGGCCTTGGGAGTGAACCCGAAGCGGCATGCACGGCGTGTAAGCGGCTATGTCGATGGCCACACGGGCGCGTCCGGCCCCGTCCTGATTCAGCCCATCCACGCGGCTGTGCTATAATCCGCCCCGTGTGAGCCATGATCAGGCAGTTCGATACAAATTTCACACCGAGGAGGCATGACAATGCGAGTAGTTCTACGTTCCCTGGCGGTCCTGGTGATCGCCCTTGCCCTGACGCCCATGGCGCTGGCCGCGCCGCAGGCCGCCCAGCCGGAGACGGTCAACACCGGCGACGAGTTGGTGATCATCACCAGCGACGGACGGCTGGAGGCGCGCGATCCCTATGTTCCGACCGGTTTCCAACCCGTGGTCTGGTCGTCGCCGAGCACTGGTTTCACTGACGTGGTCACCGGCGACTTCAACGGCGATGGCACCGACGAGGTGGTGGGCCTGCGCGGCGCCGAGGCTGTCGTCTACGACCCTGTGCGGGGAGCCGGCGAGCCAGATGTGTCTCATACCTTTTTTGCCACGGCCGGTCAGTTCTGGCGCAACGTGACCACCGGCGACCTGGACGGCGATGGCAGAGATGAGCTGGTGCTGGCCGAGTCCTCCGGCTCTGGCACCCGGATGGCGTCCTTCAAGTTCGCCAGCAACGCCTGGACTCAGACCTTCAGCGCCTTCTACGGCGCGCCCTGGGTCGGCCTGACCACCGGCAACGTCATTGGCAGCTCGGCCGGCATGCGCCAGCAGGTAATAGCCATCCGCAACGCGGGCAGCACCTGCCAGATTCTCATCTTCAACCCAGCCAACAACTGGCAGACCATCAACGAGTTCACCCGCAACTTCCCCTGGATGTATGTGACGGTGGGGGATGTGACGCTGGACGGCGCGGGCAAGGAGGAGATCGTCGTCACCCGCTCTGGGGTAGGCGCGACCTTGCCCTCCATGTTCGTCTTCCGTTGGGAGCAGCAGTTCCCGGAGCTGCAAGAACAGGAACGGGAGGTCTTCAACCCTGAGTTTCGCTGGGTGGCGCTGGCCGACGTCAACGCCAGCGGCGACAAAGAGGTGTTCCTGCTGCGCAACACCGCAGGCGCCGGCCAGGTTGCATTGACCAGCCGCAACTACGGCAACGACCAGGGCACGCCGGTCTTCAACGAGTTGGCCGGTCAGACTCAATGGAATGGCATCCAGGCTGGCGACATCGACGCCGATGGCCGCGATGAAGTGATCGTCATGTCACCCACCCAGTACCTGATCTACACGCAGCCTGATGTCAGCACGGCATCGACGCCCTATTCAGGGTCATTCTGGCGTGACGGCAACTTCGCCGTGGGCGATCTGGACGGCCAGGGCCAGGTAGCCGGGCCCACCTTGTCCGTCTCGCCGCTGAGCCTGGACCTGGACCTCCAGGCCGGTCAGAACTTCTCCCAGCCCGTCGCCATCACCAACACCGGTTCGGGCACGCTGAACTGGAGCGCCACGGTGGTGGATGGCTCGGCTTGGCTCTCGTTCTCCCCCTCCAACGGCACCGCGCCGACCACGGCGCAGTTGATGGTGAGCACCGGCGGCGTCGCGCCTGGCTCCTACGTGGGTCGGGTGCGCATCGACGCGCCAGGGGCCAACAGCACGCCGCAAACCATCACCGTCAACCTGACGGTGACCGCGCCGGAGTTCGCTGTGCAGCCGAGCCAGGTCTCCTGGGTCTACACGCCGCCCACCAATCCGGGCGTGCGAACGGTGACCATCCGCGGCCAGAATGTGCCGTGGCATGCGGGCGTGGTTTCCACCTCGGTGGCCAACCGCGTTGCGCAGGCTGTGGCCGCGGGCCAGCCGGTGACGCTGGAAGATGGCCAGCTGGTGATCGGCGATGGCCGCGGCGCCGAGGACGTGCCGCCCGTGGTCAACTGGATCAGCATCAACCCCGTTTCCGGCGTGGCCACCCCTGGCGGCATCCTGGTTGACCTGAGCCTGGTGCTGGATCAGGTGCCCAGCGGCTTCCGGACGGCGGCCGTGGTCTTCGTGGCCGATACGACCGCCTCCCCGCCAGCGCTGGTGGTGCGCGCCAGCACTCTGCGCACGCAGCCCGACGCGTCGGATATCTACTTCCTCCCCCTGATCCTGAGATAGCCTGAAACAGAAAAAAAGCCGGACTTCTTCCGAGAAGTCCGGCTTTTTCATGGAATGCAATGAAGCCAGAGCCGGGCGAGGACGCCCTGGGCGATGGTCAGATGCGGGCGCGGAAGCGGCTGTTGTCCAGCAGATTCTCCGCCATCTCGGCGTGCAGTTGGGGGATGGTCACCGCGTTGAGCAACTGGCCCCCCTCGGCGATGGCGTCGCAGGCGATGAGAACCGCGGTCTCTACGTCGGTGAGCGAGCCGCTGAAGAAGGCCAGCCCCTTGCCACCCAGCCCGTCGGCCAGGCGCAGCTCCAACAGCGTCACCTGCGCGCCCTTCAACCCGGCGTCGGCCGCCTGGATGGCCGCGGCCACGCTGGCCGTCTCGACGATGCCCAGCGCCTCGATGGGGGCGGGCCGGCGTGCGGCGGCGATGCCGGCCGGCACGTCCGGGTGTACGCCGGGCAGATAGACGTGATCCAGCACCGAACCGCTGCCGGCGGCCAGCCCGGCCGCCAGCGCCTCCTGTACGGGGGCCACCTCGCCGCTGACCAGCACCAGATAGCGGCCGGGATGCACCGTGCCGGCGACGATGCGGGCCACCGGGGCCTTCTTGACCATCGCGTCGCCGGCCAGAATGCCGGCGGCGATGCTGTCGAATTCGACGAGCGCGAGGGCGGGGTCGATCGCTACCGGGGTCAAATTGCCTCTCTCCGTATCACATTCAGTGCAGCGTCGAATTGGCGAAAACTGGGACAACGCTGCTTGACGGTTTCGATTTCCCGTCCCATCTCCACGGCCAAGTCAAAGGCCAACTCCTCGTTAAGCCACCGATGCGCCGTGTGCCTGAGCAGGAATGGCACGACAACCTCGTTCTTGGGATGCAAGTAGTGCTCCGGTTCTTTGACCAGTGAGGGGAGTGGCCGGCCGAACACGCGCTGCCATGCGTCAGGACAGGCGATCAACCAGGCTTCCAACATCTCGACGGCAACGGCAACCACGGCAGGAGCAGCCAAATCAGGCGTCGTCAATGTTCGCAAGGCTTCGACGCACGCAGGATCGCGTTCGTTGTCGACCACGACCAAGCCGCCCAGAACGCCGCGCCACTGGAATGATCGCACGTAGCCCTGGTAGCGCTTCGGATCATTGACATATTGCCGGCAGCCGCGGATGCGGGCCCGCACGAATTCGGCATGAACCGGCCGGCCCAGCAGATGTTCGGTGAGCACCGGCAGCGCGCCGGCGTCGGCTCCTCCATCGACCAGAAAGCCCAGCCGTATCGCCTCATTTCCAGCTCCAGCCTCAGCCATCTTGCAGCCCTCCAGATACCCATAGCTCTCCCAGCGGACCAAACGTCTTCTGGCGCTGCGCAATCTCGGTTGCTGTGAGTTCGACCAGAGTCGTTGGACCGCCGTTGCGGGTGAAGACGAGCAGTTCATCCGGTTGCAGGCGATCCACCAGGTAGGGAGCATGTGTCGTCAGGATGATCTGCTGACCTGCGCGGGCGTGGTTGCGCAACAATTCCACCAGTTGGAACAACCTGGCCGGGCTGATGCCGTTTTCTGGTTCTTCGATAGCCAGCAGGGGTGCAGCGACTGCGCCGTGAGCGATGGCTGCCAGGGCCAGAAAGCGCAAGGTCCCGTCGGAAATCTGGTGGGGATAGAAGCTCAGATTGTTTTTCTCCCGCATGACGATGACCTTCTGTCCAGGGCCTGCCGCTTCGAGTCTGATGCTGTGCAAACCTGGCACGGCCACCCGGAGTTCGCCGGTGATTGCCTCCAACACATCGCCATGCACTTCGTCAAGAACGGCAGCCAGGTTGGCGCCGTTGGGCTGCAGCTCAGCCTGGTACTTCACTGTGGCCGGCTTGCGCATGGCCTGCGGCTCGAGCCTAAAAACTTTGAACTGGCGCAGGGCGGCAGCCAGTGCAACGGCATGGGGATAGCGAACCCGATCCGACAACTGCGAGAGCGCTGTGCGCTGCATGTTCCCAGCGAAAGCCTCGGCCGCGCCGCCGTCCTCCCGCCACGCTTGCCCAGCGTGGAGCAGTGGCTGCCTGTCATCCGGCAAATAATCGAACGCCTGGCCGTGGGGATGCGATGCGTTGGCGCTGGCAAGGAACGGCCTGCCCACCCGCCATAGCTGCTCCATCCCAACTTCGACCTCGCGTCCGCTGGCCGGGTTCAGGCCAAAGCCGACTTGATAAAAGAGCAGATCGTCGTCGTTCTGAAAACCAAGCCGGTTGTTCCACGCCTCGATCTGGATGGCGATGATCTGATGCCGTTCACCGGCGTACACCAGGTCCTCGAACGAGACGCGATTCTCGTGCAGCAAGGCAGACCTCACGCCCATGTCAGTGGCATCAGCCAGGAACGCCAAGCTATCCAGGAAATTGCTCTTGCCCGCGCCATTCTTGCCCAACAACACGTTCAACGGGCCGAGACGCACGGTCAGGTCTTTGATGCTGCGGAAATTCTGGACGCAAATGGCGTTGATCATCAGGCTACCTCTGGGCTACACAATCCTAAAATGGTCCACCAGCGTACAGCGCCTAATGCGGCTGAAGGTCAGGGCGGAGGTCAGCCCCTCGCCGGTGGGGCTGGCAATGCTGAAGCTGGTGAAGCCCTCGCCGCGGTAGCCCAGGCCGGCCAGGTTGGGGCCGTTCTTGACAAAGATCGAGGTGTCGATCTCCCTGGCCATGCGGCTGAGCTTGTCGATATCGCGGCTCCACATGCTGGCGGTGTGGCCAAAGCCATGTTCGGCCTCCACGGCCAGGTCGATGGCCTCGTCGCAGGAGCGCACCCGCACCAGCGGCATCACCGGCATGAGCTGCTCCGTCCAGACCAACGGGTGTTCCAGCGGCACCTCGACCAGCGCCAGCCGCACCTCCCGACCGGCCGGGATGCCGATCTCGGCCAGGATCTCAGCAGCGTACTTGCCGACCCACTGCTTGTTGGTGACGCCCGGCTTGCGGGGCGCGCCCAGTTCTTTGAAGATCACCCGCTCCAGGCTGCGCAGCTTGTGCGCCGGCACCTCGACCGCGCCGTGCGCACACATGGCGGCCTTGAGCTGATCGGCTACCCGGTCGACGACGAAGATCTCCTTCTCGTCCACGCAGATGATGTTGTTGTCGAAGCCGCCGCCGAAGACGATCTCGCGGCCAGCCTTGTCGATGTCGGCCGTCTCATCCACCACCACCGGCGGGTTGCCCGGCCCGGCGCAGATGGCCCGCTTGCCGCTGGCCATGGCCTCTTTGACCACCCCTGGCCCGCCCGTCACCAGCAGCACCCGCACGCCAGGATGGCGCATCAAGGCCTGGGCGCTCTCGATGGTCGGCTCGACCAGGGCTGTCAGCAGGTTGGCCGGCCCGCCCGCGCCGACGATGGCCCGATTGATGAGCTGGATCTGGTAGGAACAGACATGTTTGGCGCTGGGGTGAACGTTGAAGACCACCGCGTTGCCGGCTGACAGGATGCTGATGGCGTTGTTGATGATGGTGGATGTGGGGTTGGTGACCGGCGTGATGGCGCCGACGGCGCCGAAGGGGGCGCGCTCCACCAGGCTCAGCCCGCCGTCGCCGCTCCAGGCCAGGGGTTGCAAGATCTCCGGGCCAGGGGTTTTTTCGATCACCAACAGGTTCTTCTGCACCTTGTCCTCGAACCGGCCCAGCCCGCTCTCCTCATGGGCCATGCGCGCCAGCAGCTCGGCGTTGGCCCGCATGGCCGCGCGCACGGCGGCGATGATCTCGTGGCGTCTGGCCAGGGTCATGCCGTTCAGGGCGCGGAAGGCCGCGCGCGCCGCGGCCACGGCGTCGTCCATGGTCGTGAAGATGCCATCCTGGCCGGCGGCGTTGGGACCGGGCGCGGCCCGGCCCGCGCGGCCGATGTGCGCCAGATGCGGCGCGGGGCCGGGGGCGGCGGTCGGCGGCGCGCTGCTGTTCAGCTCACGCTGCACGCGCTGGACGATGGATTGGATCTGGGCGTTGTCGAGGGGGTGGGTCATGGTCAATGGTCAATGGTTGATTGGGGAATGCGGGAATGGTTATTTGGGGAAGGGGAATGGCTAGTGGCAGGTGTAGAGGGCGAGGTTGGGAGTGGGGGTGCTTTGCAGGGTGCAGTTGGCCTCGACAATGCTCCGCAGGCGGGCGTGCCAGGGGAGGGGCTCGCTGTCATCTACTACTACCACAGGCGCGATGTGCTGGGTGATCAAGTCGGCCAGCTCGGCCTCGCGCGCGGGGCTGTGATTGACCGGATACAGGTAGATCCACCGGGTCGCGGGCGGCCGGTCGCTGAGAAAATAGACCTGCGGCGCGGCGGTGATGGCCAGAATCGGCAGGCCGGGCTGGCTCAGGGCCTGGACGGCCGCAGCCACGACCTGCTGCCGCTCAACCAGACGCTGTGTATGGGCCAGATAGCGCGGCCAGGCGGGCAGGTCGATCAGGGCCAGCGCCAGCAGGCCGGCCACAGCCAGCGCCCGCCAGGGCCAGGGCCGGCAGGATAGCCATTGCCAGAGCGCCGCCAGGCCGGCCGCTGCCAACGCGGCTGCCGGCGGCAGCGCTTGCAGCACGTAGTGGCCGTAGAAGCGGTGCAGCAGCGGCAGCAGACCGGCCAGCAGCATCAGCCAGAGCAGGGTGGCCCGCTGGCCGGCTGCGCTCCGTCGTAGGCTGGGGGGAGCGAAGATCAGCGCCGGCAGCAGGCCTAGCCACAGCAGCGGGAAGGAGCGCAGGTTGATCAGGTTGCCTGACAGCAGCGCGGCAAAGGATGCCCGCGGGTACTGGCTCAGGTTGACCCAGATGGCGTCGCGCCACAGGTCAGGCAACGCGCCCTGTGTGGCGAAAAACGCGGCCGTCGCCAGCAGCGGCGCCGTGCAGCCGGCTATCAACGCCAGCCAGCGCCGGCCCACCTGGCGCCAGTCGCCCCGGATCGACGCGGCCCAGAGCGCCAGGGCGGGCAGGGCCAACAGACCGGTCTGTTTGAACAGCGCCGCGAGACCGACCAGCCATCCGGCCAGCAGCCAGTCGCCGGTCGAGGGGGGCTGGCTGGAGCGACGCAGCAACGACGCCAGCGCCGCGGCCGTGAAGAGCGCCGTCCAGGCTTCGGTGGTCAGATGGCCGCCCTGGTAGGCAGCGCCGCCATAGAGCGCCAGCAGCAGCGTCAGCGCGCCGGCCAGACGACCCCACAGCCGCCAGGCCAGCCAGCCGGTCAGTCCGGCCATGGCCATCACGGCCAACAGTTGCACCAACTGCACCGCCCGCAGCGAACGCCCGGACAGCGCCAGCGCGGCGGCAAAGGTGTAGTAGATGCCGGGCGTCTTGTGGTCGAAGAGGTCGCGGTAGGGCAGGCGACCGGCCAGGATCGCATCGGCCATGGTCAGGTAGGCCCCGGCGTCGTTGCTCACCGGCGTGGCTGCCGTCGATGCCGCCAACAGCAGCAGCACCGCCGCCAGCGCCAGCCCAAAAGAGAGCCAAACGACGCCGCGATAGATCAACGTCAGCCGTCCGGGGTGCTGGTCAATGGTCAATGCTGCACCGTGGGTCGAGTAGCCGGCTGCGGCGTATCGAGACCCGTCTGCACCGTGGGTCGAGTAGCCGGCTGCGGCGTATCGAGACCTCCGGAGGGTTTCGATACGCTGGCCTCTGCTGACCTCATGCGAGTCGGCGCACCTCAACCCGCTACTTAACCCGCGTCGTTCCGTTGGTCGCATGCATCCTCGATGGTTGATTGACCCGCTCAGCATGCCAGGATAGGGCGCTTGTAGTTGGCAAAAATGGAGTATGCCATGAAACGCATTAGCGCGTTGTTGATCATCGCAGTACTGGCGCTTGCCGCCTGCACTCCGCCGGCCGCGCCGCTGCTGCAGGAGACTCCCGCGCTGGCCACGGCCGAGCCCACCGCTGAACCAACCGCCACGACCGCTCCTCCCGCGCCCGGGACGCTGGTGGTCGATCCGGCGATTGACCTCGGCCCCATCAGCCCCTATGTCTACGGAACCAACTACGGGCCGATGCTGGCGGTGCCCATGGAGATGATGCCGGATGTCCTCGATTCCCGCTTTACTGCGCTGCGCTGGCCCGGCGGGGACTGGACCGACACGGTAGCCATGCAACCCTTCCAGCTCGACCAGTTCGTCTGGTTCTACACCCAGTTGGGCGCGCTGCCCACCGTCAGCGTGCGGCTGTTCGGCGGCCAGCCGGAGGTCGCAGCCGAGATGGTGCGCTATGCCAACATCGAGCAGGACTATGGCATCGAGTACTGGAGCATCGGCAACGAGCCGACGCTGTACGAGGAGCAGCACGGCGAGCCCTACGACACCGAGCGCTTCAACCGCGAGTGGCGCGCCATCGCCGAGGCCATGAAGGCGGTCGATCCCAGCATCAAGCTGCTGGGGCCGGAGCTGCACCAGTGGAACAGCGATCTGGACACCACGCCCAAAGACTCGGCCGGCCGCGACTGGATGACCGAATTCCTCCAGGCCAACGGCGATCTGGTGGACGTGGTGACCGTGCATCGCTATCCCATGTACGAGGTCAGGGGCGATCCGGTGACCTTCGACCAGTTGCGGGCCAACACCGAGGTCTGGGACGACGAGATCGCCTATCTGCGCCAGTTGATCCGGGAACAGACCGGCCGCGAGCTGCCCATCGCCATCACCGAGATCAACTCGTCGCCCACCAGCGTCTTTGGCCAGCCGGCCAGTCCCGATTCCTTCTTCAACGCGATCTGGTATGCCGACGTGCTGGGCCGGCTGATCACTGAGGACCTGTTCCTGGTCAATCTGTGGAATATCTCACAGCGCGGCGGCGGGCTGGGGCTGATCAGCGGCTTCACCATTCGTCCGACGCTCTACACCTTCCAGATGTATAAGCACTTCGGCGATCAGCAGGTCTACGCGGCGTCCGGTGTACCGGGTGTGACGGTGTACGCCGCGCAGCGTGAAGATGGCGCGCTGACGGTGATGGCGGTCAACCTGAACGACGACCCGCAGACAGTGACGCTGGAGGTCGCCGGCGTGACGCCAACCGAGGCCGAGGTGTGGCTGCTGGACGCGGAGCACAACGCCGAGAATCTGGGTGTACAGCCGTGGCCGGCTGACGGCGCGGTCACGCTGCCGGGGCAGTCGGCGACGCTGTTTGTGATCCACTGAGCCTGATGGCTCAGTCGCTGAGCTTGGTCAGCGCCGAACCTTTGTGCAGCGCAATGTGGGTGGTCTTGTCGCTCTTGATCTCGTATTGCGGGACGTCTGCGCTGGCGTGATGGGTGTAGCCCTTGTAGACAACGTTTTCCGTGTGAACCTTGATGATCCGGCCGCTGACCCAGCCGGCCTCTGAGTTCCAGGTGACGTGATCGCCGACCTGGAATTGTTCGTTCGTTGACATTGTGCGCCTCGTGTTGTGTTCGCACCGCGTCCGGTGTGTACGTGGATTGTAGCGCGGGAAGCGTTTGGCGGAAAACGGAGCGGATGTCACGGTGTGTAGTGTGATCGGCGAGAACGGGAGTCACGTTGGAAACGTGACCTACGAGTTTTCGTTGTGCGGTGGTAAGGAGCGCTTTGCTGGTTTTTCCCCTCCATTTAGGAGTGTGAGCATGAAAGCTAACACGACCGTCATGATCGGTTGCTAATTCATAGGGAAACCTCCAGTAGCTGATGAGATGGCTTACATAGCCTGCCTTGTGATGGTTGGCCGGTACACCGAGCGCCTCGATGCACTTTCACCATACCACGAAATCCACCGGGAATTTGTGATTGTTTGTGATCTCAGGCGGATACCCCGACAGCGTTGCCCAATGCCTCGTAGTAGCTGCTGCTCCAACTACTAAATATCGACACACCATGCTAACGCCGCACGCGCGTGTCTGCATCGTGGAAGAGCAGCTCGCCATAGGGCGACTGCTGCTCGCCGCGTACGCACGCGCCGTTCACCGCAAAGATGATGCGCCGGGTTAGCAGCGGCTGCCAAATCGCTTGCTCCAGCACGGCGCGTTGCGCCTGGTTGACCAGTTGCTGGCGCAGCGTTGGATCGGCGGTCGCGCGCGCCTGGCGGATCCAGCCGGCGATGTCCCCTTGGGCATAGTTCAACAAATTGCGCGGCCCCGGCCCCAGAAAAATGCTCAGCGCAGCGTAGTCGGCCCATGCATAGTCGAAGAGCAGCAGGTCGAATTCCTGACGCTCGGCCAGCAGGCGGGAACGGGGCGTCTCCCGCACCTGGACCGGTCCCAAGCCCACTGCCTCTAACTGCTGCTGAACCAGCGCGGCCAGGGTGCGGTACGTTGTGCTCTCTGGGATCAGCAGCGTGATTGCCTGGCGCTGGTCAAGGTCGGCCTGACTGAGCAGGCGGCGGCTCTGCTCAGGATCGAAGGCATAGCCAGCGCTGGCCACGGCTGGATCGTAGCCCGCCGCATTCGGAGCCAGGGGAGTGTCAAGCACAGCAAAGGGACCGGTGGCGGCCAGCGCCATCTTGTCCAAAGCCATGGCGACCGCCTGCCGCGCTTGCAGGTCTTGCCAGCGCGCTTTCTGAAAATTGAAGCCCAGGTAAGTTACCCCGCCGCTGGCCGTGTAAAGACGCATCTGAGGCACGGTAGCCGCCCGATCCAGGTCTTCCTGGCTTAGGCTGAGCACGCAGCCTTCACCCGCCATCAAGGTTGCCAGCCGGTCGGCGCGCTCAGCCTCGAAGACAAAGCGCAGCTCGGGAATGTGCGGTGCGCTTCGATTGGCGAAGAGAGCCGGCGGCCAGCGATAGGCGCGGTTGCGCGAGAGCGCCAACGCCTTGTTCGGGCGATAAAGCTCGCGCCGGAACTGATAAGGCCCGGTGCAGGCGACGAAGCCCGTCGCTTCTTCGTCGGCCGCCTGGGGCGACACGATGGCCGCATACGGGTTGCTCAGCACAAAGCGCACGAACTCGTAGTCTGCCTCCGGCAAGATGAACTGAACGCTCATGCCGTCTGGCTGCGCCTCCACCTGCACCTGGCGCAAATCGCTCAGTAGCGGCGAAGCTCCCAGCCGTTGCAGGCGCTCGAAGCTGCGTTGCACGGCGGCTGCGTCCAGCGGCGCGCCATTGTGGAAGGTGATGCCCGGGCGCAACATCACCGTCACCCCACGACCATCCTCGCTGACCCGCCACTCGTCCTGCGCCAGCAACCCGCGCACGATGCCTTGCCCATCCTCGTAGAACAGCGGCTCGCAGACGTGCCGAAAGACATCGGCCGCCACGGCGTTCGACGTGTGCTGTGGATCGTACATGCCGGGGTCGGCGCTCCACAGCACAGTCAGCGGCCGGCCACCCACATCATCCACCTGCGCCACGAACCACAGCAGCGCGGCCAGCGTCCACAGCAGCGTTGCAGGCAAGGCCAATCTTGAGAGTGCCCCAAGCCAACGGCGTTTCATGGAGCGGCGTCCTTTTGATCCACATGCAGCGCATAGCCCAGGCCATGCATGGTGCGGAGGAGGCGCGGTGCGCGCGGGTCCAGCTCGATCTTCTGGCGCACATTGAAGACTAATCGGCGCAACCGATCCCTTTGGTCCGGGCGCAGCCCGAGCTCGTCCACATCCTCCCCGGGCCAAACCCACTGGAAGAGCGCTTTGGCTGGCTGCGCCTCATCTGGGTGCTGCAGCAGAGCGCGCAGCAAGCGCTGCTCGGTATTGGTCAACGTGCTCTCCTGCCAAGCCGCTTCCTCGCCTGGTTGCGACGGCTCGCTGCGCTTCACCTGGATTTCCGCGCGCGTGCGGTGCATGCGCAGCGCCGGCCCCAGCGCTAGCCAGGACTCAGCCTCGCTGGTCTGCATGGCGAGGGCAGCGGGCGCCGGGGTGATCGTGGCCAACGCAGGCCGCGGCATGACCATGGCTACCACGCCGCTGACCTCGTCCGGCTGCCGAAACACCGGAACGATCACCACGGTCTTGTCCGGTAGGATCGTGTCCAGTTGGCTGGCGCGGGCCTCGACCTCAGCCTCCCACAACGCATCGGCCAGCGCGCTCAGCGCGTCCCCGTTGGACTGCCTCCATTCATGCAGCAGCGCCTCTGCCCCGGCGTTGAGCGCAACGAACCCGCCCGCGCGATCGAAATAGATGGCCGGTTGGCTGGCCAGCGCCGGATCGACGGCTGCCAGCGCCGCGGAAAGCTTGGGGCGGCGAACCGCGAGAACCAGCAACCAGGCCAGCAAAAGCAGGCCGGTCGCCGCAACCACCAGCACTTGCCAAAGGGGGGCATGCCAATACACGAATTGCGTCATCATAGCCTTCCCTGTCGCGTGGTCCTGCGCTGAGCCTTGATCCAACTCCGCTACCACTTGCACGACTGCGCCGCCCTGGCAGTTCACGGGGCACGATGGCTTCACTGCATTCATTGTATGCCAAGCGCCGGGTCGCGTCAAGAAGGTTCGACTCAGGACTGCCAGTCCTTCCGAGGACTGGCAGTCCTGAGTCGAACCTTCTTATCTATTCTGAACTGGCCCAACTTGCCGGCTATCGGTCTCTGGCCGGCCCTCCAACTTGGCAGCAGTTACGCCCTACGAGGTACAAAGCCCCCCCCGACTCAAGACGCAACAGGTGAACCTCGCAAATCAATCTCGTCCCGGGCTCTGTCCAAGAACGAGTTCGCTTGGGGAACCTGTTTTACCAATCAACACGTATCTGAACAGAGCCAGTAGTACTCGTTCAGCCCGAAACCAGAATCGTAGAAGTGGTGCAAAGAGCGGTTACTATGCTGATGGCCATATTGACAATTCTGATAGGTCCCTCGGGCATAGGCAGTCCCTGAGCTGTATGCCCAAGATGCAGAACTGCTGCCGTAACCGTATTGGGACCAAGCTTGCCAAGTCCCGTTCGAATTGGCACAGCGGTCCTCTAGACGGGCGTCAGCAAAGATTTGTTCGATCACTCCTCGTGGTGTCTGAGCATTTGAGGAACTCCACATTTCGCGATCGTGGGGAGAGATCCAGTTGGTCGAGTGGGATCCTGACATACTGGACCCGTTCTTGTACCAAGAGCCAGAAGCTGCGAGGGCAACACCAATAGTAGCGGCAAATGCCAATCCAACTACAACCAAGATTGCTACTGGCTGGGCAATCCTGGAGATTCTCATAATCTTACATCGCTTTCTAGCATGACTGAAGCGTGTCTCGTGGCGCTACCTGGCTAGCGCGAAGTTCTGCAACAGTTTCTGGATTTGCTCCGCTGCCATCCCCTGGCCGTTCAGATGAAGAATCGTGTCACCAGCCTCGATGACATAGCGCACCTGATCGGGATCCAACCCAATCAACTCCCAGGCAACAACTTGATTATCGCCCAGCCCAATCTGAATCCGCTCAGCCTGGGTCCAGGTTGGCCTGGTTTGACGGAGGGTGTCGCGCATTGGGCCGAGGGGACCCTGGACCACTGTCAACCTGGCCGTGTCATCCTCGCTGACGTAGATCGTCTGGACACCTACGCCAAGAGCGGCCGCGAACTCGATGTCCTGCAAAAAGCCTGGCCCTGGATGGGAGGAATCGGGGATGGTCAAGCTCGCCGCCACTAATTGCAGTGGGGCTGTCGAGTCGTCAAGGACGTAGAGGGGATGATCTACGTGCCGTACGATCTGGTCCAAGGCGGTAAGGTACCGTGTTCCAGGCGGCGCAGAGAACGAGTCTTGAAAGGCATGCTCAGGTATTTCCTGGCGGAACACCGTATCTGCCTGCGCGGCCCTGTCGGACACGAAGTCTGGCTCAGAGAGGGTGCGATAAGAAACGACGTGTTCGGCGCCAGCTCGATCCCACACAACCCGGGCTTCGCCGATGGGCGCGAAACTAGCAGGATCGAAATCGAGCCGCGTCGCTTGTGACCTTGGTTGTAGATCGGCCACAAAAGGTCGGGAAAAGCTCAAGAGGGCCGCTTCGATGCCTTGAGAAACCCACGTCGCTCCGTCGAGATCGATCGCCTTGGTGTAGACGCTTATCACCGAGCGTCCATCCGGGGCAAGTGCCTGCCGGCGAGACAGACCCTCTTGCTCCAGAAAGTCTTCGATGAGCGCCACCCGTTCGTCTCGAAAAGGGCTGGCCTGCATGGCGTATCTATAGGCCTTGTCCTCCTGCGGAGAGTAATCGGTCTCGACGCCGTGGTCGAACATCAGATCTTGCAGCAGCTCACCAGCTTCACTGCGCAACTGGGTACGCCAGCGCACTGTTTCTCCCTGCGCGTCGATCTCAAGCCAGGTGTCTTCAATCTGGCGGGCTGGCCAGATTTCTTCATATGGCAGGTGATAAAGATCGCCCGGTTCCAGACCGGCCGGTGGTCCTCGATGATACAAAGTATACGACAGATGGACGATTTGACCCGGCTCCGGCGTCTCGATTTGCGCCAGGGCCGTTTGCAGCACTTGTCTGGCCTCGCGGCCTTCTGCCACAGGGACGCCCACAGCAACCAGGGCGATCAGCAGACTCGCCAGGATCAAGATCCCGGCGGCGCCTACAATGGGTTTAGATCTCATGCTGGCGCCTCCTTCAATCTTCCATCAGCGAACTCCTCGCGGACACACCCATTGTACCACAAGACCGCCTCAGATTTCATGAGACTTTGTGATTTATCATGATCGTTTGTGATTTTAGGGCAGCTACCCTAACGGAATTACGCGATGTACAGGATACTTTTCGCCAAGACTGCATGATATGGGCCTCCTGTTGACCCATGGCCAAGCGATCCACGGTATCAAGGGGCCAAGAACCTCAACTTGCCTGCGACTGAACTGGCGCAAAACCCAAACCGGGGTATCATGGGATCAATCGTTCGCAGATAACGAGACGTCCGACGCTTGTCTGATGAGTTGCCCGTAATGGTTCGATCGGGTCAGGCGTCAGGCGTCAGGCGCCTCAACAACTTCACCACGATGGTGCGAAACGTGAAACGTGACAACCGACCGCTTTTGATCCTTGTGCTCTTGCTCGTTGTGACAGGGCTGGCTGCCGCGTGTAGCCGCGGCCAGCCGCAGCCCCCAGCGCCTGCTCCTGTCTCTACCGTTGCTCTGGCCGGGATGCCTGCTACTGTCCCTGCTGCACCGGCCGGCCCGCCGCCAGCCATCCGCTCCGTAGCGCAAGACCGCGCCGACCTGCCGCGCTACGGGGCGCTGGAGATGGTCGTCGACGTGCAGGCGCAATACGCCAACCCCTACGACGCGCGCCAGATCGCCCTGGATGGCCTGTTCACCGCGCCTGACGGCAGCGAATGGCGCGTGCCAGGCTTCTGGGACGGCGAGGCTGAGTGGCGGCTGCGCTTTACCCCCTCGCAGGCCGGCGAATGGCGCTACCAGGTGACGGTGCAGGACGCCAACGGCGCCAGCCAGCCGGCCGCGGGCGCGTTCCAGGTCACAGCCTCGGACCAGCACGGCTGGCTGCAAGTGGGCAGTTGGGTCGATCCAACCTACAGCCCGCGCTACCTGGTCTACCACGATGGAACGCCCTTCTACGGCGTGGGCCACGCCGATGCGCTGAACATCCTGATCGACGGCTTCAACCTGGAGCGCGGCGTGGGGCTGTTTGAGGACATGCAGGCAGCAGGCGAGAACTACGTCGTCTGGTGGCCCTTCTACGCCATGTCGCCAATCAACAGCAGCTACGACGACTACGCCGTGCAGAACCTCAAGGTCATCGACACCATTGTGCGCAGCGCCGAACAGCGCGGCGTTCACCTGGTCTTCACCATCTGGGACCACCCGCAACTGCGCGACAACACCCATAGCTGGGCCGATGGCCGCTGGGCGGCCTCCAACGGCTTCCGGCGGCTGGGCGACATCGCCAGCTTCTTCAGCGGCGACGAGGCCTGGGCCTGGCAGGAGAATCTCTACCGTTACCTGATCGCGCGCTGGGGCTACAGCCCAGCCATCGGCCTGTGGCAGACTGTGTCGGAGATCAACGGCACCAACGCCTACCAAGAGACCGATCCGTGGCACGCCAAAGTTAACGCCTTTTTCGTGGACAATGACCCCTACCGCCACCCCACCACGGCCAGCAAGTCGGGCGACGTTGACTGGATAGCCGGCTGGCAGGCCATGGACGTGTCGCAGGTGCACCTCTATGAGTTCGGCGATGGCGCGGTGGCCGCAGCCGCAGTGATCGCCGATTGGACCGCTGAGATGTGGAACGCCGCCGAGAAGCCAAACTGGGTCGGCGAGTTCGGCGTCACCGACAATGCGCAGTACCCGGAGCTGTTTCACAACGCGATCTGGGCCGCGCTGGGCGCGGGCGCGGCCATGACGCCGGCCGAATGGAACAGCGGCGGCAGTTGGGGCCGGCTCACGCCGGAGATGAAGGCCGACCTGGGCCGGCTGGCCCAATTCGTGGCCGACATCCCGCTGGCGCACTGGAACCCGCAGCCGGTGCAGATCAGCAGCAGCGATCCGGCTGTGCGTGGCTGGGGCGTGGCCGGCGAGGCGGGCGGGCTGTTCTGGGTGCAGGACGCCGCGCTGGAGGGACAGCCCATGGCTGGCGTACGCGCCAACAGCGCAGCTCGCTCCGGCGTACAGGTGACCATCGACGCCCTGGTCGGCGGAACCTATGCCGTCACCCCCTACGACACCTGGCAAGGCGAATTCCTGGATCCCATCGCTCTCACATGCGCCGCGGGCCAGCCCTGCACCGTCGATCTGCCCGCCTTCAGCGCTGACATGGCCTTCCGGCTGGAGAACGCCGCCTGCTGTCGGGGACGCCCAACGGGCTATGGCCCGACGCCCGCGCCTTCTGGTGCGACGCAGAGCGGTCTCGATACGACGGGGACGCCTACTCGACCGGCGGAGGGGGCGCGCGGGCTTGGTGTGTCGATTTGGGCGCCGTTGGCCGGCTTTCTGGAGCAGCAGACCATGCAACAGAACGCCGATGTGCTGGACGAGGTCAACTTCTTCTGGTACACCCTGGGCGCGGATGGCAGCATCGGCGGCGGGGCCATGGCGTCGCAGGCGGTGCAGGTGGCGCGCGACGCGGGGCTGCGCGTTGTGCCCTCCATCGTCAACGGCGGCTTCGACCCGCAGCGGGTCAGCTTGGTGGTCAACGATCCAGCTCGCCGCGCCCAGTATATCGACGCTATCCTGGCGCTGGTGCGCGACAACGGCTACGACGGCATCGACATCGACTATGAGAGCCTGAATCCGGCCGACCGCGACGCCTTCAGCCTGTTCATCGAGGAGCTGGCGGCCGCGCTGCACGCCGAGGACAAGCTGCTCTCCATCGCGGTGCATGCCAAGACCAACGACGCCGGCGCGTGGAGCGGCGCGGCCGCGCAGGATTGGACGCGACTGGGCGCGGCCGTGGACATGTTCAAGATCATGACCTACGACTTCCACAACGCGGCCAGCGAGGCCGGCCCCATCGCGCCGCTGGATTGGGTGGACGAGGTGTTGAGCTACGCCGCGACGGTGGTCCCGCCGGAGAAGACCTGGATGGGTGTGCCGATCTATGGCTACGACTGGGCCGGCGGCGGGGGGCGCAGCCTCAACTGGCGGCAGGCGCTCAAGCTGGTGGAGCAGAACAGCGTGCAGCCGCAGCGCGACCCAGCCTCCGGCGAGATGTGGTTCAG
The DNA here is from genome assembly GCA_029558955.1 of Chloroflexota bacterium. Lineage (GTDB taxonomy): Bacteria > Chloroflexota > Anaerolineae > JAAEKA01 > JAAEKA01 > JAAEKA01. The sequence continues at coordinate 45,348 of JAKQCW010000124.1, forward strand.
CTATAATGGCGGCAGCAACACCGTCTGGTATAATGACGGCGAGACATTGGCCGGCAGGCTGGCCCTGCTGGCCGAGAAACATCCCTACGTGGCGGGCATCGCCATCTGGCCGCTGGGCGGCGAAGACCCGGCCAACTGGACAGCTATCAGAGAGGCAACACAACAACCATGACCAAGCAAGTAACTTTTCCCCATGACTTCATCTGGGGCGCGGCGACCGCGGCGTATCAGATCGAAGGCGCTTGGGATCAGGACGGCAAGGGCGAGTCGATCTGGGATCGCTTCAGCCACACGCCGGGCAAGGTGCTGAACGGCGAAAACGGCGATGTCGCCTGTGACCACTATCACCGCTGGCAGGACGATCTGGACCTGATGGCGGCGTTGAACCTGCGCGCCTATCGCTTCTCCATCGCCTGGCCGCGCATCCTGCCGGCCGGCCGCGGCCAGGTCAACCCGGCCGGGCTGGACTTCTACGATCGGCTGGTGGATGGGCTGCTGGCGCGCGGCATCCGGCCCTTCGCCACGCTCTATCACTGGGATCTGCCCCAGGCGTTGGAGGATGCCGGCGGCTGGCCGGCGCGCAGCACGGCCGAGGCTTTCGTCGAATATGCCGATGTGGTCAGCCGGCGGTTGGGCGACCGCGTCCAGGACTGGATCACGCACAACGAGCCGTTCTGCACCGCGTTTCTGGGACACATGATCGGCGTCCATGCGCCGGGTCACAACGACGCGGCCAAGACCGCCCGCACGGTGCATCACCTTTTGCTGTCGCACGGCTGGGCTGTGCCGGTGCTGCGCGCCAACAGTCCCGGCGCGCGCGTGGGCCTGGCCCTCAACCCCAATGAAGTCGTGCCGGCCTCGGCCAGCCAGGTCGATCTGCGGGCGGCCGCGCGCGAGGATGGCATCCGCAACCGGCTTTTCCTGGATCCCCTCTATCACCGCGGCTATCCGGCTGATGTGGTCGAGCGCCTGGACGTCGAGTACGGCGTGAGGTTCGACTTCGTGCAGCCGGGCGACATGGACGCGATCGCCGTCCCGACCGACTTCATGGGCGTCAACTACTACAATCGCACCATCGCGCGCGATGAGGAGGCGCCCAACAACCTGCCGCCGGCCATCACGGTTGAGGGCAACGAGCATACCGAGATGGGCTGGGAGGTCTACCCGCCGGGGTTCTACAACCTGCTCTGCCGGCTGCACTTCGACTACCGTCCGGCCAGCATGATCATCACCGAGAACGGCGCCAGCTACTCCGACGGCCCCGACGCGGCCGGGCGCAGCGCCGACCAACGCCGGCTGAACTACATTCGCGACCATCTGGCGGAGGTGCGGCGGGCCATGGATGCCGGCGTGCCGCTGAACGGCTACTTCACCTGGTCGTTGATGGATAATTTCGAGTGGGCGTTCGGCTATTCGCAGCGCTTCGGCATGGTTTGGGTGGACTATGCCACGCAACAGCGGCTGCTCAAGGACAGCGCCCTCTGGTACCGGGATCTGATCGCCAACGACGGATTCGCCCTGCCCTGACGGCGGGCGCTGAGCTGACGGGCTGGAGTCGAGGCGTTAGCCGGAACGCGCGCCGGACCCGGCTGAAGCCTCGACTCCGGCTGGCCGGCTGAAGCCTCGACTCCGGTTGGCCGGCTGAAGCCTCGACTCCGGCTGGCCGGCTGAAGCCTCGACTCCAGTTGGCCGGCTGAAGCCTCGGCTCCGGTTGGCTGATGAACCTTTAGGTGATATTTCGACCATAGAGCGGAGCGCGTCCGGGTGCGATCTTGACGGGGGGGGGAGTTCGCGTTATCGGACGGAGCATGTCCGTGTGCGATCTTGACGGGGGGGAAGTTCGCGTTATCGAGCAGGGGGGCGCGTGCAGGTGCGGCCTCGGCGGGGGATGAAGTCCCTCCTGATTTCCCCAAAATTCCCTCTTGACAACTCACGCGATTTGTGTTATCCTATCATTAGATATCCGACATCTGATATCCAGTGACCTGATAAGCTCCGCGACTTTCGATGAAGAAGGCTGGCATGGAAAAGCTCCCTCGTGGGCCGATGCTCAATCGGGTGATTCAGGATCAAGTCAAGCAGTATATCACTGCCAACCGTCTCGAGGCTGGCGATCTGCTGCCGCCGGAGGGACAGTTGGCCAGCGATCTGGGCGTCAGCCGCGGCTCCGTGCGCGAGGCCATCAAGTCGCTGGAGTCACTGGGCATCGTCGAGGTGCGTCACGGCGACGGTGTACGGGTGCGGGCCTTCAATTTCGACCCCATTTTCGATCTCCTCTCCTACGGCCTGGTCTATGACCCTATCCGGGCCGCCGAAATCCTTCAAATCCGCATCTGGCTGGAGGTTGCAGCCGTGGTCGACGCCGTCGCGGCCATCAGCGACGCGGAACTGGACCAATTCGACGCACTGCTGGAGCAGTGGGAGGCCAAGGTAGACCGCGGCGAAGACGTCTCTGCCGATGACCGCAGCTTCCACAGCATGCTCTACACTCCCCTGGGCAACGAATCGCTGATTCGCCTGATCGATATTTTCTGGGTGATCTACCATTCGCTGGCGGTCGAGATGATCGGCGCCGACCATGACCCCCGCACCACGGTCCGAATGCATCGCGAACTGCTGGACGCTATCCGCACCCGCGATGCCGCCCTGGCCGCCCAGCGCATGCGCGAACATTTCTACAAGTTGGAGCAACGCCTGGCGAAAGCGATCCAGCCCAGCCAGGTCAACGGTTCCGCGGACCACGTCGCACTCCCCATCGTTTCCACCACCTAACAACACACTATCAGGGAAGCACGCAATGACGCACTTGCTAGAGGTCAAAGATCTCGTCACCCGCTTCTACTCCGACGGCGCCACCATCCACGCGGTCAACGGCATTTCTTACACGCTGGATGAGGGCGAATCGCTGGCCATCGTCGGCGAGAGCGGCTCCGGAAAATCGGTCGGCGTCATGTCGATCATGGGTTTGATTCGCTTCCCGCCCGGCCGGGTCGAGGGGGGCGAGGTGCTCTTCAAGGGCCGCGATCTGCTCAAGCTGTCGCCCGACGAGATGCGCGCGGTGCGCGGCGGCGAGATTTCCATGGTTTTTCAGGACCCCATGACCTCGCTCAACCCGGTGCTGTCGGTGGGCCAACAGTTGATGGAGCCATTGCGCGCCCATCTGGGGCTGGACAAGGCCGCGGCCCGCGCCCGCGCCGCCGAGCTGCTCTCGCTGGTGGGGCTGCCCAACGCCGCCGAGCGGCTCAAGGACTACCCCTTCCAGTTCTCCGGCGGACAGCGGCAGCGCATCATGATCGCCATGGCGCTGACCTGCAATCCCAGCCTGCTGATCGCCGATGAGCCGACGACCGCGCTGGACGTCACCATCCAGGCCCAGATCGTCGAGCTGGTCAAGGAACTGCAAGAGCGGCTGAACACGGCCATCATCTGGATCAGCCACAACCTGGCGCTGGTGGCCGGCATGGTGGACAAGGTGATCGTCATGTATTCCGGCTACATCATCGAGCAGGCGCCGGTGGACGATCTCTACGAGCAGCCGGCGCACCCCTACACCATGGGCCTGCTGCACGCCATCCCCAGCCTGGATCAGCGCAACCAGGAGCGGCTGGCCTCCATCGAAGGAATGCCGCCCGACCTGCGCAAGGCGGCCACGGCCTGCCCCTTCGCCCCCCGCTGCCCCTACGTCATCGACCGCTGTCTGCAAGAGGTGCCGCCGCTGCGAGCGGTCGGCCCCAACCATACATCCGCCTGCTGGCGCGCCGAAGAGCTGCGCAAGATCCACAACTTTGGAGAAGAGCTATGAGCATCGCAAACGGTGCGGCATCGCCCTCGACCACGCTGGTCGAGGTCAGGAACCTGAAGGTCCACTTCCCCATTCGCCGCGGGCTGCTGCGGCGCCAGGTCGGCGCCGTGCGCGCCGTGGACGATGTCAGCTTCGACGTGTATCAAGGCGAGACGCTGGGACTGGTGGGCGAGAGCGGCTGCGGCAAATCGACCACCGGCCTGGCCATGCTGAAGCTGCAAGCTGCCACTGCGGGCAGTGTGCTTTTCCGCGGCCAGGAGGTCACGACCCTGCCGGAAGGGCAGATGCGCCAGCTGCGCCGCCACATGATGATGGTGTTTCAGGACCCCTATTCCTCGCTGAACCCGCGCATGACCGTGGGTTCCATCATCGGCGAGCCTTTGAGCGTACACCAGATCGGCGAGCCTTCTCAGCGGCCTGCGCGCGTCAAGGAATTGCTGCGCATGGTGGGGCTCAACCCGGCCTTCATCAACCGCTACCCGCACGAGTTCTCCGGCGGCCAGCGTCAGCGCGTCGGTCTGGCCCGCGCCCTGGCCACCTCGCCCGCCTTCATCGTCGCCGACGAGCCCATCTCGGCGTTGGATGTGTCGATCCAGGCGCAGGTGGTCAACCTGATGGGCGACCTCAAGGCGGAGCTTGGCCTGACCTACCTGATGATTTCGCACGACCTCTCCATGGTGCGTTACATCAGCGACCGGGTGGCGGTCATGTACCTGGGCAAGATCGTGGAGCTAGGCAGCCGCGACGCGGTCTTCGATCACCCCATGCACCCCTACACGCGGGCGCTGATGTCAGCAGTCCCGGTGGCCAATCCCAAGCTGGAGCGTCAACGCAAGCGCATCATCCTGGAAGGGGACGTGCCCAGCCCGGCCCGTCCTCCGGCCGGCTGTCGTTTCAACCCGCGCTGTGTCTTCGCCAAGGACATCTGCCGGCAGCAGGAGCCTGAGCTGCGCGTGCTCGAGATCAGCGACGGCGTGGAGCACCGCGTCGCCTGCCACCTGGCTGAAGAATTGGCGGTTTGAGCCATTTTCAATCGTGTTTCCTTGCCGGCGCCTCACCGGCGCAAGATCAACTTTCCGATAGGAGCGTACCATGAAGGTTTACAAGCTGTTTGCGATCGTCGCGCTGATCGCCCTGGTGCTGGCCGGCTGCGGATCCCCCGCAGCGACCCCGGCGCCTGAGGCAACCACCGCCCCTGCCGCCCAACCGGCGGCCTCTGACGCCACTGCCGCGCCCGCCGAAGCCACCGCGGCCCCGGCTGCCCCCTCTACTGCCAGCGGCCCGGCCGGCGTCTTCCGCTCGCCCATGCGCACCGGCTGCGCCATCGGCACCCTCTGGACCACCTGCGGCCGCCGCATCGACGAGGCCTTCCTGCAGGGCCTGGCCCAGGTCAAGTGGACGGCCGACGGCGTCGAGCCGCTGCTGGCCGAGAGCTGGGAGATGGAAGAGGACGGCAAAGCTTTCGTCTTCCACCTGCGCGAGGGTGTCACCTGGCACGACGGCGAGCCTTTCACCGCCGATGACGTGGTGTTCACCTTCAACACCTTCGCCAATCCGGCCGTCGGTTCCACCTACGCCTCCAAGCTGGCCGACATCGTGGGCTACGATGAGTTCCAGTCCGGCGCCGCCACTGAGCTGGCCGGCGTGACCAAGGTCGACGACATGACCGTGCGCGTCGAGCTGAAGACCCCCTCGCCGCTGTGGGTTGAGCTGCAGCAGATCTCCATCAGCATCCTGCCTGAGCACATTCTGGGCAGCGTGCCGGCCGATCAACTGCGCACCAACGGCTACTGGAAGCAGATGGTCGGCACCGGCCCCTTCGTCATGACCAAGTTCGTCGATGACCAGTACATCGAGGGCGTGGCCAACGAGAACTACTTCCTGGGCAAGCCCAAGCTGGACAAGATCGTCTTCCAGATCTACGCCGACACCACCGCGATCCTCAACGCGCTGGAGGCGGGCGAGCTGGACGCCACCCCCTACGAGGGCGGCGGTATTCCGCTGGACCAGGTGCAGCGCTTCGAGAAGATGCCGCACCTGACCGTGCTGGGCAACATGGACGCCGGTCTGCCCAGCTTCCTCTTCCTCAACCTGACTGACCCCGATTTCGCCAAGCCGGAAGTGCGCCAGGCCCTGATGTACGCCATCGATCGCGAGACCATCATGGAAACCGTGCGCATGAACTATGGCAAGATCTCCAACACCATGTTCCCGGCGGAATGGGCTCGCCCGGCTGACCTGGAGACCTATCCCTACGACCCTGAGAAGGCCATGGAACTGCTGAAGGCCGCCGGCTGGGACTCCTCCCGCAAGCTGGACTTCCTTTACTACTACAACGACCAGGTCAACAAGGACCTCGTGGTCGCCATCCAGGCCTATCTGGGGGCCGTGGGCGTCACCGTCGAGCCGCGGCTGGTGGACGGCGCCGGCTTCAACCAGGCCATCGTCGATGGCACCTTCCAGATCGGCTACGGCGCCAACGGCCAGGGTCTCGATCCTTCCATCGGCGCCTTGATCACCAAGTGCGGCACGCAGCGCGCCATGGGCTACTGCAACGAGCAGGTGGACGAGCTCTTCACCCAGGGTGTCAGCGTGGCCGAGCGCGACGAGCGCGCCCCCTTCTACCATGAGATCAGCACCATCCTGAACCAGGAACTGCCCAAGATCTGGCTGTGGTACGAAGTGCGCCCCATGGGCTTCAACAAGCGCATCGTCGGCCTGGCGCAGCACTTCTCTGAGCAGCCGCTGCTGATGTTCGATATCCCGATCTACAACGAGATTCACACCTGGTACACTGAATAGCACCGTCGTGTGAGGCTGGCTCGCGGCGAGCACTTCTCTCGCCGCGAGCCGGCTCACACCCATCTGCCTGACGGAGAGCATCGCTATGACGACCTATATCGTGCGCCGTATCCTCATTAGCCTGCCCATCATCCTGGTGATCACGGTCATCGTCTTCCTGCTGGCGAATATGATGCCGGGCGATGCCGTGATGGCGATGATCTCCTCCGACTCGCCCATGGAGGCAGATCTGATCAAGCTGCGCCAGGGACAGCTCGGCCTGGACCTGCCGCTCTACGAGCAGTATGGGCGCTGGCTGGGCAACCTGCTGAAGGGCAGCCTGGGCTACTCCTTCCAGACCGGCGAGCCGGTCGGTCAGATGATCCTGACCCGCATCCCCGCCACCCTGGAGCTGATGGGTCTCTCGCTGCTCATTTCGGTCATTCTGGGCGTCTTCCTGGGCACCATTTCCGCCATGAAGCAGTATTCCCCCATGGACTACGGCCTGACGCTGTTCGGCTTCACCGGCATCTCGATCCCCGATTTCTTCCTGGGCATGATCCTGATCTTTATCTTTGCCCTGAAGCTGGGTTGGTTCCCCACCTCGGGTATGGTCACTGCCGGCACGGAGTTCTCCTGGAGCGACAATCTGCGTCACCTTTTCCTGCCGGCGCTGGCCCTGGCATTGGTGCGCACCTCGGTTTTCATGCGCTACACCCGCGCCAGTGTGTTGGAGGTCATCAACGAGGACTACGTGCGCACCGCCCGCGCCAAGGGCATGACCGAGCGTGTGGTCACGGTGCGCCACATCCTGCGCAACGCCCTGATCCCGGTGATCACGGTGATCGGCATCAACCTGACCGTGCTCTTTGCCGGTTCGGTGATCATCGAGACCATCTTCCAGTGGCCCGGCATCGGCATGATGTTCATCAACGCCATTGCGCTGCGCGACTCGCCGGTGATCATGGGCTACGTGCTGATTTCCGCCTTCGTCGTGCTGCTGGCCAACCTGGTGACCGACGTGACCTATTCCTTCGCCGACCCGCGCATCCGCTACGAGTAAGATCAGGGTTTCCCGCCTGTAGGAGAGAGCCATTATGACTGCCACCGCACAAGCAATTGACCTGGCTGAAGACAAGCCGGAAAGCCTCTGGGGCAAGGCCCGCAAACGCTTCTTTCGCCACAAGCTGGCCATGTTCGGACTGATCACGCTGAGCCTGCTGATCTTCGTCTCCGTGGCCGCGCCACTGCTGACGCCCCATTCGCCCACCGAGATCGACCTGCGCTCCATTCGCCAGCCGCCTAGCGCCGACCACTGGCTGGGCACCGACGGCACCGGCCGCGATGTGCTGACCCGCATCTTCTACGCCGGCCGCATCTCCCTTTCGGTGGGCCTGGTGGCGGTCACCATCTCGATGATCATCGGCGTCATCATCGGCAGCATCGCTGGCTATGCCGGCGGCAAGGTGGACATGACCCTGATGCGCGTCACCGACGTCTTCATGACCTTCCCATCGCTGGTCATCATCATCACGGTGGCAGCCGCCTTAGGGCCCAGCGTCTACAATGCCATGCTGGTGATCGGTATGCTGACCTGGCCCTCCATTGCCCGCCTGGTGCGCGGCCAGTTCCTGACCCTGCGTGAGCAGCAGTTCGTGCGCGCGGCCCGCAGCATCGGCGTCACGCGCGGCCAGATCGTCTTCAAGCACATCTTCCCCAACACCGTCAGCTCCATCGCCGTGGCGCTGACCATCGGCGTGGCCAACATCATCCTGCTGGAGGCCTCCCTCTCCTTCCTGGGCCTGGGCGTGCAGGCGCCGACCCCCAGTTGGGGCAACATGCTGCGCGACGCGCAGAGCCTGAACATCCTGCAGGAAATGCCCTGGATGTGGGTGCCGCCCGGCCTGATGATCGCCCTAGCGGTGCTGAGCATCAACTTCATCGGCGACGGGCTGCGCGACGCGCTGGACCCGAAGAGCATTCACTGAGACGCGGTAGGCATCGTTAGGATGGCGCACTGCTGATAACCCGTAATGCGTAATGCGTAACCGGAATCGCGGGCAGCGGCTGCAGCGCACTTGACACACCTCCCATGCTTGAACCCGTCGTTCATCCCCATCCGGTTACGCATTACGCATTACGCATTATTCCGCCAGCTCGCTGAAAACCGGTACTGCGACACGAACACTTCACCAAGGTAATACCTCCCATGAAACCATTCTGGATCACCGGCCTGGTGCCGGCAACCTTCACCCCGATGCATGACGACGGCAGCTTGAACCTGGCCCCGGTTGGTCCGACGGTGGACCGGCTGGTGCAGCAGGGGGTCAGCGCCATCTTCACCTGCGGCAGCACCGGCGAGATGGCCTCCCTGACCACCGCCGAACGCCAGGCGACGTTGGAGGCCTTCGTCACGGCCGCGGCCGGCCGCCTGCCGGTCATCGCCCACGTGGGGCACACCTCCCTGGCCGACGCGCGCGCCCTGGCCAGCCACGCCCAACAGGTGGGCGCGGCCGCCATCGCCGCCCTGCCCCCCTTCTACGTCAAGCCGGGCTCGGTCAAGGTGCTGGTGGACTGCATGGCTGAGATCGCCAGCGCCGCGCCCGAGCTGCCCTTCTACTACTACCACATCCCCGGCCTGACCGGCGTCAACCTGGACATGGTGGAGTTCCTGCGCCAGGGCAGCCAGCACATCCCCACCCTGGCCGGCATCAAGTACAGCTCGCCCACCCTCTACGAGCTGCAGGCCTGCGTTGCCTTTGACGGCGGCCGCTTCAACATCCTCTTCGGCGTCGATGAGATGCTGCTGAGCGGGCTGGCGGCCGGCGCGCACGGCGCCGTGGGCAGCACCTTCAACTTCGCCGCGCCCCTCTACCAGGAGATCATGGCCGCGTTTGCGGCCGGCGACCTGGCCACAGCCCAGCGTTTGCAGCTCCTGTCGGCGCAGATGGTGCTCAAGGTGGTGGGCAGCTATCGCCCGCTGCCTGGCCTGAAGGCGATCCTGGGCTTCGCCGGTCCCTCGTATGGCCCCGCCCGCCTGCCGCAGGTGGCGCTGTCGCCGGCCGAGATCGACTCCCTGCGCGCCGACATGGCCGAGCTGGGCTTTCTGGAGTGGGTGCAGCGATGAACGGCCCCGACGCCCCCCTGCTGACCCCTGAACGCGCCGGCCAGCTTCTGGCCACCTACCGCGATGGCCTGCTGAAGAGCACCCTGCCCTTCTGGTTCCCGCGCAGCATCGATCAGGAGCAGGGCGGCTTCATGTTCAGCCGCGACCGGGACGGCTCGTTGCTGGACAGCGACAAGGCCATCTGGCTGCAAGGGCGGGCCAGTTGGCTGTTGGCCACCCTCTACAGCGAGGTGGAGCCGCGGCCGGAGTGGCTGGCCTGGTCACGCCACGGCATCGACTTTCTGCGCCAGCACGGCTTTGACGACGACGGCCGCATGTTCTTCCTGGTGGACCGCGCCGGCCAGCCGCTGCGCAAGCGCCGCTATATCTTCAGCGAGACGTTCATGATCGCCGCGCTGGCGGCCTATGGCCGCGCGGCCCGCGATGGCGACGCCGTGCAGGACGCCGTGGACCTCTACCAGCGGGTGCTGCGCCATCTGCAAACGCCCGGCGTGCTGCCTCCCAAGTGGAACACCACAACCCGGCCCATGCGCGGCCTGGCGATCCCCATGATCATGATCGTCACGGCGCAGATTCTGCGCCAGACCGGCGCGGAAGTGGCCTTCTGCAACCACTGGATCGACCACTACATCGACGAGATCCGCCGCTACCACATGCACCCGGAGCTGCAGACCGTGCTGGAGACCACCGGCCCCAACGGCGAGCTGCTGGATCACTTCGACGGTCGCACCCTCAACCCCGGCCACGCCATCGAGGCCTCCTGGTTCATCATGCAGGAGGCGCGCGAACGGGGCAACGACCCGGCGCTGCTCCAGACCGGGCTGACCATCCTGGACTGGATGTGGGCCCGCGGCTGGGACCCGGAGCATGGCGGCATCACCTACTTCGTGGACGTGCATGGCCGGCCGGTGCAGGAATACTGGCACGACATGAAGTTCTGGTGGCCGCAGAACGAGGCCATCATCGCCACGCTGATGGCCTATCGCCTGACCGGCGACGAGAAATACGCCCGCTGGCACGGCCTGATCCACGATTGGACCTACGCCCGCTTCCCCGACCCGGAGCACGGCGAATGGTTCGGCTATCTGCACCGCGATGGCCGGCTGTCGTCCAGCCTCAAGGGCAACACCTACAAGGGCGCATTCCACGTCCCGCGCATGGAGCTCATCTGCTGGCAACTGATGGAGGAGCTCAGCTCAGGCCAATCGTGAACCCCGCCCCGGACGCCTGAAAAACCAGGCCTACCGCCCACCGTTCACCGTTAACTGTTCACCGTTCACCATTCACCCATCACCAACCGCGCGTCGTCATGAACCAATCACTGGCTATCGGCATCGACCTGGGCGGAACCAAGATCGCCGGCGCGCTGGCCAGCCGCCAAGGCGAGGTCCTGGCCGCGTCCCGCCGACCGACGGAAGCGGGGCGCGGGCCAGAAGCCGTGTTGGACAGCCTGGCCGACAGCATCGCCGGGCTGCTGGCCCAGGCCGGCGGCCCGGTGGCAGGCGTCGGCATCGGCTGCCCCGGCTTGATCGACCCGGTCGGCGGGATGGTGCTCAAGGCCACCAACCTCGGCTGGCAGCGCCTGCCGCTGCTGGCCGGGTTGCGCGCCCGGCTGGGCGACGCGCCGCCGCTCTTCTTGCAGCGCGACACGGTGGCCGGCCTGCTGGGCGAGGTCGCCTTCGGCGCCGGCCAGGGGTGTCACGATCTGGTCTACCTGGCTCTGGGCACGGGCATCGGCAGCGCCAGCCTGGTCAACGGCCAGCCGGTGGTGGGGCGCACCTTCTCCGCTTCCGAGATCGGCCACCTGGTGATCGACCCGACCGGCCGGCCGTGGAACGACGGGCTGTCCGGCTCGGCCGAATCGTTGCTCTCCGGCACCGGCGTGCTGGCCGAGACGCGGGAGCATCTCGCACAGGCAATTCACCCCACCCGCCTGACCGACACCGCCGAACTAAGCGCGATCGACGTGGTCCAGGCCGCGCGCGAGGGGGACAAGCTGGCGTTGGCCGTGATGGACAAGGTGGCCAACTGGTTGGCGCGCGTCATTGCCATGCACACCATCATCCTCAACCCAGAGCGCATCATCATCGGCGGCGGCTTTGGCCAGGCTGTTTTCGACATGCTGTTGTTGCCCATCTGGCGCGAGCTGGACCAGTGGGCGCTCAAGGAAGCGCATCAGCAGTTGCAGATCGTGCCGTCGCGCCTGGCTTCCAGCGCCCTGGGCGCATCCTGTTTGGTGTGGTATCATGCCGACAGGGGCGCAGAGAAAATCTCGTAAAAAGGACCTCGCATCGTGTCAAGTTCACCCACTCTCATCAAACCCAATTTCGTTCCCCCGCTGGACCCTGATTTTCGACCGGCGGTGCTGGCCAATCGGGCCCTTCGGCAGGCGGCCAGCGAGGCCGGCGCGGCTGTGCCGCTGGTGATTGCCCTGGAGCGCTCCGACGGCGCGGTCTCGCGCTTCGAGACCACCGCCTTTGCCGCTGATCACCCTAACGCGGCCGCCAATCTGGACTACGCCGAGCGCCTGGTCAAGTTTCTGCTCTGGGCGCGGGGCGGCTGGAAGGTGAGCATCGACGGGCCGGCCGGCATCGCCGAGCACATCCGCCAGGTCTACGCGCCCGACGGGCCGCGCGCCTTCGACTATCATTTCATGGGCGAGAACGTCTACCAGCAGCCCTTCACCGTGGTTTCCTGCGAAGCCGGCCAGGCGCCGGCCGCCCGCGAGGCCGGGCAGGCGCTGGGCCGTCACCTGGACGGCTGCCGCATCGGCTTCGACCTGGGCGCGTCCGACCTGAAGGTGTCGGCGGTGATCGACGGCGAGCCGATCTGGAGCGACGAGATTGTCTGGGAGCCGGTGGAACAGACTGACCCGGCCTATCATTACGAGCGGATCACGACCGCGCTGCGGCTGGCGCAGAGCAAGCTGCCGCGGCTGGACGCCATCGGCGGCAGCTCGGCCGGCGTCTACGTGGACAACCGGCCCATGGTGGCCTCCCTCTTCCGCGGCATCCCGGCCGAACGCTACGACGCCATCCGCGGCATGTTCCTGCGCATCCGCGAGGAGTTCGGCGTGCCGCTGGAGGTGATCAACGACGGCGATGTGACCGCGCTGGCCGGCGCGATGTCGCTGGAGGATGACGGCGTGCTGGGCATTGCGCTGGGCAGCAGCCAGGCCGTGGGCTACGTCAACCTGCACGGCGCGGTCACCGGCTGGCTGAACGAGCTGGCCTTCGCGCCGGTGGACTACAGCCCCGGCGCGGCCGTGGACGAGTGGTCGGGCGACCGCGGCGTCGGCTCGCAGTACTTCTCGCAGCAGTGCGTCTTCCGCCTCGCGCCGCAGGTCGGCATCACCCTGCCCGACGGCCCCGCCGTCACCAAGGCGGAGAAGCTGAAGCACGTCCAGGGCTACCTGGAGGCGGGCCACGAGGGCGCGGTGCAGATCTGGCAGAGCATCGGCGTCTACCTGGGCTACAGCCTGGCGCACTACGCCGAGTTCTACGACCTCAAGCATGTGCTGATCCTGGGCCGCGTCACCAGCGGCAGCGGCGGCCAGTTGATCCTGGACGGCGCACACGCGGTGTTGGCTGCCGAGTTCCCCGAGCTGGCCGGCCGCGTCCACATCCAACTGCCCGACGAGAAAAGCCGCCGCGTGGGTCAATCCATCGCCGCGGCCAGTTTGCCGGCGCTGCGGTGAGACCGAGGGATTGGAAATCCCTGGCTGAAAGGACGAAGCGCCCTCAGGCGCTGCGGAGCGGAACTGGTCGGTTGAAAGGACGAAGCGCCCGCATGCGCCAGATTCCGGGTCTGCCAGGCCCTGAGGGGCCTTCGTGTGGTCAGACGGTGAATTCCATTCGCTGCTTCTTGATTGACCTGCGTAACGCACCATGTTACAATCGCTTGAGCATGCTTGTCGAAGGATGGACTTCCCTGGCTCTAATGGCTACATACCTTTTCTCGGAGGAAAACAGATCTTGTTTGCCATCTTGAGCTTCATGACATCGTGATTCGTAGGCAAGAACCGGAGTATTTGATGACCACTCGACAAATTGTTCTCGAAATCCCAGAGAAGGTCCTCTTGGCAGAAAAGACCGACGAGACATCCTTTGCACGTGAGCTACGGATGCTGGCGGCAGTCAAGCTTTTTGAGATGGGGCGGTTGTCTTCCGGTCGCGCGGCTGAGTTGGCAGGTATGCCTCGGGTGGAGTTCCTGCTAAGCCTGGAACGCTACAAGGTGTTTCCATTGCAGTCCGAGTTGATTGATTTGGAAAGCCGCCATGCCTAATGCTATCAGCAACACCTCGCCGTTGCTCTATCTTTACCGGATCGGTGGTCTGGATTGGCTTCCAGCTCTGTTTGGAGAAGTATGGGTACCTGCATCGGTCTTGGGTGAGCTGAAGCAAGGGCAGAGGAAGGGCTATGATGTGCCCGATCTCGGTCGGCATAGTTGGGTGCACGTAAGGAACCCTCGAGCTATGCCTTCTGAATGGTTGGCGCTGGACTTGGGACCAGGTGAACTGGCTGCCATGGCCTTAGCGCTTGAGAATCCGGATATGATAGTCCTGCTGGACGACCAACTTGCTCGCCATACCGCGCAGGCGGCTGGTCTGTCAGTCTGGGGAACTTTGCGAGTCCTGCTGGAGGCCAAGTCATTCGGTCTGATTACCAAGGTTGAGCCGTACGTCAACCGTTTGGGTGAAAGCGGAATGTGGCTCTCCAATGATATCCGCCAACGTGTGCTGAAATTGGCGGAAGAGGGCGCATGAGGATTGATCTGATGTTGAGACCGGAGTCAAGCGCCAGCAATCTGGTGTACGAGCTAATCGGTACTCTCCAAGTTCGAGTTGGTTATTCGCTAGTGTGAGAAAAAAACCATGCTTTACATCACCAACACCACCATCTATTCCCCCACCGAGCGCATCGAACGCGGCGCGGTGTTGACGGACGGCGATCGTATCGTTGCGGTTGGCCCGGCCGAGCACCTGGCCTGCCCGCCCGACGCGCAGGTGATCGACGCCGAGGGGCTGCTGCTGACCCCCGGCTTCATCGAGCTTCAGTTCAACGGCGGCTTCGGCCACGACTTCACCGACGACCCCACGGCGATCTGGCCGGTGGCCGCCCAGTTGCCGCAGCATGGCGTCACCGCCTTTCTGCCGACCATCATCACCGCGCCGCTGGAGAAGTCAGCCGCGGGGCGGCAGGTTCTGGCCGCGGGCCGGCCGACTGGCCAGCGCGGCGCGACGCCGCTGGGGCTGCACATCGAAGGGCCCTTCCTCAACCCGGCCCGCAAGGGCGCGCACAACCCCAACTACCTGCGGCTGGCCAGCCTGGACGCGGTGCAGGATTGGTCGCCCGAAAACGGCGTGCGTCTGGTGACGCTGGCGCCGGAGCTGCCCGGCGCGCTGCCGGTGATCGAGGCGCTGGCCGCGCGCGGCGTGTTGGTCAGCGCCGGCCACTCCGCGGCCACCTATGAAGAGGCCATGACCGGCTTCGACGCCGGTGTCCGCTACGGCACGCACCTGTTCAACGCCATGCCCAGCCTGCTGGCGCGCGATCCGGGCCTGGTGGGCGCGCTGCTCACCGACGACCGCCCCTTCGTTGGGTTCATCGCCGACGGCATCCACACCCACCCGGCCATGATCAAGCTGGTCTGGCAGGCGCTGGGGCCGCGGCGGCTCAACCTGGTGACCGACGCCATGGGCGCGCTGGGCATGCCGCCCGGCAAGCATCTGCTGGGCGACTACGAGGTCTTTGTGGACGGCGTCTCCTGCCGCCTGGCCAGCGGCACCCTGGCCGGCAGCATCCTCTCCATGGATCAGGCGCTGCGCAACCTGACCTCCCTCACCGGCTGTGCGCTGGAAGAGGCCTTGCAGACCATGACCACCACCGCGGCCCGCGCCCTGGGGCTGGAGCATGAACGCGGCCAGGTCGCCCCCGGCTACATCGCCGACATGGTCCTGCTCTCCCCCGACCTGCACGTGCGCGGGACCATCGTCGACGGCGAACTGGTCTACACCGCTGAATAGGCAAGGACTGACAGTGCTGCTTGGCCGACAGCCAAGTTTCAGCGCGACGGCCTGTCCTCGACATGACCAGCACTGTCAGTCCTGAACCCAGACGAGAGAAAGACATGATCGACCTGACAACCACCAACCTGTATCGAGAGATCCACGAGCAGCCCACCGTGCTGGCGCGGCTGCTGGCGGATGAGCGTGAAGCGGCCGCGGCGCTGGCTGCCGAGATTCGGCGGCGCGGCGTGGACCACGTGGTGATCGCGGCGCGCGGCACCAGCGACAACGCGGCCCGCTATGCCCAGTATCTGCTGGGCGCGCACAATGGCCTGCCGGTGGGGCTGGCCGCGCCCAGCCTGTTCAGCATCTACCAGCAGCCGCCGCGCTTCGGCAACGCGCTGGTGTTGGGCATCAGCCAGAGCGGCAAGAGCCCCGACATCGTCTCGGTGCTGGCGGAGGCGCAGCGCCAGGGCGCGCTGACCGCGGCCATCACCAACTTCCCGCAGTCCGACCTGGGCCGGGCGTCCGATTTCGTGCTGAACCTGCACGCCGGCGAGGAGAAGTCGGTGGCCGCCACCAAGACCTACACCACCTCGCTGACGGCTATTGCCCTGCTCAGCGCCACGCTCAGCGGCGACGCAGCGCTGCTGGCCGCGCTGGATCAGATTCCCGCCGTGGCGGCCCAAGCGCTGGCGCTGCCCGGCATCGACCGCGTGGCCGAACGCTATCGCTACATGAGCGCCTGCATCGCCATCGGCCGCGGCTTCAACTACTGCACCGCCTTCGAGCTGGCCCTCAAGCTCAAGGAGCTGACCTACACCGTGGTGGAGCCGTACAGCAGCGCCGACTTCCTGCACGGCCCGCTGGCGCTGCTCAGCGACGGCTTCCCCATGGTGGTGGTCGCACCGTCGGGCAGGATGCTGCCGGAGATCAAGAGCTTCATGGCCACGGCCAAGGAGCGCGCGGCCGAGCTGGTGGTGATCAGCGACGACGTCGAGGCGTTGAGCATGGCGCGCGTGCCGCTGGCCCTGCCGGCCGGCGTGCCGGAGTGGCTCTCCCCCATCGCCGCCATCCTGCCCGGCCAGCTCTTCGCCATGAACCTGGCCCACACGCGCGACTACGATCCCGACCAGCCGCGCGCGCTGAGGAAGGTCACGGAAACGTTGTAGGTGAGGGGGAAAACGAAGGAAAGGCAGGATTGGCTGCACGAGGTCCGCACAGGGCGCGTTCATAGCTTTTGCGCAACTACCCGGCGGGCCAAACGTTGGTTTCGACACTTGCACCTGCGCTGCGCTTCGGCGCAAGCGCAGGTGTACGCCTCAGAAGGCTACTCAACCCTTGGATCGAGTAGGCTGTCGTAACGAGATCAACGTTTGGCCTGCCGGCTGAATAGTCACGCTTTTACGCCGAATACGCCTCGGCCTCCTCCTTGACCACCGTCAACTTCGGCGCTGGCTGGGTGTCATCGAACTCCACCCGGTCGTAGACATCTGCCAGGGAAAGCTGGCACTGGATCGACTCGATGGGCATCACCGCATCCAGGCCGATGCTCTCGGTCAGCAGCCAGCCGCTGTCGGCCTGGCGCACATAGCGCTCGATGCGCGGCTTGTCCTGGCTGATGAGAAGGTAGTCGGTCAGCATGTCCAGGGTGCGGTACTGGGCGAACTTCTCCCCGCGGTCGTAGGCCTCGGTGGATTTGGAGAGGATCTCGACGATAACCGTGGGATTGAGCAAAGTGTCCAGCTCTTTGTCCTCGAAGCGCGGCCGGCCGCAGACGACGCTGGCGTCAGGATAGGTGTACAACCCGGTGGGACTGATCTTGACCCGCATGTCGCCGTTGAACAGTTCACAACGCTGGCCTTTGAGTTGGTTGTCCAACAATGTCATCACATTGACTGATATCCTGACATGCTGCCGGCTGGCTCCGGCCATCGCGAAAAGCTCGCCTCTGAAATACTCATGCTTGACATCGCTTTGTCGCTCGAACGCCAAAGACTCGGCCGGCGTCAGGTAGATTTTCGGTATCGCACTCATCGCTTGCTCCTTGCCGTTCTTCCCATGCTGTTGGCCGCGCCCGCCAGGAAGGGCGTCACCAGACCGCGTCGCAAGCCGGGCTGGTCGGCTCTGTTCCTGCCGGGCGGTATGGTAGCACATCTTCACCGGTTAGGCCACTTCGTATGGACCCTACAGCAATTGCAAATAGGGCGCGGAACCGATGACTACTTGCAGCGAACGATACCATCGGTTACAATCGATCACAGCAACAGGTAACGCAGCCGGCCAATACGCGAGCTGCGCGGGTTCCTGCGCGGGATAGACACCACGGTTGAATGAGAGTCCGATCGCGTATGAACGTCGTCGACTCTTCAGGATGGTTGGAATACTTCGCCGACGGCGCCAATGCCGGGTTCTTCGCTCCGGCGATCGACGATGCCGATACGTTGTTGACGCCCTCCATCAGTATCTCCGAAGTGTTCAAGCGGGTCCCTGACGCAGCGCAGCGAGGATGAGGCCTTGCAGGCCAGCATGGCGATGCAGCAGGGCCGTGTGATTGATCTGGATACCTCGCTGGCGTTGGAGGCTGCCAGGTTGTCGGCAACGCTCAAGCTGCCGCTGACGGAGAGCATCATCCTGGCCACTGCCCGCGCGTTCAGTGCTACCCTCTGGACACAGAATGCCGACTTTCGTGACGTGACCGACGTTCAATTCATCGAGAAGACGTAAAATGAAGACAGTACCACAGATCACCACCGAGCAGGCCGCGGCGCTGGTGCCCGATGGCGCCGTGTTGATGGCCGGCGGCTTCGGCATGACCGGCAACCCGGTTCACCTGCTGAACGCCCTGGCCGAACGGGGCGTCGGCAACCTGACCTTCATCGGCAACAACGTGGGCGAGCCGGGGTTGGGCGGCGGTCGCCTGCTGCGCAATGGCCAGTTGAAAAAGGCCATCGGCTCCTTTTTTACCTCCAACCCGGAGGCTGTCAAGGCCTATCAGGCCGGCGCCATCGAGATCCAACTGATCCCGCAGGGCTCGCTGGCTGAGGCGCTGCGCGCCGGCGGCGCGGGCATCGCCGGCTTCTACACCCCCACCGGCGCCGGCACCGTGGTGGCCGAGAGCACGGAGACGCGCAGCTTCGACGGCCAGGACTACATCTTCGTCCCCGGCCTGCGCGCCGACGTGGCTTTCGTGCGCGCCTGGCGGGCTGACACGGCCGGCAACCTGGTCTACCGCATGACCGAGCGCAACTTCAACCCGCTGATGGCCACGGCCGCCCGGCTGGTCATCGCCGAGGTGGAGGAGATCGTGCCGGTGGGCGCGCTGGACCCCGACCAAATCCACACCCCCGGCTGCTTTGTGGACTATCTGGTGCAGGCGCACATGGCGCTGGAGGACCTGGGCAGCTCAGCTTCGGTGGAGGCCAGCGGCAAGAAGGCGGACGAAAGCCGCATGGCCATGGCCCGCCGCGCCCTGGTCGAGCTGCACCCCGGCGATGTGGTCAACCTGGGCATCGGCATCCCCACGCTGGTGGCCGACCTGATCACGCCCCAACACGGTATCATGCTGCACACCGAGAACGGCATGTTGGGCGTCGGCCCGGCGCCTGTGGCCGGCGGCGCGCTGGACTTCCCGGTCAACGCGGGCAAGCAGCCGGTGACTGCCCTGCCCGGCGCGGCCTACTTCGACAGCGCCGACAGCTTCGCCATGATCCGCGGCGGGCATGTGGATGTGGCTATCATGGGCGGCTTGCAGGTAGACGAGCAGGCCAACCTGGCCAACTGGGCGGTGCCAGGCCAGCCGTTGCTGGGCATCGGCGGCGCCATGGATCTGGCCAGCGGCGCGCGGCGGCTGATCATCACCATGACCCACGTGGACAGCAAAGGCCGGCCCAAGATCGTCCCCACCTGCACCCTGCCCTTGACCGCCCAGCGCGCAGTCAGCATGATCATCACCGACTGGGCGGTGTTCGAGTTCATTGACGGCCAGTTGACGTTGACCGAGCTGCTGCCCGGCGCGACGCTGGAGCAGGTGCAGGCCGCAACCAGCGCGGCCTTCGTCGAAGCGTTGCGTTAGCCAGCTCCGCCCGCCGGCCATGTGAAGCCGTTCGGGCGGGCTGACTAAGCTCAGCATTGGCGGGCCGGAATGTGAGCTGCTCGCTTTACAAAGCACCTGCTCTCTGGTATCATAGGGCCATGACCTGATCTGCTTCCCAGGGCAAGCGAGCTGAAATCGCGACTGCCAACTCCCAACGCCGTTCTGACGCCTGGGACAACGATGGTCTTCAATGGCCCCGGACACGGGGCTACGGCGTCACGTGGAAGGAGGAAAACTCTTATGAACCGTTTTCATTGGGTAGCTTGCTGTTTTGCCGTGCTTCTGGCAGTGCTGTTGCTGGCCGCGTCGCCCGGCATGGCGGCCGCCGCGCCGCTGGCCGGCTATCAGGGCGATTCGGGCGCGACAGATCCAGACGAGCGCAACTTCATCTCCGTGCCGGGCCTCTTCTCGCTGCGGCTGGGATCCGGCGGCAGCGCGCAGGGCGGCGGCCTCAGCTTGCAGAATCCCCAGATCGACCTGCCGGCGCTCAACGCGACCGCCACAGTGGAGGGGCTGAACATCAACGTGCGCGACGGCTCCTATGGCTGGGATGCCGTCACCGTGATGCAGTCCAAGCCTGCCGGCAACGATACGCTGACCATCTCCGGCACGCAGGCCCGGGTGCAGGGGCCGGCCTTCAACTACAGCACGGAGCTGGCCACCCGCATCGATTTTCATCCCAACGCGTCCACCCAGGCCGGCGCCACGCTGATGGTCAGCTACGACGGCCTCACCGGCCAGCCCAGCCTGGCCGTGGCTGATGGCAACGCCGAGCTGGCCGCCGGCCCGGCCACCCTCTCCGTGGCGGGGCTGAACGCAGGCGCAGGCGCTTTGACGGTCGACTCCATGCAGGTGATGTTCCCTCAGGCGGAGACGGGGGTGCAGGTCGATGGCTTCACCGTCGCCGACGGCAACGCGACCTGGGAGGCGCTGGCCTGGTATGGCCGCGAGTTCAATCTGGGCAACGCGTTGACGCTGACTGACAGTCTGGTGGTCGTTCCCGGCCCCGGTTCGGCCAACGCGGGCGCAGGCGGCGCGATGACGACCCTCAGTCTCAAGGCTGGCGACCTGGGGCAGACCAGTGGGCAACTGGTGTATGCGCTCGACCCGGCCACTGGCCAGCCGGCGCTGGTGTTGCGCAATGGCAGCGCGGTGCTGGGCGCGGCCGGCTGGAACCTGGCCGTCAGCGGCGTCAACGCGGGGCCGCAGGGCGCCACCGTCGATGCCGTGCAGATGACCCTGGCGCCGCTCAACCTGCAGGCCCAGGTGACCGGCGTGACCGTGAGCCCAGGCAGCGCCATGACCTTCGACCAGGCGCGGGTGCGCTATCTGCCCGACCCCACGACCAACAGCACCGCCGTCGGCGGCTTCGAGCTGGTCATCGACAGCAGCGATGCCGGCTACATGGTGACGACCACGACGCTGTTGCCGTCGGCGACGGCCAGCAGCCAGCCCTGACCGCAGCTGTCACGCGGTCTGGCTATCAGCTGGACCAACCGAACACACGGAGGCCCGACCATCAGCCGGGCCTCCTTTCTTTTCAGCACTGCCATGCCGTGCGGTGCGCATGTTTGGCAGATAACTCCCGACCGGTTATGATGCGGGCAACCCATCCAGAAAGGTTGCAATGCTGTTTTCCCCTGCTTTGTCCGAAGATCCCTCACGTTTTTTGCCTCTGTTGTTAGTTGTCCTGTTGGCGCTTGTAGTGCCTATCGTTTTGGCGCGTTTTCGGCGTGTGCCGATAGTGGTGGGGGAGATCATGGCCGGCATCATCGTCGGACCCTCGCTGCTGGGGATCGTCGGCGAGGACGAAATCCTGCGCTTCATCGCCGACATCGGTCTGGCCTTTCTCATCTTCCTGGCCGGCATGGAGATCGACCTGACGCGCCTCTTTCCAACCCGCGACGACGCGCCCCAGCGCAGCGGCCCCAACGTGCTGCGGATTGCACTGGCGCTCTACGGGCTGACCCTGGCGCTGGCCGTGCCGGGTGGTTTCTTGATCACCCGGGGCGGAACGAGCAGCGACCCCTGGCTGATGGCCTTCGTGCTGTCGGCCGTGTCGTTGGGCGTCCTGCTGCCGGTTCTCAAAGACCGCAAGATGCTCAGCACCCTGTTCGGCCAGTTGCTCTTCCTGACGGGACTGTTGGCCGACTTCCTGACCATCATCCTGCTGACGGTCTACGTGCTGGTGCGGGAACAGGGCTTCAACCTGCATATCCTCTCGCTGGGCCTGCTCTTTCTGGCCTTTCTGATCATCTATCGCGTGGGGCCGCCCATCGTGCGCATCCCGGCGGTGCGCACCTTTCTCGATGAGTTCTCTCACGCCACAGTGCAGCTCAAGGTGCGCGGGGCGATCGCCATCCTGATCGCCTTCGTGGTGCTGGCCGAGTTCATGGGCGCCGAGATGATCCTGGGAGCATTTCTGGCCGGCATGATCATCACGCTGCTGCGCTCGCCGGATGATGACGTCTTGGTGGAGAAGCTGGAGGCTTTCGGCTTTGGCTTTTTCATCCCCGTTTTCTTCGTCATGGTGGGGGTGGGGATCAACTTGCCCGCACTGCTGGCCCAGCCGGAGGCGCTGCTTCTGTTGCCGGCGCTCTTCGCCGTGGCATTGGTGATCAAGCTGTTGCCCATGCTGACGACCCGGCGCTGGTTGAACCGGCGCGAGATACTGGCCGGCGGCGCTCTGCTCAACACACACCTGTCGCTGGAGGTGGCCATCGCCGTGGTGGGGCTGCGCACCGGCCTGCTGGACCAGGCCACCAGCACCACCATCATTCTCTTCGCCATTCTGACCGTCGTCACCATGCCGCTGCTTTTTAACGCCCTGGCGCCGGTCATTCAGCAGCGGCGGCGGGGGCTGGTGGTCGCGGTGGGGGTCAACGATCTGGGCCTCAACGTGGCGGCTGAGCTGCGCAGCCACGGCGATGAGGTGACTTTTCTGGAGGAGGAGAGCGCGCGGGCTCAGCGGGCCGAAAGCGCC
>JAKQCW010000135.1 GCA_029558955.1 Chloroflexota bacterium
TTACGATGGCGTCTCTGACATCTAGTACAAGATGGCGTAAATAACTCTTCAGTTTACCTGCTCCCGGCGGATCCGTGATCCGCCGGGTTTGCGCCCACAACGCCGCCGGTTCACGGAACCGGCTTGAGCAGTGAGTGAAGACCGATTTAGGCCGACGTGTACTAGCGCCCTGGCGCTCTGGCCGGTCTCTGCGCAGCGCCCCGGCGGGGGCCGACCGGGCCAACCCAGGGTGGTGTGCTGGCAGCGCCGCTGGCGTTCCTGATGCCAGCGACGCATTATACGCCAGGCGGCGGGGCTTGGCAATCACGACGGGTGGGCGAGGTAGACGATCCGCATCAGGTGCAGCTCATCGTAGGAGATCGCACCCCCCAGCGCCTGGAAGACCGGCGAGAGCGCTTCGGCGCCAAACTCGTCGAAGCAGGCCCACACCTGCGCCTGCTGCTCCGGCGTCAGCGCGGAGCTGGCCCGCACGCGCTCGCCATCCACCGCGCCCCCCTGCCGCTGGAAGTTGGCCAGATGGCCCAGAATGGTGCCGCGCTGCACACCGTACCGCTCCTGGAGCTGCTCCACCGACCAGCCAGCCGCGAAGAACTCACCCACCTCGACGAAGCGGCGCTTGGCCGCGCGGCCGGCCAGGATCGTGGGCGCAAAGGGCATCTTGGGCCGTTCGGGCAGCCCGTGGGCCGCGCAGTAGTCGCGCAGCAGGGCCAGGAAGGCCGCGCCGTAGCGCTCCAGCTTGACCTGGCCCACCCCCTCCATCTCCAGCAGACGGGCCGGACTCTGCGGGCAGTAGGTGGCCATCTCCACCAGGGTGCGGTCGGAGAAGACCACGTAGGGCGCCACATTGGCCGCGTCGGCCAGCTCGCGGCGCAGGACGCGCAGCGCCTGGAAGAGCCCGGCATCGTAGGAGGTCGGGGCTGGCGTTGGGGCCTCAGCCGGCCGCGCCGGCGCGGCCACCAGCACCTGACGCGCGCCGGCCAGCACCTCCCGCCCGGCCGCGGTCAGACGCAAGCTGCCATGCTGCATGTCCTGCTCCACCAGCCCGGCGGCGATGAACTGCTGGCCGAGCTGACGCCACTGCTGGTCAGAGATCTCGCGCCCGCTGCCATGGCTGGCCAGCCGGTCGTGACGGCGCTGAATGACCCGCTTCGCCTGGGAGCCGCGCAGCACGTCCACGATATGCGCAACGCCGAAGCACTGGCCGGTCTCCCGGACGCACTCCAGGAACTTGCGGGCCGGCAGCGTCAGATCGACCTTTTCCACGTCCGCCTGCCCGGCCAGGCAGTTGTCGCAGGCGTCGCAGGGGATGGCGTCGAAAGCTTCGTCGAAATAGGCCAGCAAAGGAACCCGGCGGCAGTCGCCGGTCTGGGCATAGCGCAGCATGGCCTCCAGACGTGCGAGCGCGCCGGCCCGTTCAGAAGGCGCGCCCTGATCGATGAAATAGGTGATGGTCATCGCATCCTGAGCGCCGAAGAGGAGCAGGCAGTCGGAGGGCAGGCCATCGCGGCCGGCCCGGCCGATCTCCTGGTAGTAGCTCTCCAGGTCCTTGGGCAGGTTGAAGTGGACGACGAAGCGCACGTTGGGCTTGTCGATGCCCATGCCAAAGGCGATGGTGGCCACCATGATCGCGACATCGGCGCGCACGAACGCGCGCTGGTTGCGCCGTCGGGCGGCGTCGTCCAGCCCGGCGTGATAGGGGAGGGCCGGCCAGCCCAGCTCGCTCAGCCGCGCGGCCAGAGTGTCGACGGTGTCGCGCGTGGCGCAGTAGATGATGCCCGACTGATCGCGGTGCGCCTCCAGAAAGGCCAGCACCTGGCCGAAGCCATCGCTGCGCGGCCGGCTGGCCAGATGCAGATTGGCGCGGTTGAAGCTGGCCACAAAGGTGTTGGCCGCGGCGAAGCCCAACTGCCGGGCGATGTCCTGGCGCACGCGCTGGGTGGCCGTGGCAGTGAAGGCCAGGCAGACCGCCTGGGGATAACGCCGTCGCACCGGCAGCAGTTGACGGTACTCCGGGCGAAAGTCATGCCCCCACTGCGAGATGCAGTGCGCCTCGTCGATGGTCAGGCAGGTCAGCCGGCTCTGATCCAGCATCACCAACGTCTCCGGCCGCAGCAAGGTTTCCGGCGAGGTGTAGAGCAGCTTGATCTTGCCCTGGCGCACCCCCTCCATGGTTTCGAGGTAGCTGCGATAGTCCACGGAGCTGTTGAGGAAAGCGGCCGGGACGCCCAGGGCGCGCAGTTGGTCCACCTGATCCTGCATCAGGGCGATCAGCGGCGAGATCACCAGGGTCAGCCCGTCGAAAAGCAGCGCCGGCAGTTGAAAACAAAGCGACTTGCCGCCGCCGGTGGGCATCACCGCCAGCGTGTCCCGCCGCGCCAGCACGTTGTCGATGATCTCCGCCTGCAGCGGCCAGAAGGCGTCGTGGCCGAAGACGGTCTTCAGCAGGTGCTGGGGGGTGGAGCCCGCAGGGGCCGGGGGAAGCTGGGGAGAGCTGGCAGCGCATTTCCCGCCACCGTCGCCCTGCGCGCTGCCGCGCACGTTGCCCTGCGCGCCGCCGCGCACATTGCCCTGCGCGCCGCCGCGCACATTGCCCTGCGCGCCGCCGCGCACGTCGCCCTGCGCGCCGCCGCGCACGTCGCCCTGCGCGCCGCCGCGCACGTCGCCCTGCGCGCCGCCGTCCAAAAAGTACCCCGAAAGCTGCACATAGCAGCGCAACTCATCCTCAGGTCGGTCCTCATGACGCCACCAATGCGCCAGCGACACCCGCACCAGCGCGCCGGCCGGAATGACCTCGATCGGTTCCTGAAAACCGACATAGGTCAGCGTCCGTCCCCCATCGGGCGTGGGATAACGGTAGCGCAGGCGCTTGCTCCCCTCCACACGGGTCAATGGCTGGTCGGGACGCCAAAAGGTGGTGCTGTGCGACGGCACGCCGCCGCGCTCGACGACGATCAGCGCCCCGCCGAAGTCCGCCTGCATCACTCCCTCGTACAACGTCTCCAGCCCGCCGCTGTGCGGCGGCATGTGGCGCTCGATGAAACGCTCCGGCTGGCTCATCGGCCCCATGCGCCGCTTGCTCCACACCACGATGTTCTCCACGTGGGGCGGAACGATCAACTCCGGCGCGCTCGCCTCCACTTCCCAGACCTCTCCGACCTTGTACTCCAGATTGGCGCCCTCGTGGACATCCCCGTGGGCCGGGATCAGCCGCACGCTGCGCCCATCGAAGGTGATCCCTCCGACGCAGGCGCCGTTGCCCTGGCGGGTTTTGGCTACGATCAGGACCTTCATGGCAGCTCCTCCGCGTTGCTCCGCACGCTATTCCATGCTCGCCTCGTCAGCTATCAGATGTTCCACGGAGAGCCCCAGGTCACGCTGCAAGCGCGTGGCCAACAGGGCGCGATGACAGGCCGCGGGCTCCCGCTCGACGCAGAACAGGGCCACGACCCGCGCTTCCGGCCCCAGGTCAGCCATGAACTGCCGGCTGTCGAAGCCGGCCAGCCGCTCCTGGCGATAGGCCGCGGCGAAGGCGGGATCGAGCACGCTGCGCTGGCGTTTGGCGGTCTTGCTGGCCTCGTCGGCCGCCTTCTGCTGGCCACGCGTCTGGGGACTGGGGGCCAGGTCAGGACGGTGAATATAGCGAATGCCCAGCCCGGCCAGCCGGGCCTGCAGGCGCTGGCTGTTGGCAAAGGCATAGGCCGCGCCGCGCAGGCCGCGCCGGCTGCGGATGTCCACGAAGGTATCGACGCCAGCCTGCTGCACGGCGGCGAAGAAGCTGGCTTCGTCGCTGCCATAGACGCCGATGGTCACCAGGGATGGCGGCGGCAGGGTTGGCATCTCGTCGGGCGATGGCGTCCTGGCGCCCTGTCCGGTCTCACTCATCCTCAGCCTCCTCCTGAGCCGGTCGGCTGTAGCGTTTGCGCGAGGTGAACTCCAGATCGCCGAAGAGGCTGAGCTGCCCGCCGGTCAGGCGCTGGATCACCTCCTCCTGGCTGCGCAGTTGATCGTGCTCGTCGATGTGCAGCACGGGGATGCCCAGCCCGGCCAGCGTCTCGCCGATCAGCTTGCTGCGGTGGCACTGCTCTGGCTTGCCCTCGCTGCACAGCAGCACGAAGCGCACGCCGCGCTGCCAGGCGGACTGCACCCGCTCGATCCCCGCCTGGTAAAAGGGCTTGCCCTTGACCCGCTCATAGTCAACCTTGTCGTCCACATAGCAGTCAGGGTCAGCCGGCCGGCCCCCCAGCGCATCGCCCAAATAGACATAGCGCAGACCCTGCTGCTTCAAGGCCCGCTCCAGCGCGTCCTTGGAGAACTCCGGCTTGAAGCGGGAGTAGGGCGCGCTGCGCACATCCACCAGAAAGCTGATCTGCTGGGCCTGCAACAGGGCGATCAGATCATCCACCGAGCGCGCGCCGTAGCCGATGGTGAACACCGGCAGGTCTGATCCAGTCGCCAAAGGGTCGTTTCCCTCCAATGCGCTCACGCTCTGCTCCTTGTGTCATCTGTGCTGGGGCCAGACACGCTCAGCAGGTCCCAGCGCTCGCCGCCCGCCAGGATTCCGGCGACTGGGGCGAATGGGCCAACGACTGAACGCGCCAGGAAGTATATGCCAGGGGGCCGATTTGCGCCAACTGGCGGCGGCGCGCCATGCTCAGCCGCGGGCCTGCACCTGCGCCAGGCTGGCGGCCGCGGCCCGGCGCACCTTGGCCTTGGGATCTGCCAGCGCGGCCTGCAAGGCGCGCTCGGCGACAGCGCCGCCCAGCCGGCCCAAGGCCTGTGCGGCCGCCTCGCGCACCATGGCCGACTCGTCGTGCGCCAGCCGGTCGCCGATGGCCGGCAGCGCCTGGCGATCGCCCAGGTTGGCCAGGGCCAGCAGCGCGGCCGCCCGCACCTGGCCGGCCCGGTGGCTGAGGGCATCCAGCAGCGGGTCCAGGCCAGCCGCGCCGCCAAAGCGTCCCAGCCAATGCGCCGCGCGCGCGGCGTCGGCCAGGTCGTCGCCGTAAAGACGCTCGATCCACACATCGGCGGCCAGGTCGATCTCCGCGCCGAAGCGCGCCGCGTCCTTTTCCCCCTCCACAAAACCCTGATAGATGTCGGCGAAGGCGGGGGCGCGCGGATCGGGCCGCGGCTCGGCCGGCGTGCGAGCTGAAGGCCTGGCCGGCGCCAACTGCGCTGCGAAGTGGGTGGCCGAGCGCACCTGGCCGCCCGCGGCCCGCACCCGGCCGGCCAGCCCCTGATCGTTGGTGATCACCGTGACCGCGGCCGGCTGGGGGCTGGCGCGCAGCAGGCGCAGGATGACCGCATCAGCCTCCACCCCCGGCGCGGCGAAGTGTACCGTCACCCCGCCGCCGGAAAGCTGCCACTGCGGCGTTGGGCCCAGCCCGCTGTCGAACACAACGGTCAAGGGCTGGCGCTTGGCCGCGGCATAGGGCCGCAGCCGCTGCACCAGTTGCCATTCGTCGTCGGGATCGGCCAGGTCAATGCCGGGCATGACGCCGATCAGGTTGTGGCCATCGATCAACAGG
>JAKQCW010000160.1 GCA_029558955.1 Chloroflexota bacterium
CTCTGGGACAGCAACGCCTCATCAACGACGTCGCGATGGGTCTAGCTGTAGTGTCTGAACCAGGCCAGCGCCCGGCTCTGCTCGCTGCTCATCACCACCTCCAGCAGTTGGCCGTGGCGCACAGCGGGCACATCGATCACCTTGAGCACACCCTCCAGCGCGGCTTGGTCAGGCAGCATGGTGGTCAACAGGTTGGGGGTCTCGGCCAGGAAGCGGCGGTCGAAGAGGGTGCCCTCCTGCTCGGGGAAGACGGCCAGGGGAAAGATGCGCGCTTCCACCAGATCCTGGAAGAAGTGGGTGCCGTAGGAGACCTCAGGCATGCCGCCGCCGGCCGATTTATAGCCCAGTTCCACCAGCATCTTGCTGTTGAACACGTCGGCGTAGGTGACTTTGACCCCCAGATCGAGGTTGGAGCTGCCCCAACGGCCGGGGCCGATCAGGATGAACTGCTCATCCTTCAAGACGCGATTGAGCCGGCCGATGACGCGGGCGATCTCCAGCTTCTCCGAGGGCGGGGCCAGCCGTGCGTACTGGCTGGGATCGACATAGATGATGTAGCGGATGCGCTCTGCCACGCCGTTGGGGACCAGGTCACTGGCGGTGAAGAGGATGTCGTGGCGCGGCACATCGACCGGCACTTCGATGCGCGCGCTCTGGTCGCTGCTGCTCTGCGGCCGGCACTGCAACAGGTGAAAGACCATCTCAGGCTTGCGCGTGGCCCCGCGGAACTCCAGAGCGAACTCCACATCCACCGGGCAGCCATAGGCGGCCTCCAGCGAGGTCAACACCCCCTTGAGCAGCGGCACGAAGTCGGTGCGATCGATGACGTCATCCAGCGTCAGCACCAGCTCATCGGCCGACGCCGGGCTGGCCGTGGAGAGGATGGGTTGAAGGACGCCATCGCTCAGGCGCGAGGCCAGCAGGCGCTGCCAGGGAAAGCTGCTGTCCACCACATCGCGCACGGCGACGGTGCGCACTTCGTTGGCTTGCAGATCGACCACGTCCATGTAGTGCTGGCTGTAGTGGGCGATCTGGCGCGGGTTCTGGTCGGGGCGCAGGGTGGGGTGGCTCAGGCCGATCATGCGCGGGTAGTCGTCGGGCACGCGATCGACCGCCCGCGTGCCCAGCCCGGTCACCAGGCGCACAAAGCCCTCCTCCCGCCGCAGGCGCGGCGTCCACAGGAAGGGATTGCGGCTGAAGCCAACCCCGGCCAGCGTCGGGAAGAACCACTGCTTGTGCGTCTGGCCGGCCACCTTCTGGATGATGATGGCCATGCGCTCGTCGTAGTCGATCAACCCCTTCTGACGGCGGTAGAGCAGGGCGTCAGGGTTGAGCACGCTGGCGTAGACCTGGGAGATCGCCCACATCAGGTCTTCCAGATTCTCTTGCGGCGTGCCCTGGTTGGGGCAGAAGAAGCTGTCATATTTGCCGGCAAAGGAGGTGTTGACGTTGTCCTCCAGCAGGCTGGAGGAGCGCACGATCAGCGGCGCCTTGCCCACCCTGACCAGCAGCTCAGTCAGCTCTGCGACAATGCTCTGGGGGAAACGTCCCTCAGCGAAGCGCTCGGGCAGGTTCTGGTAGTCGGCGATGATCTGCTCAGTCGCCTTGTATTTCTGGTTCAGGTGATCCAGCAGGCCGTTGATCTCCAGAAACTCATAGAACACATCCGCGCCGACGAAGAAGGACTCGGGGATCAGCAGCCGCTGGGTCTGCCCGCTGATCGCCTCTGATTGGGCGCTGTGCAGGATCTTCCAGGCCAGCATCATGCCGGCAGCCTTGCCGCCGATCTTGCCCCGGCCGATGCGATGGCGGCGGATGTCGTCCAGATCAGCCACGCTGAAGAAACGCCGGGCAATGCCGACAAAGGCCAACTGATCGCTGATCATGGTCTTGATCAGCACGGCGCGGATTTCCTCAAGATGGTGGCGGTATGGCTCGCGCTCTTCCGGCGGCAGCGCCTCGTATTGCTGCCCCTTGGCGAAGAGCATGTCCCAGGGGGCCAGCTCCGGGTTGAAGCTCATGGTCAACTCATCCCCGCCTTCGCGACCGATCTCCTCCTGGATCATCTCGCCCAGCAGGCGCGCTGGCAGGTTATGGCCGAAGTAGAAGTCAGTCAACTGGTCACGGATACGCCGCTTGCGGCGTTCCCACACCTCCGAAGTCTCCTGCCTGTAAGGATCTTCGATCCCCTCCCGGTCCTGAGATTGCCTGGCCTTCTCCTCCACTTCCTTCTCGAAGACATCAGGCGCCTGGAAGCCGCGCGCGAAAACCTCCTCACGCATGCGCCGGCGGATGCGATCGGACAGGATCGGGTAGTTGGCCAGTTGCAGATAGACCTCGTAGACCTTGGAGAGTGGCAGCGTGGTGTGCTGGTCAGCATCCATAAGATTAGCGATAGACCTCCGGTTTGAGAACACCGATGTAGGGCAGGGTGCGGTGGGTGTCGGCGTAGTCCAGGCCGTAGCCCACCACCCAGACGTCGGGAATGGTGAAGCCAAGGTAATCGACCGGCACGCTCATGGCCTCCGGTCGTTGCTTGCGTGAGAGGGCGCAGGTGCGCAGCGAAGCGGGGCCGCGGCTGGCCAACACCTGTTGCAGGTAGTGCAGCGTGTGCCCGCTATCCACGATGTCCTCGACCAGCAGCACGTGCATCCCCTCGATAGGCATGCGCAGGTCGAGCACGATGCGCACCGCGCCGCTGGTGGCGGTCATGCCGTAGCTGGAGACCGCCATGAAATCGACCGCGTGGGGCACAGTGAGGGCGCGGCAAAGGTCGGACAGGAAGATGAACGCGCCCTTCAGCACGCCCACCAACAACAGGCGCGGCTTGTCGGCGTAATCGCGATCGATCTCGGCTGCCAACTCGGCCACGCGCTGCTGGATGCTGTCGGCGTCGATCAGGACGCGTTCGATGTCGGGATGGGGGTTGGCGCTCATGGCTGGCCTCCACAGAAGCGGCGGAATGACGCTCCCGAACGAGTTCGGGAGTCCGGGCGGCAGTCTGATTATAGCCGTGGCAACCGCTGCCGTCAAAGTAGCCCGACAGCAACACAAAGGACTGACAGTGCTGGTCATCTGCAGGCGTAGTCCAGGCGAGAGCAGCACAGCACAAAGGACTGACAGTGCTGGTCATCTGCAGGCGTAGTCCAGGCGAGAGCAGCACAGCACAAAGGACTGACAGTGCTGGTCATCTGCAGGCGTAGTCCAGGCGAGAGCAGCACTGTCAGTCCTCGCAGCACTGTCAGTCCTCGTTGGCGTCGCAGGCCGTTCGAGGGTATAATGACGCGGCGCCTAGCGGGACTCCCCGGTCTTAGGCTGATGTCATCGTTGCGATCAAGGTCGATCTACCATGAGCTTTTTGCAAACACTGCGCGCCGCCTTCGGCGGCAGCGCCCCGGCCTCCAGCAGCCGCACCCTCTATCCTGTTACTGTGCGTTGTCGCCGCTGCGGTGAACTGCTGACCACCCACGTCAACCTGTCCAACGACCTCAGCCAGGACTACGAGCGGGACATCTTCTTCGTGCGCAAGCTGATCAGCGGCAGCGGCGCCAACCGCTGCTTCCA
Organism: Chloroflexota bacterium; assembly: GCA_029558955.1. GTDB lineage: Bacteria > Chloroflexota > Anaerolineae > JAAEKA01 > JAAEKA01 > JAAEKA01. The sequence continues at coordinate 3,565 of JAKQCW010000160.1, forward strand.
GCAGATCGAGGTCGAGCTGACCTTCGACGCCAACAAACAGTTGCTGGAGCGCCAGATCAGCGGCGGCAGCTTCGTCGACGAGCCGGGGAGTGTTGCGGAGGCATGACGCACGCAACGTGACACGCGGCGTCGGCAACGGGTCTTGTCCACCCGATCGCCCCATCTCCCCGTCATCCTGTCATCCCATCACCCTGTCACCCCGAAAAGAGGAGCTTTTCCCCATGCGAAAACCGATCATTGCAGGCAACTGGAAAATGAACAAGACCATCGCCGAGGCGGTGGAGCTGGTGCGCGCGATGCGGCGCGACCTCAACGCCATCGAAAGCGTCGAGAGCGTGGTCTGCCCCACCTTCATCGCGTTGCCAGCCGTGGCCGACGCGCTGGCCGGCACGCACATCGCGGTCGGCGCGCAGAACATGTTCTGGGCCGAAAGCGGCGCCTACACCGGCGAGATCGCGCCCGGCATGTTGGCGGGCCTCTGCCAGTACGTCATCCTGGGCCACTCGGAACGGCGCCAGTTCTTCGGCGAAACCGACGAGGGAGTCAACAAGAAAGCCCACGCCGCCTTCAAGCACGGCCTGACCCCCATCATCGCCGTGGGCGAAAACCTGGCGCAAAACCAGGCCGGCGAGACCGATCAGGTGGTGCGCACCCAGGTCACCGGCGCCCTGCAAGGCCTGAGCCGGGAACAGGTCGCCTCGCTGGTCATCGCCTATGAGCCGGTGTGGGCCATCGGCACCGGCCTGAACGCCGAGCCGGCCGGCGCGGCCCGGGTCATCGGCGTCGCGATCCGCGGCGTCGTGGCCGAGTTGTATGACGAAGCCACAGCCCAGGCGGTGCGCATTCAGTACGGCGGCAGCGCCAACGCGGCCAACATCGCCGACTTCATGGCCATGCCCGACATCGACGGCGCCCTGGTCGGCGGCGCCAGCCTGAAGGCCGATTCCTTCGTGGAGATGGTCAAGGCCACCGCCCGCGTGCGCGGCTAGTACACGTCGGCCTAAATCGGTCTTCACTCACTGCTCAAGCCGGTTCCGTGAACCGGCGGCGTTGTGGGCGCAAACCCGGCGGATCACGGATCCGCCGGGAGCAGGTAAACTGAAGAGTTATTTGCGCCTCACTGCTCAAGCCGGTTCCGTGAACCGGCGGCGTTGTG
>JAKQCW010000176.1 GCA_029558955.1 Chloroflexota bacterium
CAAACATGGCCGGAGTCGAGGCTTCAGCCGGGTCCGGACGATGCGAGTTGCGCCTGCCAACCCGCCTGAAGGCTCGACTCCGCCTTGGCAGCCAGCGATTCCAAATTTGGCCGGAGTCGAGGCTTCAGCCGGGTCCGGACGATGCGAGTTGCGCCTGCCAACCCGCCTGAAGGCTCGACTCCGCCTTGGCAGCCAGCAAATCCGGAATCGCTGGATGGTCACAAGGGCGGGTTGACCAGCCAACATCACACACATCACACCCGGCGCAACGCAGAAACGATTCCCATCTCCACACGCTCCGGGTTACGAGTTACGCATTACGAGTTACGAGTTACGCCCATCCTCGGCCGCAGCCACAGCGTCGCGACCGCCTCAGCGTCCACCGCGGGCCGCGTCCAGAGCATCGGGTGCTGCTCCCCTTCGCGCCACAGGTCGATCATGTCGGCATAGTGCGTGCTGGTGGGCTGGCCCGACTGGCCGGTGGAGAGCACAGCCGTCGAGCGGTCCCAGTCGCCCACGTCCAACACCTGGCGATAGGTGGCGCTGGTGGTCACCAGGCCAAAGGGCATCTGCAGCTCGCTGGCCGTCATCCACACGGTCTGCTCGTCGCCGCCGACGGGATACTGGCCCCGGTTGAACATGGTGCGCAGAAAGCGGCCGCGGCCAAAGAGATGGGCGAACTCGACCTGATGCACCTTGCCCCAGGCCCACTTGCGCGGCTCCTTGCCGATCAGCTCATAGAGCGTCGTGGCCGTGGCCTTGAGCGCCCGATCGAGCACCTCCTGCCGCGTGCGGGGCTGGCCCGTCGCGGCGTCGTGATACCACCAGCTCTCCTCCTGCTCCAGCAGGTTGGCCAGGGCCAGGCTGGCCTTGCCGGTGAAGGCTGAGGCCGCGAAGATGTCGCTGAAGGAGATACCCTTGACGTGTGGGCTGAGCGGGCCCAGCTTGTCGCCAAACACCAGGTCCAGCAGGTGGATGCGCATCACCTCGTAGGCCGCGGCCGGGAAGCTGTCCACCTCCACGAAGAGGTTCCAGGTCTCCAGCTCGCGCACGACCCGCTGCTCCAGCAGGCCGGGGCCTGTGGCCATGATCATGTAGGGCTGCAAGGACTCCGCCTGAACGGAGTACAGGTCGGTCTGCATGTTCTGAAAGTCGCGCACAGTGAAGCGTGGCCTGGCGTGCAGCATCCGTTCGATGCGGGTCGCGCGGTAGCCGGGGAACCAGTCGGCGCCCAAAAAGTGCGGGTAATCGTCGGGCGCGGGCTTGTTGTTGGCCGACAGCGCGTAGCCCTGCGGCGGGTTGAAGGCGTGCGGCAGCTCCTCGAAGGGCAGCCAGCCTTCCCACTCCCCTTCGCCGGTCCAGCCGCGGCTGGGCAGCAGGCCGTAGCCGCTGCGCCGCCGCGGGATGCGCCCGACGTACTGGTAGCCGATGTTCCCCTCCACGTCGGCGTAGACCAGATTCTGCGACGGATCGCAGACCAGGGCCAGCGCGGCGCGAAAGCTGGGCCAGTCGGCGGCCTTTTGCAGCGCCAGCAGGCCGGCCATGCTGCTTCCCGGCGTGTGGCCGCTCCAGCGCAGGGCCAGCGGCGGCAGAGTCGCCGCATCCTCAGCCGGCAGCAGGCTGTTGATCAGCGGCCCGTGGCTGGTGATGACCACCTCCTGCACCTGCGGCTCAGCCTGGCCGCGCACCCGGATCTCCTCGCGCAGCACCTGCGCCGGCGCCCAGGCCTCCCCGTGGCGGAAGGTGGTCGGCTGTTCGGGGTGGCGCTGCTCGACGTAGAGATCCTGCGTGTCGGCCCGGCCGGCGGTCAGGCCCCAGGCGATGCGGGCATTGTGACCGGCGATGACGCCGGGCAGGCCGGGCATGGTCGCGCCGCTCACCTGCACGCCGCCCCCCTGCACCTCCAGATGGTTCTGATACCACAGCGCCGGCATGGAGACGGTCAGATGGGGATCGTTGGCCAGCAACGGGCGGCGGGTGGCCGTGCGGGCAGGGCCGACCACCCAGTTGTTGCTGCCGGCCGCGCCGGCCTTTCCGAACCATTCGCTGGCGGCCCGGTAGGCGGCCAACAGCCGGCCCGCGGCTGAGGCCGCGGCCTGAGGGCTGATCTGGCCCGCGGTCGGAACGATCAGCGGGCTGGCGGCCGGGTAGAAGGGGTCCAGATCCAGCGCGCGCTCCGGTCCCAGCGCGTGCAGCAGTTGCAGACGCAGGATCTCCCCCTCCCAGTTCTGGCTCAGCGCCCAGCCCAACACCTTGAGCACCCCCAGGCTGTCCTCCGGCCGCCAGGGCTCAGGCTTGTGGCCTGTCAGGGCGAACTCGGCCGGCAGCCGGTAGCGTCGCGTCTCGATGTAGGCGTTGACGCCGGCCGCATAGGCCTTCAGCGCCGCGCGCTCGCCGGCGTCCAGCGCCTCCAGATCGCCCAGCGTGGCGCGCCAAAAGCCCAGCACCCGGCTCCAGCGGTCCGCCTCCAGCGCGGCCGGGCCAAAGGCCTCGGCCATGGTCCCGCGGGCGAGCCGGCGCGCGTATTCCATCTGAAAGAGCCGGTCCTGGGCGTGGACGAAGCCCTGGACGAACCAGACATCGTGTTCGTTCTCGGCGTAGATGTGCGGCACGCCCCAGCGGTCGCGCACGATCTCCACCGCGGCGTCGAGGCCATCCAGCCGCTGCTCACCCTTGACCTGGGGCAGCGGCCGGCGAAAGATGGCCCACAGCAGGCCAAGGCCGGCCAGCGCAACCAGCCCGACCAGCCCGATGGCCAGGGTGATCAGCAGGTAGATGTCCATGATCAGGCGCCGCGCGCCTGGCTGGCCAGCGCAGCCAGCCCCTGGCAACGCTCGGCGAAGGCCAGCGATTCCTGATACAGTTTTTCGAGATATTGGAAAAGGTCAGGGTCGATGAAGATGCCCAGCTCGGAGACGCCCTCCTCCTCCCAGTAAAAATGCAGGTTCTTGACCAGGACGGCGGCGTCCTGCGCCAGCGTGTCGAGTTGATCGGCGATAGGCATTGACATAAAACTCTCCAACTCAGTGATTGATCCGGCTATCGGCCGGATAAGGGGCCGGTCACGCAAACGCTGCGACCGGCGGGGCGGACAACGCGCTGCGGATGGCGTCCACAGCCTGGCGTTGGCTTTGGAAGTGGATGGCATGCAGGCCCAGCTCGGCCGCGGCCGCGATGTTGACCGGCATGTCGTCCACGAAGATGGCCTGGTGTGGGGCCACGCCCAGGCGCTCCAGGGTCAGGCGATAGATGGCTGGGTCCGGTTTTCTCAGGCCGACGCGTGCCGAGTTGATCACCAGATCGAAGCGGTGCAGGATGTCCAGCTTTTCGTGCAGGATCTGCTGTTCCAGATCGGTGGCCGCGTTGCTCAGCACGGCCACCTGAAAGTCGGGGGGCCGGCGCAGGCTGTCGGCCAGCTCCAACAGCTCGTGGCTCAGTTGCTCGTCGGCGAACCAGCGGGCGATGATGCTGGGCTGGCCCGTTTTCCAGGGCAGTCCGAAGCGCTCGTGCAGCCGGCGGTCGAGCTCCTCGGCGTCGATCTGGCCCACCAACGCCTGCTGCCACTCTTCGCTGTCGAGAATCTCAGGGATCAGCCGGTCGTGCGTGAGGCCCATCTCGGCCGCCAGCCGGCGCGCGCTGGGCGAGTCGCCGGGCATGGTTACCAGCACGCCGCCGAAGTCGAGGATCAAAGCGCGGATGGTGCGATGAGGCGAGTTGGTCATGGGGGTCTCCTGGGTGGATTATACCATGACTGCCGCAAGACCTGGGAAGTCGCCGGCGTGACTGCTGACATCGCGGCTGCCCTGGGCGGTCGCTGGGCAGCATCCCGGCGCGGGCCCCGTCGCGCCAGCCCGCCGCGCCATCGCCAGCGCTGCCGAATATGATGGCTGCCAAGCCGGGCCGTGGTATAATTCCGCCGGCAAAATTCTTCCCCACTGACAGAGGATTGACCATGACTCGCCGCTCGGGCCGGTCTGTGCGCAGCCACCAAGCCCGCCCTCTCTTCGACGGTTGTGTGCCCAGCGCATGGGTGTCTCGACAGAGGATTGACCATGACACACGTTCATATGCTCAATGTGCTCAGCCCGACGGAGCAGCTTGACCTGGATCATCTGCACGCCGCTCTGGACCCAGGCATCGTCGTGACTTTCGGCGCGCCGCTGCCCGATCAGGCCAGCTTCCACGTGCTGGTGGCCGGCCGGCCGACGCTGGCCCAGCTTCAGGCCAGCCCCAACCTGGCCGCGCTGGTGATTCCTTTTGCCGGCCTGCCGGAGGAAGTGCGCGATCTGTTGCTGGACCCGGCCAACGACCTGGGCCATGTGGCGGTCTACAACCTGCACCACAACACCGCGCCGACGGCCGAGATGGCGTTGGCGCTGCTGCTGGCCGCGGCCCGTCTGATCGTGCCCAATGACCGGGCGCTGCGCCGCGGCGACTGGAGGCTGCGCTATGACCCGCTGGCGGTGACGCTGTTGCACGGCAAGCGGGTGTTGATTCTGGGCTACGGCGCCATCGGCCAGCACGTGGGCCGCGTCTGCCAGGCCTTGGGCATGGAGGTGCTGGCGGTGCGGCGCACCCAGCACGCGCCGGCCAGCGCCGGCGTCGCCATCTACGGCCCGCAGGCGCTGCCCGAGCTGCTGCCCCAGGCCGATGTGCTGATGATCACCCTGCCGCTGACCGAGGAGACCAGGGGCCTGCTGGGCGCGCCGGAGCTGGCGCTGCTGCCGGCCGGCGCGCTGTTGGTCAACGTGGGCCGCGGGCCGGTGGTGGATGAAGGGGCGCTCTATCGGGCGCTGGCCGATGGCCACCTGGCCGCGGCCGGGCTGGACGTGTGGTACAACTACCCGGCCGATGCCGCCGCGCGCGCCCACACCTTCCCCTCGGCCTATCCTTTTCATGAGCTGGACAACGTGGTGTTGAGTCCGCACGTCGGCGGCGCGTTCGGCGCGGCCGGCACCGAGCGGGAGCGTATGGCGCATCTGGCGCGGCTGCTCAACGCGCTGCACCGGGGCGATTCCGCACCGAATCGTGTCGATTTGAGGCGAGGCTATTGAGGTGGGACCATTGCTAAGGGATGCTGCGCCGCAGCCGGCTCAGCATGACAGAAGGGATGCCACCCTGGCCATCGACATCGGCGGCACCAAGTTCTCCTTGGCTGCCTTCGCCGACGGGCGTATGGTGCGGCGTGCGACGCGGCCGACTGACCGCGCCGGCGGGCCGGCGGCCATGCTGCCGCAGATCGTCGCCATCGCCCGCGGCTGGCAGCGTGAGCTCCCCTTGGCGCGCTGCGGCGTGGGCTTCGGCGGCCCGGTGGATTTCGCCGGCCAGCGCGTGATTCTCTCCACCCACGTGGAGGGCTGGGTGGACTTTCCCCTGATCGAGCGCGTGCAGGCTGAGCTGGGCCTGCCGGCGGTGATGGACAACGACGCCAACGTGGGCGCGCTGGGCGAGGCGGCCTACGGCGCCGGGCAGGGCTGCGATCCGCTGTTCTACATGACCCTCTCCACCGGCATCGGCGGCGGCATCGTGACCGGCGGCCAGGTGCTGCGCGGGGCCGATTCCTACGCCGGCGAGATTGGCCACCTGACCATCCGACCCGATGGCCCCCCGTGCTTGTGCGGCTGGCATGGCTGTTTCGAGCGCATGTGCTGCGGGCTGTGGCTGGAGCGCGACCATGGCCAGCCGGCCCACCTGCTGCTGCGAGACCCGGCCTTCGTGGCCCGCTATGTGGTGGATTTGGCGCTGGCGTTGAAGGCGGCCATCATGCTGCTCAACCCGGCGCGCATCGTCATCGGCGGCGGCATCGCCAAGGCCGACGACGCGCTCTTCCTCCCCCTGCGCGCCGAGCTGCGTCGCATCATCCCCCCCTGGTCGCGCGCCCGCATCGATGTGCAGCCGGCCGCGCTGGGAGATGACAGCGTGTTGTGGGGCGCGTTGGCGCTGGCCGCGCACGGCGCGGATGATCCTTGAGCGCGTATTGTCTGGCCCGGTGAATGCTGGTATAATATGACGCCTTGCAAAAACGGCAACTGGCAGGATCGTTTGGACGGCAACCGGCGTCCTGATCCTTGATTCATAGCAAGAGAGACTCAAGATGTTTCGTGATCTATTCAAAAAAGCATTCGGCGAGAGCAACAAGATTGTAAAACAGGCGCAGCGGGTTGTGCAGCAGATCAACGCGCTGGAGCCAGAGATGCAGAAGCTGCCAGAGGAGGAGTTCAGCCGGCGCACGGCCGCCTTCCAACGGCAGATCCAGCAGGAAACTGAGGCGGCCAAGGCGGAGCTGGCTGAGCTGCGCCGGGCGTGGGGGTTGGAAACCGACACCACCGCACGCGCCCAGATGGCGCAGCAGATCAAAAAGCAGGACAAGGCGATCCGCGAGATCGAGGAAGACCTTCTGGAGGAGATCATGCCCGCGGCCTTTGCCCTGGTGCGCGAGGCCAGCCGCCGCACCACCGGCATGCGCCACTTCGACGTGCAGTTGATCGGCGGCTCAGTCCTGCATCGCGGCATGATCGCCGAGATGAAGACCGGCGAGGGCAAGACCCTGGTGGCCACCCTGCCCCTCTACCTGAACGCGCTCACCGGCCGCGGCGTCCATCTGGTGACCCCCAACGACTATCTGTCCAAGTTCGGCGTCCAGTGGATGGGGCCGGTCTATCACCTGCTGGGGCTGAGCACCGCGGTGATCCAGTCCAGCGCGGGCGATCCCAACAGCGGCTCCTACATCTTCGATCCTGACTTTCAGTCGGAGGATGACCGTTTCCAGCGGCTGCGGCCGATCACCCGCCGTGCAGCTTACCGGGCTGACATCACCTACGGCACCAACAACGAGTTCGGCTTCGACTATCTGCGCGACAACATGGTGAGCGATCTGAGCCAGTGCGTGCAGCGGCCGCTCTTCTTTGCCATCATCGATGAGGTGGACAACATCCTGATCGACGAGGCGCGCACGCCGCTGATCATCTCCAGCGCGGCGCAGGAGTCCAGCAACTGGTACAGCCGCTTCGCCGCGCTGATGCCCCATCTGCGCCCCTCCAGCAACAAGGAGGCCAAGGATGGCGACTACGTGGTGGATGAAAAGGACAAGGTGGTGACGCTCACCGAGGGGGGCATCGAGAAGATGCAGGGCCTGCTGGGCGTGGCCAATCTGTACGCGCCGGAGAATTTCGAGCTGGCCCCCTATCTGGACAACGCGCTGCGCGCCTATGTGCTCTACAAGCTCGACCGCGACTACGTGGTGCGCGATGGGGAGGTGGTGATCGTCGATGAGTTCACCGGACGTCTGATGGAAGGCCGGCGCTATTCCGAGGGGCTGCACCAGGCCATCGAGGCCAAGGAAGGGCTGAAGGTGCAGCGCGAGTCGTTGACCATGGCCACCATCACCTTCCAGAACTTCTTCCGCATGTACAGCAAGCTGGCCGGCATGACCGGCACGGCTGAGACCGAGGCCGAGGAATTCGCCAAGATCTACAATCTGGAAGTGGTGCCCATCCCCACCCATGTGCCGGTTCAGCGCAACGACTATCCCGACGTGGTCTTTCGCAACACGCCGGCCAAGTTCAAGTCGGTGGTGGAGGAGATCGAGGAGCGCCACCGCCAGCAGCAGCCGGTGCTGGTGGGCACGGTGGCCATCGAGACCAGCGAATACCTCTCCAACCTGCTCAAGCGGCGCGGCATCACGCACAACGTGCTCAACGCCAAACAGCACGAGCGCGAGGCGCTGGTGATCGCCCAGGCCGGCCGGCCGGGCGCGGTGACCATCGCCACCAACATGGCCGGCCGCGGGGTGGACATCCTCCTGGGCGGCAACCCGGAGGGCATCGCCCGCGACAACCTGCGGCGCGCCGGCCATGACCTGACGGCCCTGGAACCAGGCGTTTGGGAGCAGGCGCTGGCTGATGCCGCCGCCCAGTGCGCCCAGGACCGCGCGACTGTGTTGGCCGCCGGCGGGCTGCACGTGCTGGGCACCGAACGCCACGAGGCCAGGCGCATCGACAACCAGTTGCGCGGCCGCTCCGGCCGCCAGGGCGACCCCGGCTCCAGCCGCTTCTACGTGGCGCTGGACGACGACCTGATGCGCCGCTTCGGCGGCGAGCGGGTGGCCGGCCTGATGCAGCGCCTGGGGGTCGAAGAGGATGTGCCCATCGAGCACAACATGATCAGCAAATCGCTGGAGAACGCCCAGACGCGCGTCGAAGGCTACAACTTCGACATCCGCAAACACGTCTTGGAATTCGACGACGTGGTGAACAAGCAGCGCGAGGTGATCTACGATCAGCGCCGGCGCATCCTGGGGGAGCCGACCCTGCGCCCCACGGTGCTGGACATGGTGAGCTCGCAGATCAGCCGCCTGACGGGGACCTTTGCCCCCGACGGCCTGGACGCCGAGCGGGATCTTTCCGGGCTGCATGCCGCGCTGAACGCCATCTTGCCCATGCCGCCGGAGATCGACGCCGACGACTGGGCGCACATGCCGGCCGCCAAGATCGCGGAGCAGGTGGAAGAATACGCCGAAAGCGCCTACGACCAGCGGGCCCAGGCCAACGGCCAGGAGATTCTGCGCCAACTGACCAGCGAAGGGCTGACCCTGCACGCGCTGGCCCAACGACCGGATCCCTTCCACGCCACGTTGAACAGCCGTGTGCTGGATCTGCTGGGCGGCGCGGCGCCGGCTGAGCTGGCCGAGTTGCCGCTGCGTCAACTGCCCGCCGACGTCCAGGCCGTGGTGCTGAGCGGTTTCGTGCAGGGGGCCGCGCTCTACCGGGACCGCATGGTCATGCTGCGGGCGGTGGATGAGCGTTGGGTGCGCCATCTGACCGACCTGGACGCGCTGCGCGAGGGGATCGGCCTGCGCGCCTATGGCCAGATCCAGCCCATCGTGGCCTACAAGAAAGAAGCCTTCGCCATGTACGAGGAGCTGCTGGAGGCCATCGAGAGCGACATCGTCCATGCGATCTACAAGGTGGACGTGGTGCGCCAGCAGCAGCCGGCGCGGCGGGTGGTGCAGACCAACCGCAGCGACAACGGCGGCGGCCCCCAGCAGCCGGCCCGGCGCAGCGCAAGCACCGTAGGGCGCAACGACCCCTGCTGGTGCGGCAGCGGCAAGAAGTACAAGCACTGCCACATGCGCAGCGACCAGGAGGGAGGCCCCGGCGAAGGCCCGCCCGCGGCCGGCGCCGCTCAGCCGGCAATGGCCGGCAAAGCGCCGACCGGTCAGAACGCGGCCGCGGCCAAACGCCGCCGCGCGCGTCATTGAGAGCTGGACGCCCTGCGACTGGCAGTCCTCACAAGGGCTGCCAGTCTTGCACTACAGATCAGACCAAGCGCTCAGATGGAAACCCTGCGGATTTGTCGCTGATTACCCGCCATGCGCAATAGCTCTGCTGCCGCCGCTCAAGATCAGATAACAGAGAACGGGTTTGCCCAACTCGAGGCCTTTTCGCGCCAGTTGAGCAGCTCGTTGCACCTGGAAACGGTGTACCAGGTGCTGGCCGATGGGGCGCTGAAACTGTTGGCAGGCGACCGGTGCGCCATCTTCGCGCGGAATCCCATCAGCAATCAGATGCGTTGCGTCCAGGTGCGCGGCTTGACCCCGGAATACATCGCGGCGGTGGAGACCGGCTACCGGGAGTGGCCCGTCGATGGTCAGCTCTGGGAGCATTTTCTCATCATAGAAGATGTTCGCGGCGACGAGCGTATGGTCCCTCTCTGGCCGTTGCTGGAGGCTGACCCCTTCGTAACCACCTTGTTTGTGGGCCTGAGCCATCAGGGAGAGGCGCTGGGAGCGCTTGCGGTCTACTACAACGCGCTGCGCCAATTCGACGAACCCTATCTGGCGTTGGCGCAGACCCTGGCGCACCATGCCTCGGTGGCCATCGCCAATGCCCAGGCCTACCACTTTGCCGGCCTGCGCGTCGCCGAGCTGGAAACGCTGCGCCAGGCGGCCGTCGAGATCAATGGCCAGCCAGATCTGGAGTCCACGCTGGCTGCGATCACCAGCCGGGCCGCCAGCCTGTTGAACACTCCGGGGGCTGCCATCTACCTCTATGACGCCGAGCGCGATGATCTGGCGGTGCGCGCCATCACTGGCGGGCCTGAGACGTACCTCGGTCGGCGTATGAAGACAGGGGAGGGGCTGGCCGGCCGTGTCTTCCAGCAACGGCAGCCGCAGATCGTAGGCGACTACCGCTCATGGGAGTATGCCTCGCCGGTCTGGAGCGATGTCTCCTTCGGCACCGTGTTGGGCGTCCCGTTGCTCTACGGCGATGAAGCCATCGGTGTGCTGACCCTCAACGACGACACGAAGGATCGGCTCTTCGATCGGGAGTCCATGCGCGTCGCGGGGCTCTTTGCCTCGCTGGCCGCGGCAACCCTCAGCAGCGCGCTGGCGCTGGCCGCCAGCCGCCAGCGCGCCAGCACCTTGGCGGCGCTGCAACGGGTCGCTGCCTCGGTCACGGCCACGCTGGATCTGGAGATCGTCTTGCAGGCGGTGGTCGAAGAGCTGCGCAACACCTTTGGCTATTCCCTGGTCAGCATCCATCGCCTGCAAGGGGAGCAGTTGGTGCGGGAAGCGGTGGCCTCCACGGTCGGACAGTTTGAACGCGGGGTGATCACCGGGCTGGAGTTGGGCATCATCGGCCGTGCCGTGCGCCTCGGTGAGGCGCAGTTCGTCACCGAAGTGGCCAGCGACGCGGATTTCGTCGCCCTACAGCTTGGGATCGTGGCCGAGGCGGTGTTGCCCATCGAGCTGGATGGGCGTCTGTGGGGCGTTCTGAACGTGGAGACGGCTGACCGGAGCACATTGCGCCGTTCCGATGTGCCGCTGTTGGGCATGTTTTGCCAGCAGATCGCGGTGGCCATTCGCAATGCCGGCAATTTCGCCGAGATCCAACAGCGCGTGGCCGAGCTGGAAGGCTTGCGCCGCACCCACCTCCGCCTGGCCTCATCGCTGGATTCGGGCGATCTGCTGAACGCCATCGCAGCCAGCGTGTTGGATCTGGCCAGCCCGCAGACTGTACATCTGTACGTTCAGGACATCGACAGCGAGCACTATCTGCTGGGCCTGGTGTTGCCTGAGGCCTCTCTGGACGACGCCGGCGGCGGGGAGGAGTGGGCGGAGGAGCTGGCCGCCCAGGCCATTCAGGAACGCCAGCCGGTGATCATCGACCGCGTGCCGGAGCATCTGCTCTCCGGCGCCAGCCATGCTCCAGATGGGAGCGTTCACCTGGCCCGATCGCGGGCCGCCTTTCCCTTTGTGCGCTCCGGCGGCGTGCTCGGCGCCATGGCATTCAGCTACGATCGCCCGACGACCATCAGCGGGGCGTTGGAACGCCTGATGCTCCTCTTCGCCGACCAGGCCGCCAGCGCCCTGGAGAACGCCCGGCTCTATCAACTGGAGGCGCGCCGGCGTCAACTGGCGGATACCCTGCGCCAACTGGCCAGCGCCGTCAACTCGATGATGGGCTTCGAGCAGGCCGCGGCCACCATCCTGGAATATCTGGGACGCGTGGTGACGCTGGACAGCGCGTCGATCCTGGTGGCTGAGGAAGATCATCTGTACGTTGCCGCCCAGGTGGCGTCTGCGGATACGCCCTGGCCCGACGCGATCAACTTCGGGCGGGGCGAGCTGTTGTCGGCGGAGCGAGTGCTGGCCACAGGGGAGTCGGTGGTGATCCCCGACACCGCCCGCTGCGACACTTGGCGTCACGACGTGGGCCGTCAGGGGATCGGCGCCTGGCTGGGCTTTCCCATCACTTTTCAGGGGGAGATTTTTGGCGTGCTCAGCGTCGATCGCAACCAGCCAGGATCGTTTACCCTGGCTGAGACCCAGATCGTCAAGGCTTTTGCTGACCAGGCTGCCATCGGCCTGGCCAACGCCCGGCTCTTTCAAGCGGCTGCACAGCGCGCCGCGGAAAACGAACGTCTCAAGGAGTTCAACGAGAGCCTGCTCAGAAGCGTGGAAGCCGGCATCCTGTTGGAGGGGAGCGACGATTCCATCCAGTATGTCAATCCCCCGCTCTGTAGCCTGGTCGGCTACAGCGAAGAGGAGCTGGTGAACCAGCCCAGCCTGATCCTGCTGTCGGCTGAGATGAACGAGCTGGTGGAGCGCAAGGCCGCCGGCCGGAGGCATGGAGAGAAGGGCCGCTATGAGGCCGCTTTGCTGCACAAGGATGGCCATCAGGTGCCGGTGTTGGTCAACGCGACGCCCCTCTTCGAGCACGGCGTCTTCATCGGCACCTTGACCGCCTTCAACGACATCACCCAGCGCAAGCGCATCGAGAAAACCCTGCTGGCGCTCAACGCCGCGGCCGCGGCCGTGCGCCATGCCACCGAGCCGCGCCAGGTCTACCAGACCATCGCTCAGGAGGTGGACAAGCTGGGGCTTTCGTTGGTGGCCTTCAGCTACAACGCCGCGGAGCAAAAGCTCCGTCTGGAACAAAGCGCTCTGGTGGGGAAGCTGGCAGCAATGGGCGAATTTTGGAAGCGGCCATCTTCTGATATCGAGACGTGGGTGCCGCTGTCGGTGATTCCTGAGTTCGCACAGGTGCTGGAAGCGGGCCAGGCGCAATTCTACGCCGCGCCCATCGAGACGTCCGGCGCCGCGGCCATTCAACGGCTGGGCGTCTCCTCCAGCGCCATGGTTCAGGCCGTCGACCGGCAGCGCGCGGTGCTGGCGCCGGTGATGAGCCAGCAGCAAGTCAACGGCATCTTCGTGATTCTGGGCAATGACCTGACTGAAGAGGATCTGCCCGCCTTCGAGGCGTTCGCCAACCAGGCCTCGGCTGCCCTGGACAATGCCCGCCTGCTGGAGGCTGAGCGGCGGGAACGAGAACGGGCGGAAGCGCTGGCCAGGGTGGCCAACATCCTGAACTCAACATCCAACCTTGGAGAGGCATTGCCGCAGGTGTTGCACCAAATACGTTTGATCGTGCCCTGCGACAACTGTGTGCTCTTCCTGTTGTGCGATGGCATTCTGTACTGCCAGGCCGCTGAGGGCAGCCATGCCGACTGGTGGCTGTCCAAGCGTCTGCCGCTGAACGATCTCCCCATCTTCCAGGAGATGGCGACCGATCTGACGGCGATCCTGGTCAGCGACACCGCCAGCGATTCCCGCTGGCGCGGCGCGTCCTCCACCGAACACCTGGCCTCCTGGATCGGCGCGCCGCTGGCGGCCGATGGCCAGTTGGTGGGCCTGTTGAGCATCGACCAGGCGCAAGCGGGCTTCTTTTCTGCCGAGAACCGTGAGATGGTGACGGCCTTTGCCGACCAGATCTCCGTGGCGGTGCAGCGCGCCTATCATTTCAGCGATGCCCAGCAGCGTCTGCGCGAGCTGGCCAGCTTGGCCCGGGTCAGCGCCCTGCTGAATGAGGCAACCGATCTGACGGAGGTGCTGGACGTGGTGCTGACCAGCTTCTTCGATCTGCTCGACACACGGCGCGGCGTGATTGCCCTGGTCAGCGGCAAGGAGCACACCCGGTTGCACGTCACGGCCGCGCGCGGCTATGAGCCTGGCTTTATCCAGCGGGTCAACGCGGCCGGTTTGGCCATGCCAGCCGACCTGACACACGGGCCTGAACTGCGTCCCCGTCTGGTGGTCGATCCGATCGCTTCCTCCTCGCAGCCCGATGACTATCTGACCCGTGTCGTGCTGGCGCTGGGCAGCCGGGTGATCGGCCTGATCGAGCTTGAGCAGTCAACGCTGGACGATACGCAGCGTCGCATGTTGGCGGCGGTGGCCGGCCTGGCGGCCGTGGCCATCGACAGGGCGCAGCTCCACCAGGATACCGTGCGCGCCTATGAGGAGCTGCAAGACCTGGATCGCCTCAAGGATGAGTTCGTGCAGAACGTGTCGCATGAGCTGCGCACGCCGCTGACCTTTGTCAAGGGCTATGTCGAATACCTGCTGGAGGGCTACTCCGGCCAGCTCAATGAGAGCCAACGGCAGGCGTTGGAGATCGTGCTCGACCGCAGCAACGCGATCATTCGCCTGGTCAACGACATCGTCCTCTTCAAACAGGCTGAGCTGCAGAAGATGCTTGTGCAGCCGGTGGCGCTGGAGCTGATTGCTTTGTCCTGTATCGACGGCTGTCGCATGGCTGCCCGGCAGGCCGGCATTGAGATCGAGCTCGACATCTTCCCCGACCTGCCGGAGGTCTATGGCGACGGCCCGCGTTTGGGTCAGGTGTTCGATAACCTGTTGGGCAACGCCATCAAGTTCAGCCCTGATGGCGGAACGATTCGCGTTACCCTGCGCCGGGTGGACGCGATGGTTCAGGTGGCCATCAGCGACACCGGCATCGGCATCCCGGCTGATCGTCTGATGGACATCTGGAAGCGGTTCTACCAGGTGGATGGCGCCACCACCCGGCGCTATTCCGGCGCAGGGCTGGGTCTGCCGATCGCCAAACGCATCATCGAGGCGCATGAAGGCACGATCTGGGTCGAAAGCGAGTTGAACAAAGGCAGCACCTTCTACTTCACGCTTCCCGCCGTCGATGAATACAGCGCGGGCGTGGTCTCTGTTCACACGGCGCAAGCTGTGGTATGATGTGCGCACAATACGTCTGATGACAGATCGATTCTCAACCCACGGAGGATTCTCAACATGGCATCTCTGCTCGAAAAGGTCAATATTCTGATCAAAGCCAACCTGCATTACATGGCCGACCAGGCTTTGCAGGCGAACTCAGTCGCTGTGGTCAACCAATATATCCGCGAGATCGAAAACAATCTCGACGATCTGAACGACGCGGTGGCGACCGTCGGCGGCCAGGTCAAGACCATCCGTCGCAAGCGTGACGAATATCAGGCCAAGGCCACCACCCTCGATCACAATATCGATGTGTTCCTGACCGAGGGCAACGAGGCGTTGGCTGTGGCGGCTCAGGCCAAGCTCAATTCGACCCAGCGCACCGTGGAGAGCTACGATCAGCAACTGGCTCAGTTGGAGCGTGAGTACGAGGCGTTGCGCAGCGCCAAGCTCAAGCTGGAGGCCAAGCTGGCCACCACCAAACAGGAAAAGGATGAGCTGCAGGCGCTGATGGATCTGGCGCGCGCCAAGGAGATCAGCAACAAGGCCATGCGCAGCCTGGACGACCTGGCCGGCGCCGGCGACGCCGACGTGGCCCGGGTGGCCGACGCGGTGCGCTCCCGGCTGGACAAGGCCTCGGCCGAAAGCGAGATGCTGGCCTCCAGCCTCGACAAGCAGATGGACGACGTGCTGGAGCGCGGCGAGATCGACGCCGCTTTGATGGAACGCAAGCGCCGCCTCGGCCTGGCCGAGGGCTAGGTCACGCCATCCGCGTGACCCGGCGATGACCGCAGGATGTGTCACATGGGCGCCGTGACCTCACCGGAGAAATCAGGATGAATCGAACCCGCGTCATCTTTATCGTCATAATCGTCGCCGCGCTGGTGTTGGTGGGCGTGGCCGCGCTGCTGCGCACCATCAACAGCCCGTCAAGCACGTCGTTGCTGCCCGAGCAGCGCGGCCCCATCCAGGTGCGTGTGCTGACCGCGCTGCCGGTCTACGACTGGGTCAGCCAGGCCGCCAAACAGTTCAACGCTGAGAAGCACACGCTGGAGGGCAACACCATCCAGGTCGAGGTGATCTCGATGGATGGCCTCTCCGCCCTGGGCAAGTTCGACCGCGATGAGTTCGGCGTCCTGCCGGCCGACGCCGATCTGCAAAACCTGACCGACGCCGAGAAGGCGTCTCTGGCGCGCTTTCCCACCGCCTGGATCCCCGATAGCCGCTATCTGCCCGAGCTGGCCAACGTGGCCTACAAGGAGCGGCTGGGTCGCGATGTGTTCCTGACCGACGGCGAATACCGGGCGCGTCCCATTGCCCTCAGCCTGTTTGCCTGGGGTCTCTACCAGAGCCGGGCCGACGCGTTGACCGCGCAGGTGGGCGACATCGACTGGCAGGCGATCCATGACGCGGCCATCAACCCCGGCGGCTGGCCGGCGCTGGGGGGGCAGCCCGATTGGGGCTTCTTCAAGCTGGTGGTGCCCAACCCGCGCAAGAATGTGGGCGGGCTGGCGGCCATGGTGGCCGCGGCCGGCGAATACTACGACAAGACCAACATCGGCACGGCTGAGGTCACCGACCCCGCCTTCCAGCGTTGGCTGGGCGAGCTGATGGGCAGCACCACCGACCTGGGCGGCGGCAGCGCCTACACCGCCGAGGACTTCGCCCTCTTTGGCTATTCGGCCGGCGACGGCGGCCAACTGCTGGAGGCGGACCTGCTCAAGAACATGGAGGGAATCCAGACCCGCTGGGGCGAGGCGCTGGAGATCTTCTATCCCAAGTACGTCACCTGGTTCGACTTCCCCTTCACCATCTGGATGGGGCCGGAGACCAGCGCGGCCGAGAAGAACGCCGCCCTGGAGTTCCAGCGCTTTCTGCTCTCCCCGGAGGTCCAGGCCCAGGCGGTCGGCTCTGGTCTGCGGCCAGTCAACGCCTCGGTCTCCGTCGATCAGCCCAACAGCCCCTTCACCCGCTGGGCCAGCCAGGGGGTGGCGCCCATCGTCTCCCGCACCGATGCCATGCGCTCGCCTGACCGCGATGTGTTGCTGGCGCTGCTGCGCTGGTTCGATCTGAACGTGGGCCGGTGAGGTGAGCGCCATGAGCAGCAAGCCAAAACAGAGCAGGGCAGAACAGCAGGCGGCCCGCCAGCGCTCACAGCGCATCGGCGCCATCGTCATTAGCGCGATGACTCTGATTAGTTTCCTGTGCATCTGCGGCGTGGTGCTGTCGCTGTTCCTTCGGGACAGCCGCCCGATCAGCCAGACGCCCAGCGCGCAGGAAAATGGTCGCACAGCCTCCCTGACCCTGGCCTCCACGCCGGACAAGGCGGAGCTGATGCGCACCCTGGTGGATCGCTTCAACGCCCAGCAGTTGCGCACGACAGACCGCCAGCCCATGCAGGTGCAGTTGGTGGAGCTGACGCCCGACGTGATGATCGAAGAGGCGTTGGCCGGCCCCACCTTCCAGGCCATGAGTCCCGATTCCAGCATCTGGCTGGATCAGCTCGACCGGCGCTGGAGCGAGGCCCAGCAGGTGGAGGAAGGCGCGATCGCCCCCTCTCTGGTGGGCGAATCGGTGCGCTTTGCCATCAGCCCGGTGGTGATCGCGGCCTGGGAGGATGTGGCGCGCAGCCTGGGCTGGCCCGATCAGCCGACCGGCTGGCAGGAGATCCAGCAGCGCGCGGCCGCCGATCCCAACTTTCGCTGGAGCCATCCCGGCGCCAACGTGGCCAGCGGCCTGCTGGCGACGCTGGCCGAGTTCTACGCCGGCGCCGGCAAGACGCGCGGCCTGACCGAGCAGGACGCCACCGCCCAGAGCACGCTGGACTACGTCTCCGCGGTGGAGCGCACCGTCAAGTTCTACGGCGAAGGGGAGGCCGCCATCATGCAGCGCATCCGGCAGGAGGGACGCGCCTTCCTGGATGCCTTCGTGGTTCAGGAGCATCTGGTGGTCAACCACAACCGCCAGAATTCTGGCGATCGCCTGGTGGCGCTCTATCCCAGCGAGGGCACGCTGTGGGCTGACCATCCGTTAGCGTTGCTGGAAGCGGGCAATGTGACCGACAACCAGCGCCAGACCTGGCGCGCGCTGCGTGACTTCATGCAGTCGGCCGAGGCGCAACGAATCGTGCTCGAATCGGGCTTTCGACCGGCCGATCTGTCCGTCTCCCTGGCCGACAGCCCCATCGCCGCGGCCAACGGCGTCGATGCCAGCCAGCCGCAGACCACCTTGCAGGTGCCGGGGCCGGCCGTGGTGGATGTGGTGCAGAATGTCTGGCAATTCACCAAGCGCAAGGCCAACATCTTCCTGGTGGTGGATACCAGCGGCAGCATGGAAGGCGAGAAGCTGGCTGCCACCCAGGCAGCGCTGCGTGAGTTCATGGCTCAAATCAAAGGCAACGAGGAACGCGTCGGCCTGGTGGAGTTCGGTAGCACCGTCAACAACATCGCCCCCTTGGACGCGCTGGCCAACAACCGTTCGCAGATCGAGCGCGACATCGACCGGCTCCAGGCCTATGGCAACACCGCGCTTCTGGATGGGGTGCGCACGGCCTATAACCGGTTGCAGAAGCTTGGCGACGCCGAGCGCATCAACGCCATCGTGGTGATGACCGATGGCCGGGAGAACAACTCGCTGACCACGCTGAGCGAGCTGCAGCGCGAGATCCAGCGCGGCAACAGCCAGGGGACGCCGGTGGTGATCTTCGCCATCGCCTTTGGCGAGGACGCGGACTACGACGTGCTGCGCGCCATCGCTGAGAGCAGCGGCGGCCAGGTGCGCCAGGGCGATCTGAACACGATTCGGAACCTCTACCGGCTGTTGAGCTCCTACTTCTAACCGGCCCCACGATGTCCAATCCTCCTGAAACCCGAGCCTTAGCGCTTCCTTCGCCGCGTCGCCGGCCTTCCGGCCGGACGCCGTTCATTTGAGTGCCAGCAGGCGTTGATGCGCTGGCTGGCGGCTCGCGCCGAACAAGCCCATGCCCCGTGAATCGATCCACGACACCATCGAACGTCAAGCCCAGCGGGCCATCTTCGAACACGCCTTGATTCGCGTCGAGAACGCGGTGATCCTGGCCGGCTCGATCCTGCTGGCCTTTTTCCTGCCCAATCCCCTGCCGGGCGCGCTGCCCTGGTGGGGCGCGTGGACCTGGCTCTTGCTGGGCGCGCTGGGCGTGGCCGCCATGACCTTCAGCGGCGTCAAGGATCCGCAAGAGCGCGAAAAGGCAGTCGAGCGACTCTTCCGTGAGAAATATGACGTCAGCGGGCTGCGCGACCGGTCGCTCAAGGAGAAAATGCGCAAGGCCGAGGAGTATCACCTTCAGATCAAGGCCGCCATCAAGGGCCAGAAGGATGGCATCCTCAAGGAACGGATGCAGCGCACCACCGGCGACATCTACGATTGGATCGGCAACATGGTGCGTCTGGCTCGCCGGCTCGATTCCTTTCGCGGCGATCCGATCATCAAGAGCGACCGCGAGGGACTGCGCGAGAGCATCCCCGCGCTGGAGAAGCGGCTGCAGCGCGAGCAGGATGACCGGGTGCGCCGGCAAATCGAAACCACCCTGGCTGACCAGCGCCGCTTGCAGGTCAATATCGCCGAGCTGGAGAACCGCATGCAGCGCGCCGATCTGCAACTGGACAGCTCGCTGGCCGCGCTGGGCACCGTCTACAGCCAGATTCTGCTGGTGGGCAGCAAGGAGGTCGATAGCGACCGCGCCGAACGCCTGCGCGCCGACATCGCCAGCGAGGTCGCCGGCCTGCAGGATGTGGTCGATTCGATCAACGAGGTCTATGATTACCGGACGCTGGGCTCAGGGAAATGATGCGAAACCCGCTGCTGGCAGCCCGTGACCGGAAACGATTCCCGCAGAACAGACGTTAAGTTACGCATGGAGGTCAGAGAATGCGTAAATGGTTGATAATTGCCCTGCTGCTGGCGCTGGCCTTGGCCGGCTGCACCCAACAGCCCAAGGGCGAGGTGACGGTCTATGTGGCTGCGCCGTTGACCGGCTTTCAGGCCAATGGCGGACAGACGGTGTTGGGCGGCGCGCGGCTGGCCGCGGCCAGGCTCAACCAACAGGGCGGTTTGCTCGGCTACACCGTCAAGATCGCGCCCATGGACGATGAGTCCGATTCGGATGTGGCGGTGGAAGTGGCCACGCAGATCGGCGAGGCCGTGGCCCGCGGCGATCAGGTGCTGGGCGTGATCGGCCACTACAACAGCGGCCAGGCGTTGGCGGCCATGGAGGTCTACAAGAACCTGCCCATCATCGTGATAACGCCAACCGCCTCCGAGACCTCGATTTCCCAGCGCGGCTACGACAATTTCTTTCGCGTCAACGCCAACGACGCCATGCAGGCGCAGGTCGACGCCGGCTTCCTGGCCAACACCCTGGGCGCCAAACGGGTCGCGGTGCTGCACAATGACACCGAATATGGCGTGGGGCTGGGCCGCGAGATCAACACTGCCCTGACCGATCTGGGCGTCGAAGTGGTGCTCACCCGCCAGGTGGCCGAGGGCCAGGAGCGCTATGACGCCGAAGTCAGCGCCGTGCAGCAGGCTAACCCTGATGCGATCTTCTACGCCGGCTATGAGATCGAGGCCCCCTACCTGCGGGCCGCGCTGGTGCAGGCTGGCCTGACGCAGCCCATGCTGGCCTCGGACGGCGCCTTTCTTTCCGCGACCATCGACGAGGCGGGCGGCGCGGCCGAGGGGATGTATGTCAGCGCCTTTGCCCCCAGCCCGGTCACTGTGGCCGACAGCCAGTGGATCAAGGACTACCAGGCCGTCGATTTCCGCAACCCTGACACCTATTCGATCAACGGCTACAGCGCGCTGATGCTGTTGGCCGAGGGGGTCAAGAAGGCGAATTCCCTGGACGCGGACAAGATCGCTGCGGCCCTGCACGGCAGCAAGGTCAGCTCCCTGCTGGGCCAGCTCAGCTTCGACAGCCGCGGCGACCTGACCAACCCCACGGTCTACATCTTCCAGGTCAAAGACAACGCCTTCGTGCAGGTCAGCCCGTAGCCGGCGACCGGCAAGCGGCGGCCGGCTGTTGCTCAGTCACCGGCGGCCGTTCACCGATGACCGTTCACCATCTGCCATGCGTCTCACCACCTACAACAAAGTCAATTTGATCGCGGCCTACTACTTTCTGGTGGGCGGCTTTCTTCTGATGCTGGCCGCGGCGTCGATTCTCATCCCGGTGGCCGCGGTGCTGTTGGAGGCCAGCGCCTTCCTGGCCCGCCTGCCCGGCTGGTTCCTGGGTTCCACCCTGCTGCTGGTGGCCGGCTTTCAGGCGCTGTTGGCCATGGCCTGTCTGGCCATCGGCTGGGGGCTGTGGCAGCTCAAGCCGTGGGGCCGCACCTGGGCCATGATCGCCGGTGTGCTGCAGATCCCCCTGGCGCCCATCGGCACCATCGCCGGCGGCGCCAGCCTCTACCTGCTGCTGCAAGACCCAACCCGCGAGCTGTTTCTCGCCTAGCCCCAAACGGCAACCATCACCGCTCGGGCCGGTCTCCGACCGTGCCCCACGCCATCACCGCTCGGGCCGGTCTCCGACCGTGCCCCACGCCATCACCGCTCGGGCCGGTCTCCGACCGTGCCCCACACCGCCATCGCTCGGGCCGGTCTCCGACCGTGCCCGGCTCGGAGTGCATCCATCTTGCCCATCCTCAAAAACCTGCAAAGCTGGCTCCAACGCTTGACCCCCGAGATCGGCGCCGGCCCCAAGCTCAACGCCGATCAGCGCAGGGACCTGCTGGCCGCGCTGCACAGCGGCCGCCCCGCCGATCGCTGGCTGGCCGCAGAGGCCCTGGCTGAGGGCGATCCCGGTCGCGAGGGGATGGCCGCGTTGGCCGACCTGCTGGGCGATTCCGACCCGCTGCTGCGCTCGGAAGCTGCGCGCGGCCTGGGGCAGATCGGCGGCAAGGCTGCACGCCAGGCGCTGTTGGAGGCCGCGGCGACCGGCGACGCGCTGACCCAGGCCGCGGCGGCCGACGGCCTGGGCGCCCTGCCCACGACTCACGAAAGCGTGGCCGCGTTGGCCGGCCTGCTGGCCAGCCCGGATGCGGCCGTGCGTCAAAGCGCGGGCGAGGCGCTGGCCCGGCTCGATCCGTTGCCGCCAGCCAAAGATGGCAGTTCCGATGCGCCGGCCGTCCAGGCTGCCTTGCTCCCCCTCTTGACCGACGACGCGGTCATGGTGCGCCGCGCGGCCGCGCTGGCGCTGGGCAGATGGGGCGACGACCAGGTGGAGTCAGCGTTGACCGCATGCCGTGATGACGAGGCGGAAGATCCCCGTGTGCGTCAGGCGGCGGCGTCGGCCCTGGAACGGCCGCGCAAACAGCCGCCGGCGTCGCAGCCCAGGGAGGGCGGCGTCAGCGGAGAGGCAAACAGGGGCGATCCCCCGCCGCCTGACACTGGAAATTGATCCGTCAGAGCGCGGCCGAAAATCGGTCTTTCGTGCGCAGGTGGAGATGCGCTTGCACCGGCATGTGCTTTATCACGCGATGTAGATCTGGGCGGCCATCGCGACGGGATGGGACATCATCTTGCGGATCAGGAGCGTGGGTTTCCTTCCCCTTGTACTCGTTGCAGGGCCGACAAGCCAACCACAAGTTCTCACGCGCGGTCTCGCCCGCTTTCGCCGTCGGCACGATGTGATCCACGGCGAGAGAGACGCCGGTCAGTAGCTCGTCAGAGAGGCAATAGCCGCAGCGGTGTCCCGCATCTTTGGCGACCTGGCGGCGTAATTCGGCCGGGACATGGGCGGTCATGGTCGAGATCGCAGATCGCGCAGCTCGTCCAGCGTCGGCAGTTTGTGGCCGCGGCTCTTGAGCAGCGCGTAGGCTTGGGCCTTGCGCAGCATCAATGCATCCCCCTCATCACGCAGCGTGTCGAGCCAAGCTTGCCCTTCCGGCGTCAGCATGCCTAACCGACGGCGCTCCAGCAGGACATCGTACAGGGCAGCCTTGTCATTGTTCATGACACTGCCAGCTATCTGCCACAGTGCGTCGTCGGACAGATAGGCCATGGCCGACAATTCGGCTTGCAGCCCAGGGGGTAGATCACTCTCCACCGGGACCATGAGGCTTTCCAGCGCCTTGGCGGCCACCTCGTTCAGCGGGCGGTTGACCACCTGCGCTTGGCGCTGTAACTGCCGATAGAGATGATCTGGCAAGTTGACTGTGAGCGAGTGGGTCATCGATTTCCTCTGTAAGCCTGTGCATCAAGGGCGAGAGCCGCCAAGAGCGATCGTTCACCGGCATTATAGTGCGGCTTGACGGTCGGGTCAAACGCTTGTGCGCACAGGGTGGTCGGGCGAAGTCCCAGCCGCCGAGCAGAAGCGGTAGATGGCGGAAAGGCCACGGCCGCGCCTTCCATCATTCACCGTTCTTCACGCCCGGCGGCTATGGCATCTCCTCCCTCTTACGTCGCCGACTGCGCCAGGGCGATGGCGCCCAGCACGCCGGCCATGTTGCCCAGGCCAGGGGGGACGATGTAGCTGTCGATGCCGGCGCCCAGGATCGCGGGCGACTGCACATAGCCGGCCAGCAGCGTCTGCACCTTGCGCCGCACCAGGGGGAACATCTGCTCCTGGGCCATGACGCCGCCGCCGATGATGATGCGCTGCGGGGAGAGGGTGAAGATGTAGTTGCACAGCGCCAGGGCGATGGTCTGCGCCTCGAGCTCCCAGGCCGGGTGGTCGGCGGGCAGGGTCTCGGCCGGCTGGCCCCAGCGCGCCTTGAGCGCCGGCCCGCAGGCCAGCCCTTCGAAGCAGTCGCCGTGGTAGGGGCAGATGCCGGGGAAATCGTCATCCTTGGGCCGCGGCATACGGATGTGGCCCATCTCCGGGTGGATCAGGCCATGCATCAGCCGGCCGCTCACCATGCCGCCGCCGCCCACCCCCGTGCCGATGGTCAGGTAGAGGAAGGTGTCCAGCCCCTGGGCCGCGCCCCAGCGGTGTTCGCCCAAGGCCGCGCCGTTGACGTCGGTGTCGAAGCCGACCGGCAGGCCCAGCGCCCGGCCCACCGCGCCGGCAAAGTCGGCGTTGGCCCAGCCCGGCTTGGGGG
Source organism: Chloroflexota bacterium (assembly GCA_029558955.1). Taxonomy (GTDB): domain Bacteria; phylum Chloroflexota; class Anaerolineae; order JAAEKA01; family JAAEKA01; genus JAAEKA01. Next base: position 23,608 of record JAKQCW010000176.1, read on the forward strand.
TGGTGGTGATGAAGCCGAAGGTTGGCGAGGCCGGGTTGGGGTCCACCGGGCCAAAGGCCGCGATGCCGATGGCTGCCAGCGGCGCGTTGGCCGCCTGTTCCTGGAAAAAGCTGATAGAGCGGCCGATGGTCTCGGCAGGGGTGGTGGTGGGGAAACGCACTTCGGCCCGCACGTCGCCCGGTCCACTGGCCACGGCGCAGACGAACTTCGTGCCGCCAGCTTCGATACCGCCGTAAAGTGTTGTCATGGCATACCTCGAATCAATGGGTGAAATGGCAGAGGGGCAGCGCGACTATACCACGTAACGCAGCATCCACTCCAGCAGCGCCTCGTTTTGGGCGCGGCGCATGGCCGGCTTGCCCACGCGTGAGCCGGTGTGCGAACTGTCAGGCAGCCGCAGCATCTCCACCGGGCAGCCGTTGGCCTTCAACACGGTGTAAAACTGCTCCGACTGCTCGGCTGGGCAGCGCCAATCGCTCTCGCCCTGCACCAACAGCGTGGGTGTGCGGCAGTGGTGCGCATAGGTGATGGGCGAGCAGCGGCGGTACACCTCAGGAATCTCATGAGGATGGCCGCCCAACTCCTCGACCGCAAACCAAACGCCCACATCGCTGACGCCATAGAAGCTCAGCCAATTAGTCACCGGATTTTCCGGCACGGCGGCCTTAAAGCGGTGCGTGTGGCTGACGATCCAGCAGGAGAGATTGCCGCCGCCGGAGACGCCGCAGACGCCCAGACGCTCCCCGTCAGCCAACTGGCGGGCGATGGCCTCGTCCAGCCCGGCCATCAGGTCGCCGTAGTCCAGATTGCCCCAGTCGCCTTTGATGGCCGTGGCAAAGGGGTCGCCATAGCCGGTGGACGCGCGCTGGTTGATCATCAGCACAGCCATGCCCGCGCCCAGCAGCATCTGGCTGTCGAAATGGTAGATCGCGCCAAACGCGCCGTGGGGGCCGCCGTGGATGTAGAGCACGGTGGGAAAGGGGGGCTGGCCGTCGGCCGGCATGATCATCCACCCTTCCACCGGCGCGCCGTCGGGCCCGGAGAAGAGCAGACGCTCCACCTGCGCCTGCTGGAGGCCGGCCAGCAGATCGGCATTCAGCGTCGTGAGGCGCTGCTCGGCCGCGTCAGGGCGCGGCAGCAGCCACAGGTCCAGCGGCTCATGCCAGTCTGACGCGGCGAAGAGCACGCTGCCGCTCAGGCGGCTGATGTCCAGCGGAATGCAGGCGCGCTCGCCGCCCGCGATGCAGCGCCATTGCTCCGGCCCGTGCAGGGCGATTCGATAGAGCGCCACGCGCCCACCTTCCTGCACCTGCACCACCGCGGACTGGCCATCGGGCGCCACCAGCAGCTTCGGCGTCGCGCGTGTCAACTGCGAGGGCATGTCCGCCTGCAGCCGGTTGGCCACGCCCACCGCCAGGCCGGCCGAGCGGTTGCTGATCTCGCCCCGACCCGCGGCGCTGGCCAGGTAGAGGTCAGATTTGGAGCCAATGGGCAGCCCTTCCGGCGCGCCGGCGAAGACGATGTGCTGGCCGTCGGGCAGCCAGGCGCCGCAGACCACGTGCATCCCCTCGTCCACCACCTCGCGCACCTGGCCTTGCAGATCGACGACGCGCAGCCGGGGATGAAAACAGCGCAGCGAGTCGGGCAGCATGGTCGCGCTGTAGAGGATTTCCCGACCGTCGGGCGACCACTGGGGGTCGTTGTTGGAGGCCAGGTCGCTGGTCAACTGCATGGGCGCCTGCGCGCCCGTGGCCGCGACCACGTAGATGTCCTGAACGGCCGGATCCAGGTAGCCGATGCCGTCGAAACGATAGATGTCGCGGGTGATGCGATAGGGCCTGGGCTGGCTGTCGCCCGCGGGCGGCGGCGGTCCCGCGGTGAAGGCGATGCGGCTGCCATCGGGCGACCAGGCGAGCCCGCCGCCGACCCCCTGCGGCAACTGCGTGATCTGGCGCGCCTCGCCGCCGTCCACAGGCAGGATGAAGAGTTGCGCCTTGCCGCCGCGGGTCGAGGTGAAGGCCAGATGCCGGCCATCGGGCGACCACTGCGGGTTCTTGTCTTCCTGTTGGCCATAGGTGAGCTGGCGCGCTTGGCCGGTGGCCAGGTGCAGCAGCCACAGGTGGGCATAGTCGGCGGCGGCGTCCGCGTCGTAGCTGGCGACGGCATAGGCCACGGCCTGGCCATCGGGCGCGATGGCCGCGGATTGCAGCCAACGCATCAGGAAAAGATCGTCGGGGACCACGGCGCGGCGGGGGGGCTGGTCGGTCATGGGGTTCCTTTCTGGCCTAGGCCAGCATGGGGACCTGCACCCCAGCGGCCTGGGCGAAGGCGATGGCCTCGGGGTAGCCGGCGTCCACGTGACGAACGACGCCCATGCCAGGGTCGGTGGTGAGGACGCGCTGCAGGCGGCGGGCGGCAGCTTCCGTGCCGTCGGCCACGATCACCTGACCGGCGTGCTGGCTGTAGCCGATGCCCACGCCGCCGCCGTGGTGGAAGCTGACCCAGGTGGCGCCGCCGACCGCGTTGATCAGCGCGTTGAGGATCGGCCAGTCGCTGATCGCGTCGGAGCCGTCGGCCATGGCCTCGGTCTCGCGGTTGGGGGAGGCCACCGAGCCGCTGTCCAGGTGATCGCGGCCGATGACGATGGGCGCCTTGACCCGACCATCGGCCACCGCCTGGTTGAAGGCCAGGCCGGCCTGGGCCCGCTCGCCGTAGCGCAGCCAGCAGATGCGCGCCGGCAGCCCCTGGAAGGCCACCCGCTCCTGGGCCATGGTGATCCAGCGGTGCAGGTGTTCATTCTCAGGGAAGAGGTCGAGGATAATCTGGTCGGTCACGCGGATATCTTCCGGGTCGCCGCTGAGCGCCACCCAGCGGAAGGGGCCGCTGCCCTCGCAGAAGAGGGGACGGATGAAGGCTGGCACGAAGCCGGGGTAGGCGAAGGCGTCCTGCACGCCGGCGTCGAAGGCCCGCTGGCGCAGGTTGTTGCCGTAGTCGAAGACCACTGCGCCGGCCCGCTGCATGGCCAGCATGGCCTCCACGTGGCGCGCCATGCTGGCGTTGGCCGCCGCCAGATAGCCGGCGCGGTCCCGCTCCCGCCATTCGGCGGCCGACTGGGGGGTGTGGCCGGCCGGGATGTAGCCCAGCAACGGATCGTGCGCGCTGGTCTGGTCGGTGACCACGTCGGGGCGCACGCCGCGGGCCGCCAGCTCCGGCAGCACGTCGGCTGCGTTGCCCAGCAGGCCGATGCTTTTGGCCTCGCCGCGCGTCTTTGCCTCCTCGGCCCAGGTCATGGCCTCCTCCAGGTTGTCGGTGGCCACATCCAGGTAGCGGTGGGCCAGCCGGCGCTCGATGCGCCAGGAATCGACCTCCACCACCAGGGCTACGCCGCCGTTCATGGTGACGGCCAGCGGCTGTGCGCCGCCCATCTCGCCCAGGCCGGCCGTCAGCACCAGCTTGCCGGCTAGGCCGTTGCTCCAGCCCTGCTGGCGGGCCAGGCTGCCGAAGGTCTCGTAGGTGCCCTGGAGGATGCCCTGGGTGCCGATGTAGATCCAGGAGCCGGCCGTCATCTGGCCGAACATGATCAGGCCCTGCTGCTCCCAGCGGTCGAAGTTCTCCTGGGTGGCCCAGTGGGGGACGATGTTGCTGTTGGCCAGCAACACCCGCGGCGCGTCCTCGTGGGTGCGGAAGATGGCCACCGGCTTGCCGCTCTGCACCAGCAGCGTCTCGTCGGGCTCCAACTGTTCCAGGGAGCGCAGGATGGCGTCGAAGCATTCCCAGTTGCGCGCGGCCTTGCCGCGGCCGCCGTAGACAATCAGGTTGTCGGGATCGAAGGCCACCTCAGGGTCCAGGTTGTTCTGGAGCATGCGGTAGACCGCTTCGATCAGCCAGTTCTTGCAGGTCAACTGCACGCCCCTGGGGGCGCGGATGGTGCGGGGCATGGGGGGGGCCTCCTGGAGGGGACTAAACTGGAGGAACCGGGAGGAACTCCCAGTTCACTCAACGCGGGCAATCGCCAGATCAATGGAGAGCATTCGAACTTGCTGAGAATGCAGCAGTGCGTTCTCTTAGATAAAGGGCGAGGTGTCTACGCCAACGATTCCGTGGTGGACGAGGGTTTGATCAAGCGGTCCCAACTTACGCGCTCCTGCTCCAGGTACTGGGTGACGTCGATGGCTTGCCAGATTTCGGCGCCAAGACCGGCCAGCGACAACATGTCCACAGGCTCAGCGTCTTGTTTCAGTTCGCTGCAAAGCCCGTTAGACAAAATGCCTATCAGGCGCAGACGGTCCAACGGTGGGAGCTTTTCACTTACGACGATGGCTTCATCCAGGGTGACTGTCTGTTTGGTCATAATCCGCGCTCCTGAAGACTGATTTTTCGTCGCGATCATAGCACGTTCGCCGAGGAACTGCAAAGACATTGGCTGCCTGTCCCGTTATGCTGGTCTTGGTTCCAATGTCGCTTGGGGGCGAGGTTGGGCGTTGGGGGCTCACTTTTGCGCTTGACGGAGGTCGAGTGTAGTGATATTATCCTGCTTTGAAGGCCGCACGGCGGCCTTCAAAGCTCATGCAATTGGCATTTTAACACAGATCTGTTTCCGCATAGAATCCCTGACGGGGCGTGTTTTTTCGGTCATGGGCTTGGCGCGACCGAGCAAGAGCCGCCGCTCAAGTGGAACCAAGCGCCCAACGCCGGTGGCTGCGCAGTGACGAGTCAGAGATGGACGGACGCCAAGTTGGCGAGGGCATTGGACAGTTCATGTGATGCAGTTGGAAAAGGAATCGCACAATGAAACGCGAAGAGATGTTGATCGAACCTGATGAGCTGCTGGCGCGGCTTGGCGATCCCAAGCTGCGCATCTACGATTCGACGATCATGTTCTACATGGGCATGAGCGCTGAGGAAGCAGCCAAGATGCCGACCGCGCACGAGGTCTACCTGCAAGGGCATATCCCCGGCGCGGCCTTTTTCGACCACCAACTGTTCTCCGACGTGGGCGGCAAATATGCGCACACCTTGGCGCCGGATGAGATTCTGGCCGCGCAGATCGGCCAGATCGGGATCGGGAACCATGCCGAGGTCATCGTCTATGCCTCTGGCCTGCTGGCAAGCGCGACGCGTGCCTGGTGGATCCTGCACTATGCCGGGGTGCAGCATGTTCGCGTGCTGAACGGTGGACTGCCCGCCTGGCGGGAGGCCGGGGGCGCGCTGGCAACGGGCGAACAGAAGTATGATCCCGCGTCGTTCACGGCGGCCTTCAAACCGGAGATGTTTGCCAGCCGGGAAGAGGTGCAGGCCGCGCTCGGGCAGGGTACTGTGGTCATCGAGAACGCGCTGACGCAGGACTGGCACGATCAGGAGCATATCCCCGGTTCGACCTGCCTGCCGCTCACCGATCTGACAGTCGGGTGGGATATCCTGCGCTCGCAGGACGAAATCTCGGCGTTGGTGGCAGCCCGCCCCAAGGGCGAACGGATCATCACCTACTGCGGGGGTGGGATCGCGGCAACGTTGAACGCGATGGCCCATCTGATGGTCGGCAACGAAAACGTAGCCGTGTACGACGGGTCGCTCTTCGAATGGAAGGGAGAAGGACTGCCGCTGAGCAGCAGCCCAGCTATGACCTTGGCCTGATGGGCGACCCCGCATCGGCATGGGACGCTTTGGCGGGCCACAGCGGCGCAGGACCGGCTACAACAGCAGCGTCTGTCACCTGGAGCCCACCCGGTTTGAATGCACCCGCAGCGGCTCAGGCAGCGCATCAGAAACCAGGTTCATTGCCTCGCAGACCCAGATCGCAGCGCCATGAACCTTGCCCGCGCCAGCAAAGACTGGTTTTTTGACCGACGCTGAACCGCAACATAGAGCAAAGGAATCAACACATGACCTCCGCCAACAACTGGTTTCTGTGGGCGCTTCTGTCGGCCGTCTTCGCCGCGCTGACAGCCATCTTTGCCAAGGTCGGAATTCAGGGGGTGAACTCCGACCTGGCCACGCTGATCAGGACCGCGGTGGTGCTTCTCGTCCTGGGCCTGTTCGTCTGGGCCACCGGCAAGTGGAGCAATCCCCTGTTGCTCCCCTCCAAGACCTGGCTCTTTCTCGTCCTCTCAGCCCTGGCCACGGGCGCGTCGTGGGTCTGCTACTTTCGCGCGCTGCAGATCGGCGACGCCTCCAAGGTGGCGCCGGTGGATAAGCTCAGCCTGGTGCTGGTGGCCCTGTTTGCGGTAATCTTCCTCGGCGAGCGGCCGGTCCCGCGCGAGTGGTTCGGCATCGCCTTGGTGTCGGTCGGGGTGCTGATCCTGGCGATCAAGCACTGAGCGCCGGGCTGCGCAGGTCGAATGACCGTTTCCGCGGCCCGAAATCGGCGATTCCTCCTGATCTTCCGTGCATTGACCAGAGAGCTTTGACACGTTCAGGGGGCGGTGCTATACTAGCGCACAAGTTTGTGGGACGCCATTTTCTGGCCACGATGCGCCAGCCCTTTCTGCAAGAAGCCGGCCACCAGGCCGGATTCTTGCGTGTATAAATCGGTGTAAGGAGATAACAGTATGACCGAGCGTGTCAAGCCGGTGAATGTGGAAGAGGTCGAGAGCGTCGTCATCCGTTTCGCAGGCGACTCTGGCGACGGCATGCAGCTCACCGGCACCCAGTTCACCAATACGGCCGCGATCATCGGCAACGACATCAGCACGCTGCCCGAATATCCGGCTGAGATCCGCGCCCCTGTGGGCACTCTGGCCGGCGTCAGTGGCTTTCAGGTCCACATTGCCAGCCAGGAGATCTTCACGTCGGGCGACGACCCGCACGTGCTGATCGCCATGAATCCGGCCGCGCTCAAGGCCAGCCTGGGTGAACTGAAGCCTGGCGGCGCGATCATCGTCGATGAGGATGAGTTCACCGCGCCCAACCTGCGCAAGGCCGATTACACCTCCAACCCGCTGGAGGATGGTTCGCTGGCCGGCTATCAGGTCCACAAGGTGCGGCTGACCACCCTCAACCGGCACGCAGTCGAGGGCATTCCCGGTCTTTCTTCCAAGGAGACGGACCGTTCACGCAACTTCTTCGCCCTGGGCCTGACCTTTTGGATCTACGACCGGCCGCTGGAAAGCACGCTGGAGTGGATCGACGACAAGTTCAAGAAAAACCCAGCGGTGAAGGAGGCCAACCGGCGCGCTCTGCAGGCCGGCTATCACTACGGCGACACCTCCGAGTCCTTCTCGACCCGCTACAAGGTCAAGCCCGCAGCCCTGCCGGCCGGCGATTATCGCAAGGTGACGGGCAACGAGGCGGTGGCGCTGGGCCTGGTCACGGCCGCGGCCCTGGCCGACAAGCCGCTGGTCTACTGCACCTATCCCATCACCCCGGCCAGCGATATCCTGCATTTCCTGGCGCCGCTGCGCAACTTCGACGTGCGCACCTACCAGGCTGAGGATGAGATCGCGGCCATGGGCGCCACCATCGGCGCTGCCTTCGGCGGCGCCTTTGCCGCCACCGGCACCAGCGGGCCCGGCCTGGCGCTCAAGAGCGAGGCCATCAACCTGGCCGTCGTGCTGGAGCTGCCCATGGTGATCGTGGACGTGCAGCGCGGCGGCCCCAGCACCGGCCTGCCCACCAAGCCGGAACAGGCCGACCTTTTGCAGGCGCTGTTTGGCCGCAACGGCGAGAGCCCCATTCCGGTGCTGGCCATGCAGTCGCCGGCCGACGGCTATGAGGCCGCCATCGAGGCCTTCCGCATCGCGGTGCGGGCTATGACGCCGGTCATGCTGCTTTCCGACGGCTACCTGGCCAACAGCGCCGAGCCGTGGGCTATGCCCAACCCTGACCGGCTGCCGCCGATCGATGTGCGACACCCGATGCTGGCGGACTTCCAGGATGGCCAGCCTTTCCTCCCCTATGCCCGCGATCCACAGACCATGGGGCGGCCCTGGGCCCTGCCCGGCGCCTATGGCCTGGAACACCGCATCGGCGGCCTGGCCAAGCAGCCGGGCACCGGCAACGTCTCCTACTCGCCCGACGACAACGACCGCATGATCCGCGACCGCGCGGCCAAGATCGCCAAGCTGGCCGAGTACATCCCGCTGTTGGAGATCTTCGGCAAGCCCACCGGCGACCTGCTGGTGCTCGGTTGGGGCAGCTCCTACGGCGCCATCCACCAGGCGGTCGACAAAGCCCAGCAAAGCGGTCGCAGCGTCTCGGCCGTGCATCTGCGCCATCTGAACCCCTTCCCGCGCAACCTGGGCGAGATCATGGATCAGTTCGACCGGATTCTCGTGCCGGAGATGAACCTGGGCCAGTTGGCCATGCTGCTCAAGGCGCGCTACCTGAAGCCGGTCATTTCCATGACCAAGGTACGCGGCCGCCCGTTCAAGATCAGTGAGATCAGCGCCAAGATCGACGAGTTGCTTGGCTAAACGCCAGGGTCTCCGGTTTCTGTGGTGAAAACGGAGTTCTATGGATGAGGTATAATCATGAGTGACGTCAATCAACTTACCCGCAAGGATTTCGTCTCGGATCAGGCTGTGCGGTGGTGTCCTGGCTGCGGCGACTATGCGATTCTCTCTCAGATGCAGCGGGTGCTGCCCGAGCTGGGCATCCCGCGCGAGAAGATGGTCTTCATCTCAGGGATCGGCTGCTCCAGCCGCTTCCCCTACTACATGAACACCTTTGGCATCCACAGCATTCACGGCCGTGCGCCCACGCTGGCCACCGGCCTGAAGCTGGCCAACCCCGATCTGACCGTGGCGGTGATCACCGGCGACGGCGACGGCCTCTCCATCGGCGGCAACCATCTGCTGCACGCCATGCGCCGCAACATCGACATCAAGATCTTCCTGTTCAACAACCGCATCTATGGCCTGACCAAGGGCCAGTATTCGCCCACCTCGTTGCCTGGCACCAAGACCAAGTCGTCGCCGCTGGGCTCCATCGAGACCGCGTTCAACCCCATCAGCGTGGCCCTGAGCGCCGAGGCCACGTTCGTGGCGCGCACCGTGGACGTCGAGGTGAAGCACATGGGCGAGGTGCTGCGCCGCGCCTTTGAGCACAAGGGGGTCTCCTTCGTGGAGATCTTCCAGAACTGCATCATCTTCAACGACGGCACCTGGGACCCGGTCACCAACAAGGATGTCAAGGATGACAACCGCGTCATGCTGGAGCACGGCAAGCCGCTGATCTTTGGCAAGCACCGCGACAAGGGCATCCGCATGAGCCGCTGCTTGCAGCCCGAGGTGGTGTCGCTGAGCGATGTGAACCCCGATGAGCTGTTGGTGCATGACGAGTACAGCGAGAACATGAACCTGGCCTTCATGCTCAGCCGCATGGCCTATCCGGAGCTGCCGGTGCCGATCGGCATCTTCCGCCAGGTGGAGCATCCCACCTACGAGAGCACGGTGCTGGATCAGGTGCATGCCGCGCAGCAGGCGCGGGGCGTGGGCAAGCTCAAGGACCTGTACAGCGCCGAGGACACCTGGACTGTGGCGGCGCAGGGGGTCAACGGCCACGACGACCACCGGTTTACCATGGAATAACCCCGACTGAGGGGATCCTCGCCGGGCCTCAGGATGACAAGCCCGCCTGCGGTTGCAACCGCAGGCGGGCTTGTTCATTCCTTGGACGGGCCGTCGAGCCCCAGGATCACAAACATCACCTTGCCGGAGCGGTCGTAGATCGCCTCCCGCACCGCCAACACCTGCCCCTGCGCGCTGGCCAGGCGCTCCAGCGCCTCACGCCGCCCCTGAAAGACCGTCTCCTCCGGCATGCGCACGATGAACAGACGGGTGGGATCGGCCAGAAACTGCTCAGCCCGGCCGGCGAAGCCTTCGTCCGGCTGATCCAGCCGCTCATAGCCGAAGATCTCCAGCGGCTGCACCCGGTTGGCGGTCAGGTAGCGCACCTGGGCGTCGATGCCCCAGTCCAGCGCCAGCGGCTGCCCGACCGCGCGCTGGTCCAGCCACTGCGCCAGCCGTTCGATGGCGTCGGAGTGGCTGGCCAGGCCGCCGCTGCGCGCCAGCGCCTGGTGATAGCGTGCGCTGTTGGCCGCGTCCGCGCCGAGCCAGAGCAGCAGCCCGGCGATGGCCAGCGCGGCCAGGCCGCGGCGCAGCCCGGCCGGCCACGTTGCATCGCCGGCCGCCAGCAGGATCACATCCACGGCCAGCGCCGCCAACAGCATCACAAAGGGCTGAATGATGGCAAAGTGGGTGATGAAGAGATCGGAGACGGTGAAGGAAGACTGAAGCGTCAGCAGCAACACGAAGAGCAGCGCGCCCAGCAAAATGGGCAGGCTGGCGCGCTGGCGGCCAGAGCGCCAGCCCCGCGCGGCCAGGCCCAGCGCCGTCAGCAGCAGGCCGGCGAAGAGCCACCGCGCCCAGCCGTTGGCGAAGCTGTCGCCCAGATACCACAGATGGTTGCCGGTCAGCAAGGTCCCCACCTGGCCCAGCCGCACCGCCAGATTGTCCAGAAAGGCCGCGTTCTCCACGCCGTAATAGCTCTGGCCCAGGTTGCCGAAGAGCGCCTGCACCGTGCCGCTGGTCTGTTGGTTGAAGAGCAGCAGCGGCGCCAGGGCCAGGAGGAAGAGCAGCGCGGCCACGGCCATCTGGCGCGGCCGCGTGGCCGAAAAGACCGGCTGGCCGCGCCGCCGTCCCGCCAGCCAGGCCACGACCGCCACCCCCGCCAGCGCGCCCAGCACCCAGAGGAAGAGCAGCTTGCTCCACAGCCCCAGCCCGGCCAGCAGCGCCAGCCCATAGAGATAGCCGGGCCGGCCGGTGCGCTGCCAGCGCAGCGCGGCCCAGACCGCAGCCACGGCCAGGGTTGCCACGATGTTGGTGACGAAGATCCCCTGGCGGCTCCAGAAGAGGAAGGTGGGGTTGACCGCCAGCAAAAGCGCGGCGATCTCGCCCGTCCAGCCAGCCTGCACCAGCTCAGGCCCCCGCGCCTGGCGGCCGGCCAGCTCCCGCCCCAGCGCATAGACCAGCAGCAGGGTGGCCAGGCCGCACAGCACCCCCAGCAGGCGCAGGGCCGGTGTCGTGACGCCGAAGGCCGCCAGCAGCGGCAACGCCAGATAGACGTTGAGCGCGCCGATGTAGTCCTGCACCATCAGCGGCAGGAAGAGCGGCCCCACCTGCACGCCGGCGGCGCGAAAGGCCTGGACATCCTGGCGTTGCAGGATCTCCAGCGCGTTCAGTCCCGCCTCCTTGGCTTCGTCGTAGTGCAGGCCGGGCAGGTGGAGCTGGGGCAGGGCCAGCGCCAAATAGAGCAGAACGGCGCTCAGCAGCGCCAGCCTGCGCAGCCACGCCCTCCGCGGGGGGGTCTCGTGAGCCATGCGCCGATCAGCGGGCGATCAGCCCGATCTCCGTGACCAGGCTGTCGTAGTTGTGGCCGGAGGCATAGATCTTCAGATAGTTGAGCGTGGCCGGCGGGGGCAGTCCCTCCTCCTTGAGGCGGTCGAGCAGATTGCCGCTCTCGAAGGAGAACCAGGTGTTCTGGGGGATCTTCTGGCCGCCGGTCACCACCCACTGCGCCGGCGGGTCCTGGTAGTAAAAGCCGTGGGTCCAGAACTGATGATTGCCGTAGATGTCTTCGTAGTCCAGGCGGAACATGAGGGGGAACTCCGAGCTCTGTTCCCCGGCCCCCGGCAGGCTTTGCCAGCGCAGTTGCACGTCCATCACCAGGTTCATCATCTCGTAATCGTGGACGCTGCGCTCCAGCACCTGCGTGATAGACACCTCGCTGTGGGTCGGCGGCTGATTGATGCGGCTCAGCCGGGTCGCGGTGCGTCCCCCGACGGTGATCAGCTCCGCCTGACCGGCCGTGGGATCGTCCACCGGGTACTTGTTCACCAGCCAGGTGGGCGGGCCCAGCGGCTGCTGAAAATCGCCGTTGGCGATCAAATTCTCTGCCGCGGTGGTGGGGCCGGAGATCCCCTGGCTGGCTGACAACGTGACGCTGGCGCCTTCCGGGACCACCACGCTGCGCCCATCGGTCTCGACCGTGGCCGCGCCAGAGCGGGTGAGGATCTGGGTCTGGTCGCCGTCCACCTGCACCGCGTAGCTGCCTGGCGCCAACGTCGCCTGGCCGTGCGGCGTGACGACGTCAAAGGTTTGACCGTTGGGCTGCATGTCGGCCACGTAGATGCGCGCCCGCCCGTTGTTGACGTGCAGGCTGTACAGGTTGGGATCAGCGCTGACGCCGAAGCGGGGTCGGCTGGCCTGGGCAATCTGAACGTCGGCCGAGGGATAGATCTGGACCGTGGCGATCTCTGGCCCCGGCTGGCCGGCGGCCGTGCTGGCCTGGAAGATCAGCACGGCCTGTGCGCGCTGGTCCGTCCTGATGGACGCGCCCGGCTCCACCGTGCGCGCGTCTATCAGGGCGATCGGCTCGCTGTCCGCGCCCGACTGCAAAAGCACCGTGCCGCTGGTCACGCGCACCAGCGCGCTCTGGTCAACCTGGCTGTGCAGGACATACCAGCGCAGCGCCAGCGGGATGGAAAGCGCCAGCAGGCAAAAGACGACAAAGCTGGTCAGCAGGATGAGCCAGGCAATGCGGACCGGATTGTTGCGCATAAAACTTAGCTCAGCAGGAGATCAGCCGCGCTCGGCCTCATCTGACAGATCGGCGCGGTCGGCCGGCGGCGCAGGCTGCGCGTCGTCGGCTTCGGCGGCGGCTGCCAGGCGGGCCAGCCAGCGGTGGGCGTCGCGGTCGTTGGGGTCAACTTCCAACGCCCGCCTGAACCAGAACTCGGCCTGAGCGTGCTCCTGGCGGTCGTGATGAATCAGCCCCAGGTTGTAATGAACATGGGGGGTGGCGGGGTCGGCTTGCAGCGCGGCCTCATAGGCGGCAATGGCTTTGCGCTGCTGCTGCGGCCCGGAAAGCTGCAGGCTGCCCAGATAGGCCGCGGCCAGGTTGGTCCAGACCATGGCGTTGTCCGGCGCCAGCAGGCTGGCGCGCTCCAGCACCGCGACGGCCTTGTTGTAGCGTCGCTGCAAGACGTAGGCGCCCCCCAGGTTGATGGCCACATCCGGGTTTTCAGGCAGCAGCGCGGCGGCCCGCTCCAGGTGAGCGGCCGCTTCGTCGGGCCGGTTCTGAGCCAGCAGCCGCGCGCCTTCGGCCAGCAGCTCGAAGCCCTGCTGGCGGCGTCGCTGGGCCTGCTCAGCCTCGATCTGGGCGCGCTGCACGGCCCGCTCCTCGGCGGACAGGGCGTCGGCCGAATGACGCTGGCTGGGGCTGAGCTGGGGCGGCCTGACGGCCTTCTTCTTGCTCATGGTTCAACGCAGGTAGGTGAGGATGATGGTCATGGTGGCCAGGCTGATCAGGGTGGTGACCATGACCACGCTGGCCGTGAAACGGGGCGCCGTGTCATACTCGGTGGCCAGCACGATGGCCATCACGGCGGTCGGCACCGATGCCTCGACGATGGCCGCCTGGCGGGTGATGCCGCTCAGACCCAGCAGGCCGGCGAACAGGAGGCCCAACAGCGGCCCGCCGATCAGCTTGATGGCGGCGGCCAGGCCGACCGGGGCCAGGTGATCGCGCCACTGCACGTCGGCCAGCTGCATGCCCAGGATGATCAGCATGACCGGAATGGCCGCCTGGCCGGCCAGCGCGGCGAATCGTTCGATGGGCAGCGGCGCGCGCAGCCCGGTCGCCCAGAGGGCCAGCCCGGCCAGGCCGGCGTAGGCCAGCGGCACCGAGAGCACGTTGCGCAGCGCCTGCCGTGCGCTGCGCCGGCCGCTGGCGGCCACATAGATGCCCAGCGTCGCCAGGATCAGGGTGCTCACGGCGTAGTAGATGACCGCGGGCTCCAGGGCCGCCTCGCCAAAGGCGAACTGATTGGCCGGCAGCCCGTAGTTGCCGGTGTTGCCGGCGATGGCGCAGAGCACGAAGGCGGCCACCATGACGCGCTCGAAGCGCAACAGCCGGGCCACAGCCCAGGCCAGCAGGCCGGAGCAAAGGATGGTCAGCAGGGCAAAGAGGGCCAGGCGGCCCAATTGGTCGGCTGTCAGGGTGCTGTGGCTGAATTTGTCGAAGAGAAGGCAGGGAGAGAAGATGTAAAACGAGACCCGGGCCAGGCCCTGCGGGCGGAGCCCAAAGCGTCGGGCCAGCAGATAGCCCGCCCCAGCCAGCAGGAAGATGGGCGTCAGCACCTGCCACAGAACTTCCAGGGCTGCGGACATGGCGGATAGCGCTGCGCCCGGCCGGCGCGCCGGCTAGGCCTGGAAAAAGAGACCGGGCATGGCGTCGTCGCCGGCCAGGAAGGCCAGCTCGGCCAGCGCGTCTTGTGCGGCCTCGGCCAGGCTCTCGTCGGCGCTGCTGGAGCAGGCCTTCAGCGCCCGCCATGCCTCGCGGCCGCCGATCCGTCCCAGCGCCCAGACCGCGGCGTCGCGAATCTCGATATCTTCATCGCCCAGCAGCCGGATCAGCTCAGGCGTCGCCTCTTCGATCTCCAGCTCGCCGCTGGCCCGCACCGCCTCGAAGAGCATGGCGCTCTCCTCAGCGTTCAGCTCTGCCAGGACAGAGCGGTTCCATTGGGGATCGGCGCTGCGCCCCATGGCGAAGACCGCACCGATGCGCAGAATTTCGTCCGCTTCCTGGTAGGCGGCGCGGATCATCTGGGTCAGCTCACTGGCGCTGCCGTTGGCCAGCGCCTCCAGCGTCCGCCGTCGCACCCACACATCCTCATCCTCCATCTGATGGGCGGCCACCAGCGCCCTTTCCACCCGGTGAGCCGCGCTGGCGTCGATCTGATCATATTCGCCCAACAGCAGATAGCGCCCCAGCGAAGCGGCCGCGGCCGCGCGCACCTCTGGGTGGAGGTCCTGCTCCAGGCGGCGGATCAAGGGGCTGATCAGACGCACGTCTTCCTCTTCCCACAGCCCCTCGATGGCCTGGGTGCGGATCAGCGGATCGGCGTCGTCCAGCAGCCAGCGGCAGATGGGCGTGAAGCAGGCGTCCACATGGCTCTCGGCGAATTCGACCAGGGCCGCCAGCAACTGGCGTCGCCGTTCAAGGCCCAGCTCGCTCCAGACCTGGGTAAACTGCCCCAGTTGCTCCCGGTTCAGATCGGAGAGCGCGTTCAAATCGACGCCGGCCGGGGGAAGGGCTGGGTCTTGCAGCGCCAGCAGGGTGCGTTGCAGGCTGGCCTGGCGTTGGCCGGCGACAGCCTGGCCGCGAGGGGTGCTCCAACGGTCCATTAGCGCCAATAGAACGTCCGGCTTTCACTGAAGGGGCTGACGATGAGCTCCTGGTTGTTGGCGCCCATGCGTCGCACCTGCACTGACCAGGTCCCCAGGCGGTCGGGCGTATTGGCCAGATCGTAGTACCACTGGGGCACGGTGAAGGAGGGGCCGGTCACCCGTTCTTCGATGGCGCTGGCCCGGCCATCGCGCAGCGGGTAGCGCACCACCACGAAGTAATAGTCCTGGGGCCCCATGCCGGCCACTGGTTTCCAGGTGAGCACCGGCTGGGTCCCCGCGGTGAAGCCATCGCCAGTGGCGGGGGTCAGGAGGGTGGGCGCGGCCAGCATGACGATCACCGGCGTCGCCGTGGGGGCCGGGGTGGCAGTGGCGGCCGGGGTGGGGGTGGGTCGGGTCGGGGTTGCAGTGGCTGTGGGCAGGGCAACGACTGCGCCGGCCGGCGGGATGCGCAAGATCTGGTCCACTTGCAGGATGTCGGAAGGCAGGCTGTCGTTGTAGGCAGCCAGCGTCTCCTGAGTGATGCCATAGCGCTGGGCAATGCTGAACCAGTTGTCGCCCGGCTGCACGGTGTAGGTGGCTGCGCCGGCGCCCGGCGCAGCGGCGGCCGCCGCTGCCGCCGCGACCACCGTGGGCGTCGGCGCGACGCGTGTCGGCGTAGCCGCGGCTCGCGTGGGTGTGGGGACAGCCCGCGTCGGCGTGGGCTCGGCCGTCGGCGTCGGCGGGAGATCGGTGGGCGTCGGCTCAGGGGTCGGCGTCGGCGGAAGATCGGTGGGGGTCGGCTCGGCCGTCGGCGTCGGTTCTTCGGTGGGCGCCTCGGCGGTGGGGCTGGCCAGCTCCGCCGCGGCCGTGGGGGCCAGGTCGGCCATGGATGCTGCGCCGTTGCCGCCGCCGATTGCCCGGCCCACCGTGGTCGGCGCCAGGACGATGGCTTGATTGGCGCTGGCTGGCTGGCTGGCCGGTTCAGGCAGGGCAGCCAGGACGACGATCGGCGTCGGCGTTGGGGTGGACAGATCCCCCTGGTCGATGGTCAGGCTGGAGGCGGTGTCCAGCACCTTGCCGCCCAGTTTGTTGACGCCGGTCTCGAGTTGGGCCAGTTGGCCCTTGGCCGACTGTTGGACGGCATCCCACCCGCGGGCTGCCAGGCCCACCGGGAGGGCCAGCGCGACTAGCAGCAGCGCGCCCAGCGCGAGGGTCAGGCCGCCGGGCAGGCGGCGGGCGCGCAAAACCTGTCCGCAGCGCGGACAGACGCTGGAGGCCGCGGGGGCGCGATGGCGACAATGCGCACAGGAGATTTGGTTGGTTTGCCGTGCTTGGCGTTCGCCACAATGGGGACAGACACGCAGTCCGTGGTGAATTGTGGCGCCACAGCGTCTACATAGCATAGGATATCCTCGTTGGAGCGGGGGGCCGAGCGCGGTCTGCACCACGCTCCGGCTGGCCCCGAAGTGTCCCGCGGGCCGCTATCGGCCCAGCGGAGCCAGCCAGTCTGGCGACAGGATCGGCGAAACGAAGTCCTGATAGGTGATGATGGCCATGAGTCCAAGAAGGATCACCATGCCGGCCAGATGGATGGCGCCCTCCCAGTTGGGGTCGACCCGGCGGCCGCGGATCTTCTCGATGGCAATGAAGAGAAGCCGGCCGCCGTCCAGAGCTGGGATGGGAAGAAGATTGGTGATTGCCAGGGCCGCGCTGAGAATGCCCATGAGTTGCAACACAGGGTACCAGAGGCCCGAGCTGGCCGTGGCAGTGATCGCGCCGGCCGTCAGGCCATAGATCGCCACGGGCCCGACCGGCCGCGCTTCGGCCGGTTCGATGGCGCCCCGCATCAGCAGGGCAGGTACTGACAGGGTGAGATAGACGTACTGCGCGGTCTCGTTGACACCCTGGCCCAGCGCCTCGATGGGGCCGCTGCGCACCAGCTCAGGCACCTGCTGCACTTCGATGCCGATGGCGCCCTCGCCAGGTGGGGGTGAGACGCGCGGAGTCAGCGTGACAGTGAAGCGTTCACCGTCGCGCTCGATGGTCAGCGTGACCGGTTCGCCGGGGCGCGTCCTGATGTACTCGCCGATGTCCTGGGCGCTGCGCACCTCGGCATCGTCGATCAGGAAGATGCGATCGGCGCTTTGCAGGCCGGCCTGCTCGGCCGGCGAGCCCGGCGAGATGTCGCCGATGCGCGCGCCGGGCACGGCCTGGGGCTGGCCCAGCATGGCAGTCAGGGCGAACAGGACGATGGCCAGCAGGAAGTTCATGCCTGGCCCGGCCAGCAGGGTGGCCACGCGGGCTTTGGCCGAGGCGCTGGCAAAGCTGCCAGGGCCGGCCGGCCCATCTTCCCCGCGCATGCGAACGAAGCCGCCCAAAGGAATGGCGTTGATGCTGTAGATGGTGCCCGGATCGATCAGCGTGACCGTCTGGGGGTCGTCGTCGGCCCCCTCCGGCCCGTCGAGGAGCTCGATCTTGCTGAGCAGCGGGCGGCCCCGCCGGTCGGGCGAGGTCTCATAGGCGATGCGTGAGCCGGCCACCAGCTCGGCGGGCAACTCGAAGCCGCCGGGTACGATGACTGTTTGGCCGCCGACCACCAGCCGGCCCTTGCCGCGGCGCAGGGTGAGCACGCGCGGGGGGAAGCCGAAGCCGAACTCCTCCGTCACGATTCCGTTGCGCCGGGCAACCAGGAAGTGACCGAGCTCGTGGATGAAGACCAGAATGCCAAAGATCAGTATGAACCCGACAACGTTCAAAACAGTGTTCAGGATTGACATCGGAAACCTTTCGACAGCCGCGGGCAAAACGGCTGTAAGGGCGTATTATAGTCGCGACCTCGAAAATCGGCAAAGTCATTACAAGAATGTAATCTTGCCGGTGAGACGCTGTGCTGCGGCCCCCGTTGACCTGTGTGCTCACACCAACAGCCGGTCTACCGCGTAGATCAACTGTGCCAGGTTGCCCACCTCGAAGACCCGGTCCACCGCCGGGAGATAGCTCGGCATGTCGCTGTCGCCGCTGCCCCACATGGCCGGCGGCTCGGGGTTGAGCCAGATCACCCGCTTGGCCCGCCGTCGGATCTGCTGCATCAGGTCCAGGCGGGGATCGTTGTAGTTGTTACGCCCGTCGCCCAGGAAGATCACCGTGGTGCGATGGTCGACGGCGTCCATGAAGCGGCGGTCGAAGGTGGCCAGGCTGGCGCCCAGGTCGGTGTTGTAATAGCCGGGGGGCAGCTCGGTCAGCACCCGCTCCACCGCCTGCTGCACCGGCAGTTCCTGGAAAGCCGGGCTGACCTCCTCCATGTCGCTGATGAAGGCGAAACTGCGGGCGCGGCCCACCTGATCCTGCAGCTCGTAGATCAGCGTCAGCATGAATTCGGCGCAGTGGCGCATGGAGGTGCTGATGTCGCAGATCAGCGCCAGCTTGGGCTTGAGGCGGCGGCGGCGGTAGCGGATCTCCAGGGGCACGCCGCCGTAGCGTTGGTTGGCGCGCACCGTCCCTTTGGCGTCCAGGATGCCGGTCTTGCCGCGGCGCTGGCGCAGGGCCAGCCGGCTGCGCAGCATGGCCGCCATGCGCCGCACCTGCTGACGCAGCTCGGCCGCCTCGGCGTCGGTCAGAGAGCGGAAGGGGCGGTTCAACAGGTCGGGGCCAGCCTCGGGCCGGCCTTCCTCGGCCATGTTGCGGGCGATGTTGGCGCCGGCGAAGCGTTGGATCTGCTCTTGCATGGCGTCCATGTTGCCCTGCACCAACTGCTGAAGCTGGTCCAGCGTCTGGCGGTTCATGCCCAGTTGATCCAGCAACTGCCACAGCTCTTGCAGGGCGTGCTGCACCTGGGGCATGCCCAGGGCGCGCAGCATGCGCTGGGCCATCCAGGGGGCCAGCGCGGGGTGATCGGCGTGGCGCAGCCCCACCAGCGCGGCCAATTGGTCCAGCTCGTCGCCGGTCAGCGGCTCGCCGTCGAGCAGGCGTTGCAGCATCTCCCGCAGCCGGCCGGAGAAGCGGCGAATGGCCTCGGCCAGCCGCTCCAGGTCATCGGGGCTCAGTTCCTCGGCCGCGCTGCCCATGGGGGGCGGCGCATCGTGGCCGAAGAAGAGGGGAAAGAGCTGCTCGAAGGTGGGCAGATCCTGCGGTTCCTTGACCAACGTGGCGCGCAGGGCCACCCGAAAGCGCTCCCGATCCTGCGCGCCCAGCGTCTCGACCGCGCGAAAGGCGTCGGCGCTTTCGGCCATGGAGACGCGCACCCCGGCCGCGCGCAGGCCGGCGATGAAGTCGATGATGCGCTGTTCCATGTTCAGTTCAACCCGCGCAAGCTGGCGCCCGGCCTGGCCCGCCCTTCAGCGTCTGAGCCAGTCAGTCGCCCGGAGGAAAGGGCGCGGCGGGCGTGTTGAATGTCGGCCTCGTGCTTGAGCAGCACCGACAGGGTGTTGTCCAGAGTGGCCTTGTCCAGACTGTCGGCGTTGAGCAGCACCAGGGCCCGGGCCCAGTCCAGGGTCTCGCTGACGCTGGGGCGCTTTTTCAGGTCAAGGTCGCGCAGGCGCTGCACCAGGGCGACCGCGTCGCGCGCCAGCTTGGGGGCCAGCTCGGGCGTCTTGAGCCGCACGATACGCAGCTCGGCCTCGGCGCTGGGATAGTCGATGAAGAGGTAGAGGCAGCGGCGTTTGAGCGCCTCGCTCAGCTCGCGGGTGTTGTTGGAGGTGAGCAATACGCCGGGCAGGTGGCGGGCCTGCAAGGTGCCCAGCTCGGGGATGCTGACCTGGAAATCGCTGAGCACCTCCAGCAGAAAGGCCTCGAACTCCGGATCGGTGCGGTCGATCTCGTCGATCAACAGCACGGCCGGCGCGTCGCTGCGGATGGCGCGCAGGAGGGGGCGGGCCAGCAGGAAGCGCTCGGAGAAGAAAACATCCTCCTCCCGCGCCAGGCGATCGGCGGCCTCGCTCAGGCTGGCGGAGTCGGCCAGCACCTCAGAGAGCTTGTCGCGCAGCAGTTGGGTGTAGAGCATCTGCTTGGCGTACTCCCATTCGTAGAGCGCCTTGGTCTCGTCCAGCCCCTCGTAGCACTGCATGCGGATCAGTTCCTGCTGCCGGGCCGCGGCCCAGGCCTTGCCCAGCTCCGTCTTGCCCACGCCGGCCGGCCCCTCGGCCAGGATCGGCTTGCCCAGTCGCTCGGCCAGAAAGAGCACCGTGGCGATTTCGTCGGAGGCGATATACTGCTGACTGGCCAGCGCCTGCTTCACATCTTCGATCGAGTTGAACATGGTTCGAGCCTTTCCCAACGGTCTGCCATTCTGCACGTCGTCACACGCTATTGTGCGCCAAAGCGGCCGTCAGCGCCGTGAGCAGCACTACCTTTGCAGGAGTTGCCGGCGGGGCAGCCGCGTGATCCATAGCCGGCCGCAAGACAATCTCATGCGCCTCGTTCGGCTCGCGGTCCGAGTTCTTGGCAAAGAGGGCAACGCCGTCGGCGGAGGCGGTGGGGGTGATGGTGAGGGTGTCGCAGATGGGGGCGGCTATGCTCTGAAGGCTTGAGCGGTCATGTGTTGGCGGCCGTCACTGGGATTTGCAGGCCAGGAGAGAATGCGTACAATACGATATAGAACATACGTGCTACTCCGTGTGATAAGAAGGCGTCCATGTCCCAATCCGTCTGGCACAAACACGATATCGAAAATGTCCTGCGTGGGGTGGAGCTGAGCTGCCGGCAGATGGCGGCGCAGTTCGACGACCCTGAGACCGAGAGCTATCGCCGCGGCTTTCAGGCCGCGCTGGCCGCCACGGCGACCAGTTTTGGCATCAAGATCGACCAGTCGCCCCTGTGGTCGGCGCCGAATGAGGCGTCGTGGTCGGTCAGCGCCGGACGCCCGGCTACACTGCTGGCCCCGCATCATGGGCCGCCTGCCGGCCGGCCAGGCTCTTGAGCGCCTCGATGGCATAGAGCTTGCCCAGCGTTTCCAGTTCCAGGTTGGGATTGCCGGCCGAGTCGCCGCTCTCCACGCGCTCCATTTGCTCCACTAGGCTCATGGTCACCAGATCGCCCGCGCTGTGATGATCGTCTAGGATGCTGATCATGGCCTGAGCCAGGGTGAAGAACGCTTCTTTGCGCGCCTCGGCCGTGCTCATCAGGATGTGATTCTGTTGCTCAGCATTGGCCCTGGCCACAGCTCGATCTTTTTCGGCTGTCCAACTGGCCATCAGCTTCTCCGCGGCCAGATCGGGCACATCGATGACACCCAGGCCGGTGATTGTCACGTTCACGCCCAAGAACTCATTGGTGACCGCGTTGACCTTGCCGGCCAGCGCCGTCTTGAACGTGTCGCGTTGGACCGAGTTCATGGTTGCGAACTGTTCCATGGTGTAGCCGGCGATGAGGCCGCGCGCCTCGCGCTCGGTGATTCCTAGGACGCCAGCCTCCCAGGTGTTGCCTGATGCTGACCACACTTTTTCCTGCACGATGTCCTTGTTGAACTTGAACTTGTCGTCGCCGGACTGTTCGGTGGCATCGTCGGTGTGCAGCTTGTGAAAGACCATGATCTCCAGATCGGCGATCTGCAGGCCGTCGCTGGTGGTCGCATTGCGGACCGTCACACGGTCTGCCCGGCCGTAGAGCGGCACCACCATGGCCAGCCGTTCCTGGTCGTTGACCCAGTGTACGCCGGCCGGCAGGATGTCGGTGATCAGTCCCTCTTTTTCCAGGATCAGAGCGTGGCCGCGCTGCACCTCGACTTCGCCGGGGCCTGTGGTGGGGGAGCGGGGCGGCTTGGCCGCTTTGATGGTGATGAGCTGGCCATCGCGCACCAGCCATTTGGCCGGGATCGTGCCTAGCACGCGGTAAAGCGTGGCCGACGGTGATTTGTTGCGAGTCTGGTCGCCGTGGACGTTGGCGGCGCGCCGGTTGCGCTGCATCGCCAGCCCCAGCAGCAGACCGAAGAGGATGGCGGCGAACAGGAAGCCGCCCAGGAGGGCCCAGAAATTCTGCAGGCCATCTGAACCGGCCAGCAGCTCGAAGACTGGCTCCACCTCTTGGTCCACGGTCAGCGCGGCCTCGATCTGTTGCAAGGTCCACAGGAAGCCCCAGGCCAGCAAGAGCGCCTGCAAAACATAGGCGGTGGCGAGCACTGTGAGCGGGATCCGGCTGGGCGCATCTTTCAGGAACACAAAAGCGTAAACTACCGTTGCCACGGCGAGGATGGGGATCAGTCCCGGCCAGCCCACCTGGATCACCAGGAAGATAATCACTACCGACAGGAAAAGCAGAATCAGACGTAGCATTTCTCTGTTCTCCGGCGATGTTGCTCCATGCCACGGTCGGCTTATTCAGATTGACATCACTCTCGCCTCTGCACCCACACCGCCCAGATGTCGATGATGGTCGAACCACAGTCCACGCCGTCGGTCAGACAGCGGACACACAACCTGCTGGTGGCTGCGGTGACAACAGCGTCAATGCGGCCGAGACGATTATAGCACAAAAGGGAGAATTGCCGATATGATGCAGATCATCTTTTGTGTCACTGTTCAACCGGCGTGGTTACCCTTTCTCTGCACCCGCGTCCCCGGAGCAAAGTCCACGCCCAAGGCGTGGACTTTGCTCCGGGGACGCGGTCGGGATACAATGGCGACCAGACGACTGAACCGCTGTCGCTGTGGCCATCCACGCGGCGACCAGGCAGAGCCATGCCCACCCTCCCCCCCATCCTCTTCCTCACCCCCGACCCGCCCGGCGCGATCTGGCAGGACAAGCCGCAGATCGCGCGGCGACTGGCGCGGGCGACGACGGTGCTTTATGTGGGCGAGGAGCCCTATCTGGCCGCCTGGCCTGGCCTGGCCGGCGCGCTGCAGCCGGCGCTGACCCACGTGGCCGACGGCCTCTACGCCTTCCGCTGGTCGCCCCTGGCCCCCGTCACCGGCGCCCCCCTCCTCGGCCCCCTCACCGCCGCCCTGCGCCGCCGCCGCCTCCAGTCCGCCCTGCGCGCCGCCGCGTCTCCCCAATTAACCATTCCCCATTCCCCCCCCATCCTCTGGCTCTTCCGTCCCGGCCAGCAGCACTGGATCGACCAGCTCCGCCCGCGCCTGGTCATCTACCATGTGGTGGACGAGTACAGCGCCTACCCCGGCCTCTCCCCAGCCCAGGCCCAGCGCCAGGCCAAGCTGGACCGCCAGCTCACCGCCCGCGCCGACCTGGTCTTCTGCACGGCGCAGAGCCTGGTGGAGGCGCGCCGGCCGCTCAACCCCCACACCCATTACATGCCCAACGCGGTGGATTTCGAGGCGTTTCAGCGCGCCCTGGCCCAGTCGCCCAGCCGCCCACGCCCTCACGCCCCTCTCCTGGCCGTCGTGGGCGGCATCAACGCCAAGCTGGATCTGGCCCTGCTGGCCGCGGTGGCCAGGCGACGGCCTGCATGGCGGGTGAGGCTGGTGGGGCCGCTGAGCTATGGGCTGGATGAGGAGGAGCTGGCGCGGCTGCGCGGGCTGCCCAACGTGGAATTTGCCGGCGCAGTGGCGCCGGAGCAGGCGCCGGCCGTGATGGCTGGCTGCGACGTGGGGCTGATCCCCTACAAACTGAACGAGCAAACCCGCCACGTCAACCCGCTCAAGGTCTATGAATACCTGGCCGCGGGCCTGCCGGTGGCGGCGACGCCGCTGCCGGAGCTGCGCCAGTTCGAGCCGCTGGTGCGGCTGGCCGGCGATGCCGATCGCTTTGTGGCCGCGGTGGAGGAGGCGCTGGCCGAGGGGATGGATGCGCAGGCGGTGGCGGCGCGGCAGGCGATGGCGGCCGCGAACACGTGGGATCTGCGGGTGGAGCGGATGCTGGCGTTGATTGGGGAACGGATGGGGAGGGGGGAACTTGGGAATTGGTGAATGGTGAATTGGTGAATGGTGAATTGAATTGGGGTGGGGATGTAACGGCGGGTGGGGATGGTGCATCTAGTGGTTGGCATGATGCATGGCTGGCGGCTGTGCAATTTGTGATCTTTGGTTCGAGGAGCAAGCATGAAACGCTGGAACAAGGGCATTCTTCTGGTGTTGGGTGTGTCGCTGGCGCTGGCCGTGGCGCTGGGCGGCTGCGGCGCGTCCCCTTCAGCGTCGGCCCGGCCGGCCGCCGCGGCCCCGGCCGCGGCGACCACGCTGAACCTGCCGGCCACTGTCGATGCCAAGACGGTGAACGAGCTGCGCAACAACCCCGACGTGTTGATCATCGACGTGCGTGAGGACTATGAATACGCGGCCGGCCACATCGCCGGGGCGACGCTGATCCCGCTGGGCCAGCTTTCCAGCCGGCTGAGTGAGATCCCCAAGGACAAGACGGTGGTGGCGGTCTGCCGCAGCGGCAATCGCAGCGGCCAGGCGACGGAACTCCTGCGCCAGGCTGGCTACGATGCCCACAACATGGCGGGCGGCATGATCTCGTGGGAACAGGCCGGGCTGGATATCCAGCGCTGAGCGCCGGGCCAACGAAGCAAACAAAAGGCCGGGCAGTCCTCGACAGACTGCCCGGCCTTTTGTTACCTGCCAGGGGATGTTAGGATTCCAGCGACTGCTTGGCGGCCGCCGCCAGGTCGTCGGCGGCCGTCTGGCCTGCCTCGGCCACAGCGTCGGCCTGTTGCGCTGCCGCCTGGGCGACATCCTGGGCCGCGCTCTGCGCCTGGCCAGCGGCCTTCTCGGCCTGGGTCTGCCAGTCGCTTGCGACCGACTGGGTGGCCTTCTGCCATTCCTGTGCGCTGGTCTGCGAGCGGCCCAGCAGTTGATCGGCCTGGGTCCGCACCTGGGTCACGATCTCACGGCCGGAGCGCGGCGTCTTGAACAGGGTGTAGACTCCGGTCGCGACCGCGCCGGCCACGAAGCCCCAAAAGAACGCGTTTGAGCTTTGCTTTTCACTCACGATGGGTATCTCCTTTGGTCAGAGAGCTGTCGGCTTTCAGACGAGTCGACAACCCCGACGGTGTCTATGCTGCGGGCGGTTCGGCGCGGTCGGCGGGGGAAGCGGGGCGGTCAGTCGCCGGGCCGGTCCCGTTCCAGGGGGGCGGCGCAGTGTTCTGTGATCCGCCGCCGGCCCGCTCGGCGCCGCTCCTCAGGCTGTTCACCACATAGCGCAGCGAGCCTTTGACGCCGGCTGCCTTGGCCGAGACGTCGATGATCGGGCTGCTGACCTCGTCGCTGACGAAGCTGGCGGTGCCGCGCACCGTGTTGGTGGTCTCTTGCAGGCTTTGCAGCACCGGCTTGAGCTCAAAGAGCAGGAAATCGATCAGGCGGATGATCTGCCACATCATCACGATCAGGAAGACGTTCATCACCAGCACCACCAGGGCCAGGATGATGATCGAGATGTTGGTGATCGCGCCCGTCACCACCGGGTGGGTGAGCAGGAACCAGAGCACCAGCGCCAGCACGGCTGTGACAACCAAAGCGCCCACGCCGATGGCTATCTTCTGCTTGGTGGTCAGTTGGGTCATTTGCATGGAGGACTCGTTTCTTGGAAAAGGGACGCAGCAGGCACGCCGGCCCGCCGAATTCTGGTCCACCGGCGGGTGCGAGCATGTGGATTTCGATACGGCGGCCTACTCAATCCACATGCCCGCACCCACCGGCTGAGTAGTCCGTTTGATTTTACTTGAGCGGTGCTTTTTCTCATGGTCACGCCAGGCAGACAACCGAGTGAAAGCGCCCGGCGCCTGGAGCGTGGCCCCGATTGTAGCATAGAACGCCGGGCGTGGCAACGTCGCAGCAGGCCAAACGCGGGTTGGCCGCCGACAGTCGACAATCTACGGCCTTGGACAAGCTGGCCGCCTTGGCATATACTACCTCTCCCATGCCCCTGCCTGCCCTCGCCATCCCTGGCAAACCCAAGCCCTATCTGCTGGCTCACCGCGGCAACCGGGCGCGCTGTCCGGAGAACACGTTGGCCGCCTTTCGCCAGGCGCTGGCCGACGGCGCCGACGCGCTGGAGACCGACCTGCACCTGACGGCCGACGGCGTCTTCGTCTGCATCCACGATGCGACGGTCGATCGCACCACCGACGGCCGCGGCCCGGTAGCCGCCATGACGCTGGCGGAGCTGCGCCGGCTGAGCGCGTCCTGCGGCCGGCCGGAGTTCCAGGATGAGCGCGTGCCGACGCTGGCCGAGCTGGCGGAACTGCTGCCGGCCGATGTGGCGCTGGCGCTGGAGCTGAAGACCGATCGCTTTCTGGAGCCGGCTGTCTGCCGCCGCCTGGTGGAGGAACTGGCTGCGGGCGGCGTGCTGGCGCGCACGGTGGCCCTCTCCTTTTCGCTGGCCCGGGTGCAGGCCGTCCAGGCGGCCGCGCCCGATCTGCCCATCGGCTGGATCACCCTGTCACGGGCCTGGCCCATCGCCGGGGTGCAGTTGCTGGGGCCGCTGTGGCCATTGCTGCTGATCAACCCGCTCTATCCCTGGCTGGCCCATCGCCGCGGGCAGTTGGTCGCGCCGCTGGATCCCTGGCCCAACCGGCGGCTGTGGCTGTATAGATTGCTGCGCTGCGACGCGGTGTTGAGCGACGACCCGGCCAGCACGCTGGCCGCGTTGGGGCGCAAAGGGGATGCTTCGGCGGCTTCAGCATGACGGAAGGTGAGGGGGCTTGGTTTTTCACTCTTCCTCATCCCCCTGTGCTATAATCTCCGGCGTGACTGAACCTAACCAACCGACCCATTCCGACGCGCCGGCCAGCCGGCGGCGCTTTTTGCTGATTGCCCTGAGCGGCGCGGCCGCGTTGGCGCTGGAGGCCTGTCGATCAAAGGGCCCCACCCCTGCGCCGACGCCGACCCGCACGCCGCGGCCCACCGCCCAGCCTTCTCCCACCTCACCCACGGCCACCCCCACGGTCGCGGCCGTGACCAGCACACCCACGGCCACGTCCGCGCCCCAGGCCAGCGACACGCCGCAGCCCACGCCGACGCCCGCGGCCACCCCTTTTCCCCCCGGCCCGCCCAGCAAGCTGGGTCTTTTCATGGGCTGGAACCACCCGCAGCTTTTCGATCTGCTGGCCACCGGCGGGGTGGCGCTGGTCAAGACGCTGGAGTACGACCCGAACTACGTGGCGGAGATCAAGCGCGTTTCGCCGCGCACCCTGGTGGTGGCCCGCTACACGCCGCTGCCCACCCCCGATCTGGACAACTGGAATCCGGCGGCGGCGGCGCGCCAGTTCGTGGAGCTGCTGTTGCCCATCGCCGCCGAGCCCACACGCCTGGCCAACATCGACGCCTGGGAGGCCTACAACGAGCCGACCATCGTCACGGCCGAGCAGATGGCGCGCCTGGCCGCCTTCGAGGCGGAACGCACCCGCCTGCTGGCCGCGGCCGGCGTGCGCTCCTGCGTGGGCAATTTCGGCACCGGCCAGCCGCCGCTGGAGCTCTGGCCCAGCTTCTACCCGGCTTTGCAGGCGGTGCAGGAGCACAACGGCTTTCTGGGGCTGCATGAATACTCCGCCCCGGAGATGTGGTTCGGCGCGGGGGACAACCAGAACCACCCCGAAAGCGACGAGGGGGATGAGGGCTGGCTGACCTTGCGCTACCGCAAGGTCTACCGCGATTATCTGCAGCCGGCCGGCCTGGCTGTGCCGCTGGTCATCACCGAGACCGGGGTGGATGGCCTGGTGCAGGGGCGGCCCGGCCCGGCCGGCAATGGCTGGAAGGATTTCACCGGCTACTGGCAGGATCAGGGCTATGTGACCACCACCCCCGAGGGCTTCTACATCGAGCAACTGGCCTGGTACGATCGCCACCTGGTGCAGGACGACTACGTCAAGGGGGCTGCCATCTATGCCCTGGTGGCGCCGGTGGGCTGGGAGAGCTATGAGATCGTCGGCCCGGCCGCTGATATTTTACGCCAGTACCTGGCCGTACACCCTAGCCCTTCCACTTGATGTTGCAGCCGATGCTGGGCCGCTGATCGGGGTTCACCGGCTGGCCGGCCAGCAGGGCGTCCAGCGCCTGGCGCACGTCGCGGCCGGTCACGGGCAGGCCGTTGCGCGGCCGCGCGTCGTCCAACTGCCCGCGATAGGCCAGCTTCAGCTCGCGGTCGTAGATGAAGATGTCGGGGGTGCAGGCCGCCTGATAGGCCCGGGCCACCTCTTGCGTCTCGTCATACAGGTAGGGGAAGGTGAAACCGAGCTCCTCCGCCAGCGCCTTCATGGCCTCGGGGCCATCTTCAGGATAGCTGGCCACGTCGTTGGAGCTGATGGCCGCGAAGGCGACGCCCCTCGGCTGGTAATCGCGTCCCAGTTGCGCCAACTGGTCTTGCACGAACTTGACATAGGGGCAGTGGTTGCAGATGAACATCACCACGACGGCGTGCTCTGAGCGCAGCTCGGCCAGGCTAACCATGCGGCCTGAGACGGTGTCGGGGAGGGTGAAGGAAGGCGCGGGCGCGCCCAGCGGCGTCATGTTGGATGGGGTAGCTGCCATAGATTGTTCTCCTTTGCACATCATTATAGCGGGCGGCGCGCTCCCGGTCAAAACCAAGCCGCCCCCAACCCCCACACCGCTCGGGCCGGTCTCCGACCGTGCCCGCAGATTGTGCCGTCGCAGCCCAGCGATGATTTGACAAGATCCGCCCTCCTGCCGATAATTGAGACCTGATCTCACTGAGACGCAATCTCAATCAGGTGACAATGCGATGGAAACCCGACATGCCAAGACCGTTCAGACCGCGGGCTTCAAGCTGACGCCGCCGCGCCAGGCGGTGCTGACCGCGTTGGAAAGCGGCGATGACCACATGACGCCGGCCGAGGTGTTGGCGCGCGCCCAGGCCATCTATCCCAGCCTGGGACGCGCCACGGTCTACCGCACGCTGGAGCTGTTGACCAACCTGGGCATCGTGCGGCCTATCTTTCTGGGCGAGCGCGGCGTCTGCCTGACGCTGGCCGAGGGTGGACATCATCATCTGATCTGCTCCGACTGCGGCGCGGTGGTCGAGTTCGATGAATGCCCGGTCTCGGAATTGGAGCAGGAGCTGGCCGAGCGGCTTAATTTCCAGATCCGCGGCCATCTGCTGGAGTTCTACGGTCTGTGTGCGCAATGTCAGGGTTAGCGGTGTTTCGCAAGATGACGCACCGGTCTGGCTCGCTCGGAGACCGGCCAGAGCGCGGGGCGTCGGTCGGGGCTGGGCTGGCAGGAGGGCTTCGCTGGCTGATCCTGCTGGGCCTGGCGTTGGGGCTGGCCAGTTGCGCGGGCGCGCCGGCCAGGGATGGCGCCAAACCCCAGGTGGTGGCGACCACCACCATCGTCGGCGATGTGGTGCGCCAGGTGGGCGGCGACGCGATCGACCTGACGGTGCTGCTGCCGGCCGGCGCTGATCCGCACAGCTTTCAGCCGACGCCCAAGGACGCGGCGCTGCTGGCCAACGCCGACCTGATCTTCATCAACGGCCTGGGGCTGGAGACGTTCATGGAACGGCTGGTGCAGAGCAGCGGCGACAGGGCCCGGATCGTGGCCGTCTCCGATGGCGTGGCGACTCTGGCCGGCAGCCACGAACATCAGGATGAGCATCCGGCCGGCGAGGCGGAACACCAGGAGGTCGATCCGCATGTCTGGATGGATCCGGGCAATGTGCAGGTGTGGACCGGCAACATCGCGGCCGCGCTGAGCGCCCTCGACCCGGCCAACGCGTCCCTATATCAAACCAACGCGCAGCGCTACGACGCGACGTTGCAGGCGCTGGATGCCTGGGCCGAAGAGCAGATCGAGCAGATTCCAGCGGAACACCGCCGGATGGCGGTCGATCACCAGGTCTTCGACTATTTCGCCCGACGCTATGGCCTCCAGATCGCAGGGACGGTGGCCTCCGGCTCCAGCGCCATGAGCAGCTCATCGGCCCAGGGGCTGGCCACACTGGAGGACGCCATCCGCGAGCTGGGCGT
This sequence comes from Chloroflexota bacterium, assembly GCA_029558955.1. Classification (GTDB taxonomy): domain Bacteria; phylum Chloroflexota; class Anaerolineae; order JAAEKA01; family JAAEKA01; genus JAAEKA01. The sequence goes on from JAKQCW010000176.1 coordinate 53,641, forward strand.
GCGGGCGGTCTTCGTCGGCAATACGGTCAGCCCCACCCTGGCCGAGCAGGTGGCGCGCGATACCGGCGTCCCACTGGTCTTTCTCTACACCGACTCGCTGAGCGCGCCCGACGGCGCGGCCCCTACCTATGAGGCGCTCATGCGCACCAATGTCAACGCGATTGTCGAGGCGCTGCGATAGCCTATGCCCACGGAAAACTGGCGCCGCGCGCCGCTGCTGCCCGCACGGCGTGAACCGCACCAACTGGACCAGCCGATCCTGGCCCTGGTCGATGTTTCCGCCCGCTACAACGGGCGTTTTGCCCTGGAAAACCTCTCCTTTGAGCTGATCGCCGGCGAGCAGGTGGCTGTGGTGGGGCCCAACGGCGCGGGCAAGAGCACCCTGTTCAAGTTGATCGCCGGCGTGTTGCCGGCCAGCAGCGGCCGGGTGACGGTCTATGGCTCGCAGCCGGGCGGGCATATCTGCATCGCCTATGTGCCGCAGCGCAGCCAGGTGGACTGGAGCTTTCCGGTCAACGTGGCCGATGTGGTGATGATGGGCCGGGTGGGCAAGCTGGGCCTTTTCCGCCGCCCCGCCCGCCGTGATTGGGACACCGTGCATCAGAGCCTGGAGGTGGTGGGCATGGGCAGGCTGGCTGACCGTCAAATCGGCGAGCTGTCAGGAGGACAACAACAGCGGGTGTTCATCGCGCGCGCCCTGGCCCAGGAGGCTGAGCTGATGCTGATGGATGAGCCGCTGACCGGCCTGGACCTGCCCGCGCAGGAGGAGATCTTCAGCGTTCTGGGGGAGCTGCGCCAGCGGGGCGTGACGGTGATGATCGCCACCCACGATCTCAACCTGGCCGCCGAACGCTTCGACCGGGTCATGCTGCTCAACCGGCGACTGCTGGGCCTGGGCCGCCCGGCCGAGATCCTGGTCCCCGACAAGCTGTTGACCGCCTACGGCGGCGCGATGCGGCTGATCCAGACGGAGACGGGTGTTGTTGCTTTGACGGATACGTGTTGTGGGTAATGCGTAATGCGTAACCCGGAGGTGTGTTTGGGTGATGGTGTTTTGGTGATGTGAGATTGTTTTGAAAATAGCTGCTCTGGCCGGTCTCTGACCGAGCCAGCGCCTGAACACCGCTTCTACGCTGCTCTGGCCGGTCTCTGACCGAGCCAGCGCCTGAACACCGCTCTGGCCGGTCTCCGATCGAGCCCGCGCCTGAACACCGCTCTGGCCGGTCTCTGACCGAGCCAGCGCCTGAACGCCGCTGTGGCCGGTCTCTGACCGAGCCAGCGCCCGAACGCTGCTTCTACGCTGCTCTGGCCGGTCTCTGACCGAGCCAGCGCCTGAACACCGCTTCTACGCTGCTCTGGCCGGTCTCTGACCGAGCCAGCGCCCGAACGCTGCTCTGGCCGGTCTCTGACCGAGCCAGCGCCTGAACACCGCTTCTACGCTGCTCTGGCCGGTCTCTGACCGAGCCAGCGCCTGAACACCGCTTCTACGCTGCTCTGGCCGGTCTCTGACCGAGCTGGCTACGTTTTCATGTGGCGTGGCCAGCCTTGATGTTTGTCGCCCCCGTAATCTCATGGACACGATGCTTCAATTCTTGCTTGAACCCCTCACCTATGCCTTCATGCAGCGCGGCATGGCGGCTGCGATCATGGTCGGCATTGTCTGCGCGCTGGTCGGCGCCTATATCGTGCTGCGCGGCATGGCCTTCTTTGGCGACGCCCTGGCCCATGCCATCCTGCCCGGCGTGGCGGTCGGCTACCTGGTGAGCGGCGGCGCGCGCAGCTCCCTCTTCTGGTGGGCGCTGCTGACGGCCGTGCTCACCGCCCTGGGCATCGGCACGGTCAGCAAGGGCGCCCAGCTCAAACAGGACACGGCCATCGGCATCGTCTTCGTGGGCATGTTCGCCCTGGGCATCGCGCTGATCTCGACCATGCAGAGCTACAGCATCGACCTGGTGCATTTTCTCTTCGGCGATGTGCTGGGGGTCTCCACCGGCGACCTGGCATTGACCGCAGCTTTCGGGCTGCTGGTGATCGTCCTGATCGTGGCCTTCTACAAGGAGTTCCTGGTGATCTCCTTCGATCCGGTGCTGGCCGCGACGCTGCGCCTGCCCAGCAATGCGCTGAGCTATCTGCTGCTGGTGCTGATCGCGGTGGCGATTGTGGTCTCCCTGCAGACGGTGGGGGTGGCGCTGATGCTGGCCATGTTGATCACGCCGGCCGCCACGGCCTATCTGTTGACCCGCCGCCTGCCCGGCATGATGGCGCTGGCGGCCGTCATCGGCGCCGCCTCGGGGGTGATCGGACTCTATCTTTCCTACTACGTGGGCATCGCCTCCGGGCCAGCCATCGTGCTGGTCTGCACCGCGTTCTTCCTGCTGGCCGCGCTCTTTGCCCCCGACCGCGGCTGGGTGTGGCAGCAGCTCCGGCGCGCGCCAGCCTGACGCCGCCGGGGATATCAGGCGGCGCTCAAGCCAGCTCCGCCAGCACCTCGCGCCCCGAACGCCCCGGCTGCAACACCGTCTCCTTGACGATGCGGCCATCGCGCATGGAAAGCACCCGGTCAGCCTGGCTGGCCATGCGCAGATCGTGGGTGGCCAGCAGCACGCCGTGCTCCCCATCGTCGGCCAGCGCGCGCAGGCGGCTGACGATCTGGCGGCTCATGCTGGTGTCCACGTTGGCGGTCGGCTCGTCGGCCAGGATCAGCGGCGGATTGGCGGCCAGGGCGCGGGCGATGGCGGCCAGTTGCTGCTGGCCGCCCGACAGCTCAGCCGGGTAGCGCTCCGCCAGGTCGGGCAGGCCAAAATCGGCCAGCAGTTGGTTGGTGCGTTGGGTGGCATCGAAGGGGGGACGGCGGGTCATCAACTGCAACGGCAGGCGCACGTTCTGGCGCACGGTGAAGCCAGAAAAGAGATTGTAGCTCTGATAGATCATGCCCACGGAGCGCAGGCGCAGGTCGGCCAGCCCGTCGTCGTCCAGGTCGCCCAGCCGCTGGCCCAACAGCGTGATCGCACCTGCATCGGCCGGTTCCAGGCCAGCCAGCAGGCTGAGCAGGGTCGTCTTGCCGCTGCCCGTGGGGCCGACCAGGGCCACGAATTCCCCGGCGTACACGGCCAGATCCACCCGATCCAGCGCCTGAATCGGCCCGGTCTGGGTTTCATAGCTCTTGCTCAGCCGCTGGGCCTCTACCAAGGGGGTGTCGTTGATCATTGCTGTCACCTCACACGAATCGACCGTCGCGCGGGCCGTTGAGACCGCTCACCGTCCACCGACCGCCCGCAGCATGGCCTGCTGCGAGTCCGCGGCGAAACGCTGTTGGGTACGCCGGGCCAGGGGCGCGCCCAGCCGCGCCAGCCGATGGTTGGGCTGCGAATAGCCCAGCGTCTCATACCATACCGTGTCGTCGGCGTGATTCCACTCCACGCCGTAGCGCTCTTCGCCCCGCTCGGCGTGCTCCGGCAGGGTGCCATAGGCAAAGCCCACCCGCTCCACCTCGCCCCCTTCGTCGTAGGTGTAGACCACCCGGCAGGCGTTCAGCCACCAGGTTCCGCCCACGCGCGTCAGGAGGCCGATGGTGTTGCCGGGCTGGATGGCAACGATGGGCCAACAGAGCTGCACCCAGGAGAGCTCGAACATGCGCCAGCGCAACAGCGCCTTGCGCGCCCGCTGATAGACGATCTCGCCGCGTCCCAACTGCACCCGATGGTGATCCACGGTGTAGCCGGCCGGCGCCGGGCCGCGCGTCGCCTCCAGGTCAGG